>JAJFHC010000100.1 GCA_021775835.1 Hyphomicrobiales bacterium | reverse complement strand
GCACAGACCGCCATGGAAGCTGATATTGCAGGCGGTGCAAGTTTCCTGGCATCTGTCGCAACATTTGTGCCGGATAAAACCAAAATCTGAGCAATCACTTTTTCGGCGCGGACCACGAACACGTTCACGGTCATCAAGCTACAGGTCATCACTTCTTGGCTCCGCGTATATGTGTTCTCGCTCCGGGTTTGACCGTTCGCGTAGTTTCAGTATCATCCGTGAGCCCCCTGGTGGGCTGACTGAATTCAGGGAGAGAAAACAATGAAAGCTATGGGGTTTCTGGGTGGCGCCGTGATCGCCGCATTGCTGATGGCCGGGCCGGTCATGGCGGATGAGCGCGACGACATCGAAGCCGCTTGCAAGACACAAGCCTTCCTGCCCGCCAGCAGTTGCGGCTGCCTGGCGGACCGGGCAATGAAGGAGTTCAACGAGAACCAGCGCGGCTGGCTGATCGCCGCCGTAAAGAAGGACCCAAGCGAGGCGACCAGGCTGCAGGGTGCCATGAAACCCGATGAAATGGCCCAGCTCGGCATGTTCATGGTCACCGTGCCGCAACAATGCCAGTGACCATTGATGCGAACATGAACCGGACCTAGAGGAATTCACAATGCTTCCACGCCGGCGCTATCACCCGCAAGATCACTTCTCGATCGGGGTGCCGATCAGGCACAGTCATGGACTGGCCTGCGGCGAGATGCTGTTTGTCGGCGGACAGGTGGATCTTGACGACGACATCCGTCCGACCAGACCCGGCGACCTCGACGCCCAGACCCGCATCTGCATGGAGGGGGTGGACCGCGTCCTCAAGGGACTCAACGCAGAGATGAGCGACCTTGTCAGTCTGCGGGCATTTTACGTTCTGGGCGACCACGACGTGGACGAATGTCAGATTCTCGACGCCATGGCGGCGACCATACCTTCAGACGGACGCCCGGGCCCGACGGTCTCGCTGGTACCGCTTGACGGACTCGTCTACGAGGACATGCTGATCGAAATCGAAGGCATTGCCATGCGCGGACACAATGGCGAGCGATTGGCGCGCACCGCCGCCTGGATTCCCGATGGTGCAACGTTGCCTGCAGCGTTCAGTCAGGGCTTGCGGTGTGGCGAGATGATTTTCACCAGCGCCCAGACCGCCCTGGCCGGCGATGGCATCGCGTTTCCCCACAAGCTGGTCGACCAGAGTCGGGTGACGCTGGGCAAACTCGACCGGCTCCTGCGACAACTCGGTGCGGACTTGCACGATGCGGTCAAGGCCAATGTCTTCAATGTGGAACCGGGCGTCATGGAAGACTGGAAAGAAGCAGCCCTCGTGCGGGCGGGCTTCTACAAGGAGCCAGGGCCGGCCGCCACCGGCATATCCGTCCGCCGGCTGGCTCAGGACGGGCTCATGGTGCGCTCGGACGTTTTTGCCATGCGCGGGCTCGACGGATCACGGCTGCCGCGACGCGGCGTGTGGCCGACCGATCACTGGGACTGGCCGGTTCACCTGCCCTACCGACACGGGCTGCAGGTCGGCGACATGATCTTTCTTGGCGGACAGGTCTCCCTCACTGCAGATGCAGACGTGATCGACCCGGGCAACATGGCGGCCCAGACCCACACAGCCATGCAGAATATCGATAAGGTCCTGGCCGAACTCGGCCTGGGGCCGGAACATATCATGCGGGTCAATACATTCTATGCAGGCGCCACGGGTGCCGACCTGTTCCACCAGAATGTTGCGATCCGGTCGGATTACTACCGCGAGCCCTGGCCGGTTTCCACCGGCGTGCCCGTGCCTTATCTGGCTTATGAGGACATGGTGATCGAGATCGACGTCATTGCCATGGTGTAACGCAAGGCGAGGTTACCGCATCAGCCGGTCTTACAAAACGCTGCCGGATGCAGAGACAGACCCGGGCCCGCCGGGAGACGGTGAACCGGGACCAACATCGGGATTTCCTTCATCGAGAAGCCTGCGGGCAAGCCGCTCTATCATTCTCACGGTTTTCGGATCCCGTTGACGGAAAACCGGATTGCCGTCCGAATTGAGCGTCCGCTGCGCGTCCCACTGTACCACCTGTTCGCGGGCTTGTTTGTCGGCGACAACGAGAACAGTCAGCCGCCGCAAGACAATGGGATCAACGTCTGTGTCACCATACCCCCCCATCACACCGGCCAGAAGGTGCTCGCAACAAAAACGAACACTCAGCAACGTTGCAGCCTGAGTGTCCGACATCCATTCCGGCGCCGGACGGCCTAGCAAGGAACGCACGACAATCTGCTGACCTACCGTGATGCTGCCCCGCTTGCCGCCGAGGGGCTCCAGAATCTGTCTCAGATTCTGCCCGCGCCTGGGGGGTGGGCTTGCGCCTTCCGCAGGCACGGCGCTTACGGCAGTCGGGGGCACAGGCCTGGCGGGACGTTTGGCAGGCGGCCCTGCCTCAAGGGCTCTTTTTGGCGCCGGAGCATTATGAGATGCCGGGACTTTGTAGGATGCCGGGACTTTTCGGGGCGTCGGGACTTTCGCTACTTTTTTCTCCGGAGGACGCGGCAAATCCGGCACCGGCGGCCAGGCACGCGATGTGTCATCAATGTCGTCTGGCTCCTGACGCAAGGGCTTGCGTGCCTTCTGACCTTCTTGGGGAGTCTTGTGTGCGTCGGCGTCAACCCGTTTGGATTTGGAGGGGGCCTCGTCCTTCGGAGAAACACCAAACGAGTACTTGCGCGGACCGACCTTCTTTCGGGAAGAAGGAGGTTTTTCCTGTTTCGGTTTCGAATTCGGGTTTGGGCGATGGGCAACGTTGAAATGGGGGTCGCTGTCAAGGGGGTCCTTGAAGCGAATGCGCGGTGTCAGTTCCGGCTCATCACCAAGACCTGCCGGTTCCCGCCTGCCATCATCGGAAAAGTGGAGTTCGGGAATTTCGACGTCGGAAAAATCGGTACGGGAGTCCGGTTCAGCGCTTGCCGGTTCACACCAGCGATAGCGCCACCACATGTATGCGCCCCAGAGCAGCACGGAGGCCACACAGGTAACAAACGCAAAGAATATTGTCGTACTCATACTGTACCCCGACGTCACCCCCGCGAAAGGCCAACCCATACGCCACTGTGCAATTATACAACAGACTAGGCAAACCGTGAAGACCGGGTGCCGGAGATCCAAAACATGGTTAATTTCCGTTAAGCATTGCTCCCTTCCCCTCTAGATAAATTTTGGAGCGGGATACGGGAGGTGGTGCTCAGGCTTCTTTCTCGAAATGCGCGAACGACGCCTTGTTGCGGTCGAGGATGTAGTCGGCCGATTCAATCGGTTCAAATTTTGGCTCTTCGGCGGGGCACAGGGCACGGGGATCGACGATGGCGCGCGGACTTGGATCATAAAACATGGCAATAGAGTAACGGCCGTCACCGGTCGTGTTGCGAACCCTGTGGCGCGTCGATGGCAAATGCAGATTGCTCCAGCGCTCCAGCAGATCGCCGATGTTGACCACCAGGGTGCCGGGCAGCGGTGGCGCCGCAATCCACTCGCCGCTGCGGGCAAGGACCTCAAGCCCGGCGGTCTCCTGGAGCAACAGCGTGATGCACCCAAAGTCCGAATGGGGTGCGACGCCGAACTGGCCAGACGGCGCATCGGGCGGCGGAGCCGGATAGTGGATGAGCTGACCGCGCAGCATGGAACGGCGATAAAACGGTTCGAAGAACTCCGGTGCCGATCCCAGACTTACAGCGATTGCACGGAGGACTTGGTCTCCAGCTCTTTGCAGGGCATCATTGTATGCCATGACGCAGGCGTGGAAATTACCCGGCTCGTCAGGCCACTGATTGGGCCCGCACATGGCGACACCGGCCAGCAGGTCAGGGTCATCGGGGCTCAACTCACGGCCCCAGAAATAAACCTCCTTCAGATCGGTATACTCGGCGCCCTTCATCCTCGCCTCACCGGACCCCAGATATCCTCGATTGACCTGATTGATCGCGATCTTGCGCTTCTGTTCATCGCCCAACGCGAAGAACTGACGGCTTGCAGAGCGCAGGTTGGCGATCGTGCCGTCGGATATGCCGTGTCCACTGACGTAGAAAAACCCGCTCAAGTCCGTCGCATCGCGGATCTGGCGGGCGACCGCCTGAAGGCTCGCTTGGCATCCTTCGGCCAGTCCGGATATGTCGATGACCGGCAGTTGATTGCTGTCTGGATGCGTCTGGGAAGACATCACGGCACTCCGGATCCAAGATTGAGACTGCCAAGGTAGATCACAACCGACCCGGCGCGCCATCAAATTTAGCTTGCAGGTTCCGCCCGGCGTAATAGTGTCGTTTCATCAGGGGCTAGGATCGGCAACCGGGGCTGCCATTTTTTGCGGTCACGGTTTGAGTGGGGGGCGATGTCCCAGCGTTTAAGCGGCAATGTGCTAGCGTTCGTCGCCATGATTTTCTGGGCGACGACCTTTCCCGGCACAGTGGAGTTGCTCGAAAGCTGGCATCCGCTCCTGCTGACCCCGTTTCGGGTCGGGACCGCGGCTGTTTTCCTGATCTATTTTCTGCTGCTCACTGGCGGTGCCCGGGACTTCCACAGCGCGCCATGGGGACGGGTCTGGTGGATCGGCGGTGGCATCCTTTCAGCCTCGAACATCCTGTTCGTCTGGGGACAAAGCAGCACCGACCCGGTGACGGCTGCCATCCTGCTCTCGACGATGCCGGTCATATCCGCCGTGATCGGTTTTTTCACCAAAGGTGAAAAAATCACCATACCCATCGCACTCGGCATCGTCCTGGCCGTCGTCGGCGGTTAGTTTGCGAGCCTGGAGCCCGGCGCCGGACTCCGGTCCGTGTACATCCGCGGCGGCGAGCCGATACTGTTTTTGGCGGTCGTTCTGTTTGTCTGGTATTCGCGAGAAACCACCGAGAAGCTTTCCGGCATTTCGGTGGTGGCCCAGTCGGCCTTCACGTTCATCGCCGCCGCTGTAACCGGCAGCCTGGTGGCGGTCGCCGCCCTGGCGCTTGGCCTGGTAGAGCCAACCTTTGATTTCGGAATACGCTCGGTGGGCCTCATGATCTGGATCGGCGGGCTGGGTGTCGGGCTTGCAACGGCGCTTTGGTTCGGGTCTGCGAAACGGCTGGGTGTGACCTTCACATCGATGCATCACAACCTTGTGCCGTTCTACGTCATGATCATGGCAGCGCTGTTCGGTGCCCCGATCATTCCCTCCCAACTCCTGGGCGGCGTGCTGGTGATTACAGGCGCCCTGCTGGCCCAGCTGCCGTTCGAGACGTGGTTCCCCCGCCCTCACCGACAGGCGGCATGAAGAATAGTTGTCCGGCTCTTTGAACATTCTCAAGATGTTGGCCGCTGCCGAAAATTATGGATGCTCATTGATATGTCTCCCGGAGAGACCCTTTCAGTACCTTGCCGAGAGGACTTTTGGGTAGTTCCGAAACAAAAATGCAGTGTCGGGGAATTTTGTAACCCGCTATCTTCCCGCGGCAGAACTCCACAATACTAGGCTCTTCGGAAGAGCCGGGCTTGAGAACAATGACGGCTGTAACCTGTTCGCCCCATTTCTCGTCGGGCAGTCCGATCACGGCCACCTCCAAGATTTCGGGGCAGGTTGAAAGCACGGCCTCCACTTCCGCGGAATAAACGTTCTCTCCACCCGTAATAATCACGTCCTTGGTCCGGTCGATGATATGAACGTAACCGTCGTCGTCGATCCGTGCCACGTCGCCCGTGCGAAACCAACCATCACGAAAAGCGGCTGCAGTATCATTCGGTCGGTTCAAGTAACGGCCAAAAACGTTTGGTCCGCGTACCGCAAATTCGCCGGGTTCACCGTCCGGCACATCCAGCCAGTTTTCATCGACGAGTCTTGTTTCCAGCCCGGCCAGCGGCCGGCCTGCAGACCGGCACGCCTGCGAGTCCCCGCCCGTCAATGCCCGGGCCTGGCACAGGTGCATGAAGGTCAGGATCGGTGATGTTTCCGTGAGCCCGTACCCCTGGACCATACTGCCGTTCGGCAGGCACTTCTGGGCAGCCGCCAACAGGTCGAACGGCACCGGCGCGCCGCCCGAAATGAACACTCGAAGATTTTCGAACGCGGACCCATCAAGAAATCCACCATGGACAAGCCCGTGCAAAAGGACCGGAGGGATCATGGTGAAGGTGATCTCACGGCCCGACACAGCGGCGGCAAATGTGTCCGGAGCAGGTTGAGCGAGATAGCTGTGTGCTCCTCCGACAAGCGTGATTGCCGTGCCGAGCAGGTCTGCGGAATGAAACATGGGCGCCACGTGCAGCATTGCGTCCTGCGCCGTAGCCGCCAAGGCCAGTCCGACCTGCATGCCGTTGGAAACGATGTTTGCGTGGCTGAGTGGTACTCCCTTGCCGGCACCTGTGGTGCCGCCGGTAAAAAGCAGAAGCGCTTCATCCTGTTCGCCGCCGGGAAATGGATCAATTCCATCGTGTTGTGCGACCAGTTGATCTGTGCCTTCAACCTCACCTTCGCCTTCATGGGGACCCAGCAAAAACACGCGCCCGGGATAGCCGCCGGATACGAGCTTTTCTGCAGCGGCCTGAAACATGGCGTCTACGAAAAGGACACCGGCCGCGCACTCGTCGAGGATTGCCGCGATCTCGGGAGGCGCCAGCCGGAAGTTCAAGGGAACCGGGATAGCACCCGACCAGTATCCGGCATGGATGAGTTCCGCCTGCCGCACACTGTTCGGCGCCAAAATGGCGAAGCGGGATCCGGGCATTACACCTAGGCTGCGCAAGGCCCCTGCCAAACGGACCACACGGTCCATGTGGTCGCGCCAGCTTGACCGGGCACCGTCCTCCTCAATCATCGCGGTCTGCCGGCCGAAGTGTCTTTCCGCCCTCACCAGAGCGGCGCCCATCGTCAACATCTAACGCTTCACGTATTTCTTTGTGACAAAAGACAGGCCCTGCCGCGCATATCCGCGACACGCCTCATCCTTGAAGGCGAGCGCTTTCTGCCACTCATCAAGGCCGTAATACTCCCGCTCCGCTACACAGCGGATTTCGCGAACGGTCGGTTCATCCAGTCCAAGGACGTGGGCGATCTCCTTGTCCGAGCGACAAGGCTTACGCTGATCCGGCGGCAGATGTTCGGGAAGATTGATCTGCACCGAATTGGACATCTCCAGAACGGCTTCGCGATATTTTTCGTAGGTGGCGGGATCGACAAAATAGCTCATCAGCACCTCACTTCAATTCCCGGCTCCGGGCATCCACTGGACAGACCCGGATGCATTCAAAGCACTGGCCCTGACTGATGTTTGAATAGGTCATGGACCAGAGCGTCCGGGTAAACAGGGTTGAGTTGATCATCATGCGCCGTTTGTCGGTGTTGGGCTCGTCAAGGGTGTCTGCCAGCACTTTCTGGAAAGATGGTATCCAGTAATTGTAACTTCGTGCCGTACAACGGGCGCGGTCATAGGTACGCTCCGCCCAACGCCCGTCTTCGATTTTTCCTCCCAGACAGCCACCGTCGTCCGCTGGGCATATTGCCGTGCAGGGGGTCCTGCCTTCTGCCTCGAACATGGCAACACAGTCCGGCGCCGGACAAACGGGGACATCCATCGGACCGTCAACGGGCAGAGGCAGGGTCGTGATCAGGGCGCCGAGGTAGACAAAACCGTGCTCTTCATTCAACACCGGGCCGGCAAGAGAGGCTGTGCCGCATCCGGCCAGTTCCGCGGCAAGGGACAGGGACAGAAACGGCTGCTGACCTTCGTCAACCCCGGGGGGCACGACCACGGCGTAATAGCCCAGTTCGCGCTCGATCATGTGGGCGAGTTTCATGCAGAGTGCCGTCACCCGGTCGCTTGTGGTGCTGAGTTCCAGATGCCTGAAGTTCGGACTTGCCCAATCACCACTGCGCGGTTTGGCACCACCTGCAACGATGACTGACCGGGCACCGGGAAGTATGTCTTCCGGCTTGTGCCCCTCCGGGGCCGCGTCGAAGGCGCCCGCATCAGCCACACCGAAAGTCAGCGCGCCGGCCTTGCGGGCAGCTTCCTCGATCTGCGCCTTGACCCGGGTCCCGTGTTCATCAACAGGTTCGACGGCAACAGGTGCGTTCATTTCAGCTTCCTTTCCTGCCGGCCGACAGGACAGACTCGCATGCATTCAAAACACTGCGCAACGCTCTCCTTGTAAAAGGCAACACCGGAACAGGCGCGGGAGAAGAAGTCCGAGTGCACCTTGGCCCTTCGCGTCTCCGGGTCCGGGTCGTAGACAAGATCAGCCAGCACTTTCTGGAAAGCGACCGGCCCGAAATTCATTGCCCGGGACACGCAACGCTCCCGATCATAGTAGTTGCTTTCGATCCGGCCATCGTCCCCGATCGTCCCGTCGAGACAGCCCCCCTCCTCCGCCGGGCAAACTGCAAGACAGGGTGTCTTGCCGCTGGCTTCGTAAAGCTTCACGCACATGGGCGCCGGGCAGACGTCCTGTTCCAGCATTGGATCCGGTTCCAGATCCAGTGTGGTGATGCAGGCGGAATAGTAGAGCAGGCCGAATTTCGGATTGAGAACGATGTTTGCTGCAAAACTCCTGGTACCAAGCCCGGACAAAACGGCGGCCAGCATGTAACTGAAGGGCGGCATGTGACCGGCAACGGACAACCCGGGCGCCTGAATTGACTGGAGTTTCAGATCGTTTTCGATCCACCCTGTCAGGGCGGCGATGGCCCGGTCGTTGGCGAAATCGAGACCGAGGACTTCCATCACCCTTGGATTGGGGCTGCGCCACGCCCCTGAAGTCGGTCCCCTCGCGCCGATGACGACAACGCTGCGGGCGCCCGGCAGCAAGTCTGCCGGGCGGTGCCCTTCCGGCACATGAGCGTCCCACCGTTCCACCGGCGCAACGCCGACAACGTCGCCACCAAAATCCCGAGCCGCTTGCTTGACCGAGGCGGTCAAGTCCGCCCTGGAACCCGGCTGTGCCGTTCTTTCTGCTGCACCGCTCTCACCCATGGTCTCAGAATAAGTGGAACAATTCTGAAAACGCAAGGGCGGAGCGAGGAGAGTGGCAAACTGTGAGCACGACCCAGCCCGGAAGGCACCCCGTTTACATGCCTTTTCCGAATACCATCTCCCACAGCCTGGCTGCGTTTTCTTTTGGGTTGTTACGATGGTTCTGGAAACGGGCATGGGCGAACTTGGCGGCACCATTAACGAGTTCGATCGACCACAGGGCCGCTATCTCGTTGGGAACCAGGGAGTATCGAACATCGATGATCCGGTCGGATCGCGTGGGATCCTTTGCGACATAGCCATCACTGAACCAACGAAAGCGCTCTATGTCCCTGGCCTGCTGCGATCCGGACTTTAGCCACGGAAAGTCTCTTGCAAGATCGAGGGTCGGCACCGAGTCACCGGGGAACACCCTGGGCGCGATACCGACCCGGACTGCATCGACGTAATAGCGTCCGTTCGCCTCATAGATTGACTTCCACACAATCAGATTGGCGAAACTCGGCTTGACGTGCAGTCGGGTCGGCTGGTGCCCTCTGCCGGCCGCAATGTCCCCGGCCATCCGCTCAGCGGCCTGATGCTGCATCACGCCAAGGGTCAGATAAAGGCCCGCCCAAACGAGACCCGCCCGCGCATATACCGGACTGCGTTTCAGCCACGACACGACCACAAGGCAGACGATCGGCAGGGTAAACAACGGGTCGATGATGGATATGATCCGCCAGGCAATCCGTTCGTCGCTGAACGGCCAGAATAACATCGTGCCGTAGGATGTTGCGGCGTCCAGCAATCCGTGGGTCGCGTATCCCAGGGTGCAGAACAAAGCCGTCTGAAGAAGTCCGAGCTTCCAGCGACGCCCCAATATCCAATGAAGAACGAGTGCCATCAGCAAGCCGCCCACAGGAATGAAGATCAGTGAATGGGTAAACTGCCGGTGGTACTCCAGGAACAACAGCGTATCTGTGGGCGAGCGGATCAGGAAATCCAGGTCTGCTGCCATGCCCGACAGAAACCCAAGAGCGCCCGCGGCACCAATGTGGGTCTTGCGTCGGGTCGCCTGTGGCAGCACCGCGCCAAGCGCGCCTTGCGTCAGGGGGTCCATGTGTGCCGGTAATCCATTGTCTTCCAGTATAAGGGGCAGCGCGAGACTTCACAGGCAGGAGCCTCAAGGTCAAGCCCTTGAGGGACGTTGGTTGTATCTGGATCGCCGTTCTGCACCGAATTCATTGTCTTGATGTGCATCAAGGCGAGGACGCAGAACGTTCGCCAGATTAACCACCGGAACAATCCGTGAGGTGATCATGTACAAGAACATTCTGGTTCCCATCGATCTGGCTCACCCGGCCGGCGGCAGCGAAACCGTTGAACTTGCCAAAAGGCATAGTGAAGACGGTGATGCAAAAATCAGCCTTCTCTATGTCATCCCCGAAGTTCCGAAATTCGTAAGTGCCGGGCTCGCGCCTGATTCGTATGAGAAAGCCCGCGATTTTGCAGCGGCCGGCCTGAGGCGATATGCCGATCAGGGCGACCTGCCTTCCGGGACCGAAAAGATCGTGCGGGTCGGCCATCCCTATCCGGAAATCCTCGCCGTCGCGGAAGACAAAGGCGCGGACCTGATCATTGTCGCCTCCCACAAACCGGGCCTGGGCGACTATGTGCTGGGCTCGGTCGCCGCCAAGGTCGTCCGCCATGCCCAGTGTTCGGTGCTGGTGCAAAGATGAGGATTGCCGGTTCAGGCAAGGGCGACAACGTCGATCGATATCTGGCTGCCGGGATGGTTCAGCCCGGCCACCGGCAATCCGGTCGATGCGGGTCCGGGGTTTGAGTAGAAACCGTGACGAACGGTCATGTTTCCGTGCAGTTCATCCGCCGTGGCACCGCCCACATAGTGGGCCGTCAGCTTGGCGACATTGCTGAACGTCATGCCCTGCCGCGTGAGAGTCTGCTCTATTTCCACCATCATCACCCGTGTCTGTTCCACCAGACCCAAGGCAGAATCGCCACACGAGGTGCTGATCCAGGCGAAACCGTCGGACCGCCTGCAAACAGTTGTCGCAAGTTCATTGCCACCGGCTTCCGTCTGAACAGTGTTTGCCGCACCGGAGACGAATGTCAGGTCTCCAACGAGGTCGTTGGCGGCGTTGTCTGACACAATCGCTGCCGCATCCTGATTGGAAACCAGGCCGCATGCGGCAATTGGCGATAACGTCGGTACAGGTCCAGTCTTCTGGGCAGGCGGGAGAAACCAATGATCGGACAACAATTGCCGCGAAGACACACCGTACCCTTCAAGCAATTCCACTAGCGTCTCAGCTCTTTCTGCAGATGAAGTTGTGCCGGTATCGGTGTTCGCAACGCGGCACAGGGTCCATACAAGGCCATCGCCTTCGACCGCCTCGATGCTCACGCCTGTCTCGGCGTCGGTTGCGGTCGGCAGGCGTCTGACTTTGGGGCCAAAGAAGACGTCGACCTCGATCATCATCCCGTCATAGTAGAAATGCGGGACGCCAACGGGCACCAGCAGCGGGACCTCGCCAAAACGCTGCCGCAGGATCTGCAACATGGCGGCGCCGGCGCCGGGCATGCCTTCCACATGATAGACAATCATCTTGGCGATGGCCGCCGCATCCAGACCGCCACGTTGGGCAATCTGCTCGATGTATTCGCACACAAGGGTGGTTTGCCGGCGCAGGTCGTCCTTGAACTGCACCTGACCCTCCGCGTCGAGCGGACATTGCCCGCAACTCCAGGCAAAGCCCCCTTCCCGCACCAGTTGGGACACAGGCACGTCAACCTGCATTGACCATGTATCGAAAGGCACAACTATCCGATTTGGCATGTTTCCCACCCTGTCCAATTGCTTGCAAGAGGCCGACGATGCATGAAATCCAGGCAAATTTCATCTAGTTTTTAATGAGAACGATTTGCATTTGCATTGACAGAAGCCCCGCCGGACGATATTGAACTCCATTGACTACAATGGATGCCATAGGGCTGCGGAGTTATTCATGAGTCTACGCGGACGTCTTTTTTCGTTGATGCTGGCCGCCGCCATTTTGTGGCCGGCCACAGGCGCACACGCCAAGAAATTCAAGGCGATAACCACTTTCACGGTGATTGCCGATATTGCCAGGAATGTTGCAGGTGATGCGGCGGTCGTTGAATCGATTACCAAGCCCGGTGCTGAAATTCACAACTACCAGCCAACGCCGCGCGACATCGTCAAGGGCCTCGATGCCGACCTCATTTTCTGGAACGGCCTGAGGCTTGAACTCTGGTTCGAGAAGTTCTTCCAGAATCTGCGCGACGTGCCCAGCGCCGTTGTATCCGATGGTGTCGAGCCTATGGGCATTGCCGAGGGACCCTACACCGGCAAGCCCAATCCCCATGCCTGGATGTCGCCCACCGACGCCCTGATCTATGTGGAAAACATCCGCCTGGCGTTCGTGAAACACGACCCGTCAAATGCCGAGAACTATAACAAGAATGCCGCGGCCTACAGCGAGAAAATCAAGGCCGTTACGGCCCCGATCCGGGCGATGATCGAAGCGATCCCGGAAGAAAAGCGCTGGCTCGTGACCAGTGAAGGCGCCTTCAGTTATCTTGCCCGCGACTTTGGCCTGAAAGAACTTTACCTGTGGCCCATCAATGCCGATGCGCAAGGCACACCCCAGCAGGTGCGCAAGGTAATCGACGCGGTCAGGGCCAACAATATCGTGGCCGTGTTCAGTGAAAGCACGGTGTCACCCGATCCCGCCCAACAGGTCGCCCGAGAGACCGGGGCCGCATATGGCGGTGTGCTTTATGTGGATTCGCTGACGGACAAAGACGGCGCGGTGCCGACCTTCCTCGATCTGTTGCGGGTTACATCCGAGACCGTTGCCAAGGCGCTTTCGCAATGAACCAGATCAGCACCCCGGCGATCGCTGCATCGGGTACCGATGCGGCAAGAGGGCCGGGGCTTGAGATCGACGACATCACCGTCACCTACCGCAATGGTCATACTGCCTTGCGCAATGCCAGCTTCGAGATACCGCGTGGCACGATCACCGCTCTTGTAGGCGTCAACGGCAGCGGCAAGTCGACCATGTTCAAGGCGATCATGGGCTTTGTGCCGCTGGCGCAAGGGTCAGTATCGGTGCTCGGCGAAGATGCCGGCCGGGCGCTTTCCCGCAACACAGTGGCTTATGTGCCCCAAAGCGAGGATGTGGACTGGAATTTTCCGGTCCTGGTCGAGGACGTGGTGATGATGGGCCGCTACGGCCACATGAACTTCATGCGCATCGCAAAACCCCGCGACCGGGAACTGGTGGATTCGGCGCTCGAGCGGGTCGGCATGAGCGACTACCGCGACCGCCAGATCGGCGAGCTTTCGGGCGGACAGAAAAAGCGGGTGTTTCTCGCCCGCGCGCTTGCCCAGGAAGGCCAGGTGATCCTGCTCGACGAACCGTTTACCGGGGTCGACGTGAAAACCGAAGCCGCCATCATCATCCTGTTGCGCTCGCTCAGGGACGAAGGCCGGGTGATACTGGTCTCGACCCATAACCTGGGGTCCGTGCCTGAGTTCTGCGACCGGGCGGTGCTGATCAACCAAACTGTACTGGCTGCCGGCAAGACTGCAGATGTGTTCACCCAGTCCAACCTCGAACAGACGTTCGGCGGTGTCCTGCGCCACTTCATTCTGGGCGGGGCCGATCTTCACGACGACGAAGATACGCGCCAGGTGACCGTCTTGACCGACGACGAACGGCCGTTCGTGATCTACGGCGAGCAGCCCGAGGACCAGGACGCTTCCCCGAACGATGCAAGCGGCGGTGGTCCATGATTGCCGCCCTGACCGAACCGTTCGGCTACAACTACATGGTCAATGCCATGTGGGTGAGCGCCCTGGTCGGGGCAGTCTGCGCGTTTCTGTCGGCCTATCTCATGCTGAAAGGCTGGTCGCTGATCGGCGACGCCCTTTC
This sequence comes from Hyphomicrobiales bacterium, assembly GCA_021775835.1. The sequence continues at coordinate 5,153 of JAJFHC010000100.1, read as the reverse complement.
CCATTCGATCGTGCCAGGCGTTGCCGGTGCCTACATGCTCGGCCTGCCGTTCGCCTTCGGGGCGTTCATCGCCGGCGGCCTGGCGGCGGCCGCCATGCTGTTCCTGAACCAGCGCACCAAACTGAAGGAAGACGCCATCATCGGGCTGATCTTCACGTCCTTTTTCGGGCTCGGCCTGTTCATGGTGTCGCTGTCGCCCACTTCCGTGAACATCCAGACCATCGTGCTGGGGAACGTGCTGGCGATCACGCCGGGCGACACCCTGCAACTGGTGATCATCTCCGGGGTCTCGCTGACGATTCTGATGTTGAAGTGGAAAGACCTGATGGTCACCTTCTTCGATGAAAACCACGCCCGCTCGATCGGTCTCAATCCGCTCTTTCTGAAGGGTCTGTTCTTCACCCTGCTCAGCGCCTGCACGGTGGCCGCCCTGCAGACGGTTGGTGCGTTTCTGGTGATCGCCATGGTGGTGACGCCGGGGGCAACGGCCTACCTGCTGACCGACCGGTTTCCGCGCCTGATCATGATCAGCGTCGCCATCGGGGCTGTATCGAGTTTCGTCGGCGCTTATATCAGCTATTTTCTCGACGGAGCGACCGGCGGTGTCATCGTGGTGCTGCAGACGGCAGCTTTCCTGACCGCATTCTTCCTCGCACCCAAGCATGGCATGATCGCCGCCAGGCGTCGGGGCCGCGCGGTCCTGGAACCACGGGGGGATCTGCCGGCATGAACGGTTTCCTCGAAACCCTGTCGTTTCCATTCATTCTGCCTTTCATGCAGCAGGCGTTCGTGATTTCAGTTCTTGTGGCGGTGCCGGCTGCCCTGCTCTCGTGTTTCCTGGTGCTAAAAGGCTGGTCGCTCATGGGCGATGCCATCTCGCATGCGGTGCTGCCCGGCGTGGTGCTCGCCTACGTCGCCGGCATACCGCTGGCGATCGGCGCCTTCGGGGCCGGCATGACCTGTGCTCTGGCGACGGGCTTCCTGAAGGAGAACAGCCGGGTCAAGGAAGACACGGTCATGGGAGTGGTGTTCTCGGGCATGTTCGGTCTGGGGATCGTGCTTTACACCAAGATCACCACAGACATTCACCTCGACCACATCCTGTTCGGTAACATGCTGGGTGTGTCCTGGGGAGACGTCGCTGAGAGCGGCACGATCGCCGTTATCGTTTCCGGCATCATCGCACTGAAATGGCGTGACCTGCTGCTGCATTCCTTCGATCCGCAACAGGCGCGTGCCATCGGCCTGCCGGTTCGGCTCCTGCACTACGGCCTGCTCTCGATCCTGTCGCTGACCATCGTCGGCGCCCTCAAGGCGGTCGGCATCATCCTGGCCATCGCCCTGCTGGTCGCGCCTGGCGCCATCGCCTTCCTGCTTACCGACCGGTTCGAGCGCATGCTGCTGATCGCGCTCGCCATTGCCGTGGTGTCGTCGTTCTTCGGCGTCTATGCAAGCTTCTACATCGACAGCGCCCCGGCACCGACGATTGTGTTGCTGATGTCGGGGATGTTCGTGGTGGTGTTCGTGGCGACGACACGGGTCAGGCGGCAGAGCGGGGCGTGAGGACTGAGTTGATCCGTTGTTATCACTGATGAACTGCGCCCGCCTTTGTCGTTGCCAACCAGATACCCGCTAGCACTGTGCCCATTCCCGCGACCAGGTTCACCGTGATCGGCTCACCGACAAGCTGGGCCGCCAGCAGGGCGGCGGCAATCGGGTTTAGCGTCATGGTGTTTGCAACGCGGGTTGGCGAGGCATGTTTCAGGGCCAGCACCCATAGAATGAACGCGAGTGCGCCGCCGCCGACGCCCAGATAAAGCCCGGCGATCCAGTATGGCGTATCGAAAGCGCCAAGCACGGCGATGCGTTGACTGGCGATAGCGATGACAACCAGAACCAAAGCACCGGCACCCATGCCGACGGTCAGGAAGCCCAGGGGACTGGAACGGTCCATGAAGGGGCGCGACCAGACGTTGTAGAAGGCCATGCACAGGACGGCCGTGGTCATGATGAGTTCACCGCGCCAGGCGCCGGGCGGTGCCGAGGCTGCATCCGTTGCAAGGGCTGCAAAAACACCGAGCGTTGCGATCGCCACACCGGCTGTTTTGCGCACCGTCAGCGGTTCAATTCTCAGCAGCGCACCGACCACCATGGTCTGCAACGGCAATGTCGATAAAAGCCAGGCTTGCGCGCGCTGCGGTCGTGTACCCGAGCGCCAGATTGTAAAATACGAAGAACAGCCCGAAGAACAATACTCCCAGTGTCACGACGCCGGCCCAGTCTTCTCGTGCGGGCCATTTCACCTTGAGGGCCAAGGCGACGGGAAGAATGCAACAGAAACTTATCGCCCAGCGCAAATCCGCAAGCAATTTACTTCCTTTCTAAAACGATCGAAAAAAGTAGACTGACGACAGCACCAGGCCGAAGGCGATGACGCCAATACGCAGGAACTTCTCATTTACCAGTTTCGCGTAGCAGCCCCCGAGAAAACCACCTGCGGTGCTGCCGCACATCATGCAGGCGGCTTCCGGCCAGGCGATGAGACCGCCGACGCCAAACACCAGAATGCTCAGAATGGTAAAACTTGTGGCCAGCAGATTCTTGATGCTGTTGGCGACGTGAAAAGAGGCAAAGCCCATCAGTTGGGCAATCGCCAGCAGAATAATCCCCAGCCCGGCACCGAAGTAGCCGCCATAGATGGAGAAAATGAACAACGCGCCGTAGAGCAGAAATCCAGTGGGCCGGCCCTGTGTCCGGACAATGAGCGCTTGCCGTATGCGTTCACCGAAAGCGAACAACCCGGTCGCCAGGAGAATGAGAAAGGGAATCAGGGAAACAAAGAGAGCCTGTTCCGAAAACAGCAGCAGGATTGAGCCTGCAATGGCCCCAAGCCCGGATACCGCGAGCAATGGCCAGATCGCCGAGCCGACAGTTTTCAGTTCCCGGCGGTACGCCGGCAGGGCGGCGGCGTTGGACGGAAGCATGGCGAGATAATTGGTTGCGTTGGCCACGACTGGCGGCAGTCCGGCGGCCATGAGGGCTGGAAAGGTAAACAGGGTCGCGCCACCTGCGATCGCATTCCAGGCCCCTCCGAACAGGCCAATTCCAATAAGAAATATTACGGTTTCCAGGGTCATGCCAGCTCCTTTGCTTTGCCAGGGACCGGACCATAACCATCGAGTTGCTATCGAAAAAATGAATTGTTATGATATGAGACATGAATAAAATCGAACGCTTAGTTCCCAGCAGCGAGCTCTTGAAAACCTTCCTGGTTGTTGTCGAGTGTGAGAACGTAACGCACGCGGCAGCCATGCTGGGCCGAACTCAGTCAGCCGTCAGTGTCCAGATCCGAAAACTGGAGGACACCCTGTGCGTGCGCCTGTTCGAGCGGCAGGCGCGCGGGATGATTCTCACGGAAGACGGGCGCAAACTGCTACCGGCTGCATCCCGGGCGTTATCGGAAATGCAGCGGGTCGGGGCGCTGTTTGCCGGTTCACTTCGCGGACGCATCCGTGTCGGCATCCCCGACGACTACAACGACACGATCCTGGAACGTGTCCTGGTCGATTTTGCCAACACCCATCCGGATGTGGAGATCTTTGCCCGTTCCGGCTGCACGTCCCGGTTTGCCGATGCGGTTCGCAACAATGACCTGGATGTTGCCGTTTGTTCCGGATCAACGGCGATCGACGGTGATGTGTTTTCTTCCGAACCGACGGTCTGGGCTGGCGGTGACGCCTTCAGTCTGGCGGGGGACGAGCCGGTTCCACTGGCCATCCTCGATCGCACCTGCTGGTGGCGCGACATGCCGGCCGACGCCCTGGATCGCGCCGGCCGAACCTGGAAGATTGCTTATCTGAGTGAAAGTTTCGGGAGTGTGAGAGCGGCCATACGGTCGGGGCTTGCGGTCGGCGCGCTGCCGGAAAGCAATCTTGAAGCGGGTATGAAAGTGCTCTCAGCGGCGGATGGTTTCCCTCCCCTTGAGCCGTCGCAACGCACCATTCTTGTCAACCCCAAGGCGCCTGCACCGTTGGTATCGGCAATGGCGGATGCCATTCGCAAGGCGGCATTACACGCTCGGAACGCGGTAGAGCGTTCACATTGAACGGGTGCTGGCCCTGATATCGGCACCTTCCCGCTTCAGGCACCATCTTCTCGGAGCTGCTCTCTGAAATAGGCGACATTGACGATCAGGCCCGGCAGCAGCCACTGGAACAGCCGGTTTACCTCCAGCACCTCGGCGAGCGATGCGGAACGCTCGGCTGCCTGTTTTAAGGCATCTGCTGGCGCTCCCGTCGGGTTCGGCAGGGCAATGGCCTCCTCGACGAAGCGGTGGTGCAGCTTGGCGACAATTTCCTCGTAGGGTTTTGTCTTGGCAACCGGTGCCAGATCGCCCCAGGCTATCCTGAAGTAGCTTGGCCAGCGGGCCAGCGCCCGGTAGTCGGTGTTCACGAACGGCAGGCCGAGCGTCTCGCGGATCGAGGCATAGACCTGTCTCGTCTGATCGTCGGCATGGTGTTCTTCCACCAGGACGAATGGCACGTCGACATCTGGTGCATGACGTCCGTCGAACGCTTTGGCCTCCTTGTGATCGGGGAGCCTGCCCTCTTCCAGAGCCAAGCGCGAAAACGTTGCCATCATGGTGTAGAGAAAATTGCCGTGGGAGAAGACGTCGATGGCCTGCCGGATGGTGTCGGTTTCGCGCGGCGAGTAACCGATATTCTCCAGCGTTCCAATGCGTTTCGGCGGGTTGAGTTTTGTGATTTCCGCTTCGATCTCCGCCCTGAGGACCCGGCAGGCCTCAATGGCTTCAGCGCTTTGCATGATCGGGCGCGCGGTCTGCCAGAGGACCTCGTAGAATTCCTGATAATCCGCCAGGGCCATGGTCACGACGCCCATCCAGGGCACTTGCAGCACCTGCTTGGTGGCCTCGTAGAGTTCCTTGCGGCGGCCCTCGACACGGTATTCGGGTACCGGGTTGATGGAGGGGACGGGGTCGGGCTTGAGGCGTTTCAGCATGGGGCGGTGTCGCGGAGCTTGTTTGGACCTTGCACTACAATCGGCCACACAGGCTGTGCCGTAAAGCCTGTGTGGCCGATTGTGGCGATTGATGTGAGGGGCATGAGCAGACCGGCTTGACTCCGGCGGCATGA
>JAJFHC010000099.1 GCA_021775835.1 Hyphomicrobiales bacterium | reverse complement strand
ACAGCACTATAGAACCCGCAGCCGCACAATCCTCGGAAGATGCGGTTTGTTTTTTCGAACATTCGAATTTCAGAGGGGACAGGGTCTGTGCACCGATCGGCGAGCAAGTTGATGCCCTTCACGGGTTTAATGACATAATTTCATCGATATCCGTGCAGCCGGGAGCCCGCGTTCGGGTCTGTACTGACAGTGACCTTAATGGCCGTTGCAAGACATTTGACAAGGACACGAGGTCTGTTGGTGATCGGTTCAATGACAGGATCACCTCATATCACGTAACGCGTGGCAAGGTTGCGTCTGTGCCGAAGCGACAAGCGGCCAATAGCGTTTGCTTTTTTGAACATGCCAATCACCGTGGCCGACGGATTTGCGCCGACGCCGGAGAGGTTGTCCGTCAGGTACCTGCCAACTGGAACGACAGCATCTCATCTCTTCGTATCAGAGGGGAAGTTGCCGTTCAGGTGTGTGAGAATTCGCGATTAAGGGGACGGTGCAGGGAATTCGACAAGGATACAGCGTTTGTCGGTGATCGGTGGAACGACCGGATCTCGTCTTACCGCGTTTCGGAACTGGCGGTGGCAGAGAAACCGCAAGCCCGGAACAGCATTTGTTTTTATGAGCATGCAAAGTATCGAGGCCGTCGCTTCTGCGCCACAGCCGGAGAGGCCAACCGTCGGATCGGGCAGGACTGGAACGACGCCATTTCGTCACTCAAGGTACGTGGGGCTGTCGCAGTGCAAGTTTGCGAAAAGGCGAGGTTTGGAGGACGCTGTCGTGAGTTCGCCAAGGACAGCGAGTTTGTTGGCGACAGATGGAATGATCGCATTTCGTCGTTTCGCGTGGTGTCAACTGACAATGAGGATGTTGCCGGCAACCAACCGCAAAAGCCGTTGGCCAAGAACCGCGCCTGTTTCTATCCGAAGCCAAATTTTGGTGGACGGGCATTATGTGTTCCAGCTGGTGATGTTCGCAATCGGTTGCCCGACAGGTGGAACGACCGAATTTCTTCAGTAAAAATTCACGGCGATACGTCGGTGACGGTGTGTACACGGCGGGGCCTGGGCGGCCGCTGCCAGAAGATCACACGCGATGTCGCATATGTGGGAGACCGTTGGGACGATAGGATCTCCTCTCTGCGTACACGGATCGAACGTGTAGGAGTCCATCCCGTAAAACCCGGCCAAGTCTGTTTTTATACAGAATCCCATTTTCGTGGGGCGGAATTCTGCACAACCAGGGTCGGTTTCCCTCAGCGTATGCCGAATGCCGCAAACAATCGCACATCGTCAATACGGGTTCCGCGCGGCGCAATCGTGTTGATGTGCGATGGCAAGCGAATGAACAAAGGTTGCATTCGTGTCGATCGTCATGTGGAGTACGTTGGTGATCAATGGAACAACCGGATTTCCGCTTTCGACATCAAGACAAACGGAATTGTTCTGGGAGAACCTGCCGAGCCTTTGGACGGCGACGGTCAGGCGGACGCCCGTGGAGCGGTCTGCTTTTACACCAAGGCAAACTACAAAGGCCGGCATTTCTGCGTCAATCCTGGGGACGATTCCAGGCAATTGTCGCAGCGATGGAATGACAGAATTTCTTCGGTCCGGATCGCTCGGGACGTAGCGGTAAAGGTTTGCCAGAACTTCAAGTATGCAGGCCGTTGCAAGATATTCGAACAGGATACGGTTTACGTTGGCGATCGCTGGAACGATCGGATTTCTTCGTTTCAGGTCAGGACAAGCGATGTGATTGACACCATTACCAACGGGAAGAAACCCAACAACGGCATTGTCCAGCATCCTTCTGACCAGATCTGCTTCTTCAAGCAGAAAAAGTGGAAGGGCGTACGGCTCTGTGCCGGTTCCGGCTCCAGCGTCCCGCGCATGCCGGACGGTTGGAACAACAACATTCGAGGCCTCAGAAACTACGGCCGAGCGATATTGCAGATCTGCGACAAACCTCGTTTTGGGGGTCAATGCCGCGTGATTGACAACTCGAACAAGTCATTGGGCCCATGGTCGAATCGCGTGTCGTCATTCAAGATTTGGTCAAAGTGAGTTAATTGGAGAGTGCTTGGGTTATGTCCTGGGCCTCTCCTAAAACCCTTCGGCTTTGTCAATAAGTTGTCGGACGGTGAGCTCCTCGTTTTCCGCAAGCCAGGCCTCAAATTTGTGTGCGGGCATGGGTTTCGCGAAGTAATAGCCCTGTGCGAGAGTGCACCCGTTCTTTGTGAGAAACTCAGCCTGTTCCCAAGTTTCAATGCCCTCGGCGACGGTTTTGTAGTTCAAGCTCTGGGCCATGGCGAGAATCGTTTCTACGATGACCCGGCTGTTATGATCCTTCATCACGCCGTCAATGAATGAACGGTCTATCTTGAAGACATCAAAGGGGAGCTTTGTAAGTTGGGCGAGACTTGAGTAACCCGTTCCGAAATCATCGATAGCGAACCGGATTCCCTCGGCTCGGAGCGGGTTGATCATCTTTTCAATGAGGTCGGATTCCGTCATGGCCATGGACTCAGTGACTTCGAACTCAAGAATCTCGTGTGGTACGCCGCTTTGCTCAATAATCTTCAACGTCCGTTCGGCAAAGTCGGGCCGATGCAGTTGGGCCATCGAGATGTTCACCGACACTTCCAAAGGACGGATTGAGATTGCCCACCGAATAGCCTGTTGACAGACTTCCTTGAGAAGCAACTCACCAATCTGATTTATCAGGCCTGATTCTTCCGCAATGCCGATGAATTCATCAGGCCCCACGAGTCCGCGAACAGGATGAATCCAGCGAACCAGTGCTTCCACACCAACAGTCTTCCAAGTCTTGCAGTCGACTTTGGGTTGATAGAAAACAGTGAGCTCGTTGTTCGCAACGGCGCGACGGAGTTCGCTTTCTATCGCTGCCCGTTTCTTGATCTGGCGGTCCAGCCGGTGATCGAAAAAGCACAACTTGTTTCCGCCCTTGCCCTTGGCCTCGTACATGGCGATGTCTGCGTTCTTCAGCAGGCTTGATACGTCCGCACCGTCGCCAGGATAGAGCGCGATCCCCACACTCGCACCGACAATGACCGAATTCCCGTCCACGTCGACTGGTTCACTCAGCGAAGCAATGATGCGTTCTGCAATCGCCTTCGGTTGGTAGCTCGTGGAACCTTCAGGAATCAACAGAGCAAATTCATCACCGCCCAACCTTGCGATTTGCGTGTTGCGGGGTGATTGATCGGGAAACACGGGCGTTACGTCGACAACAGCGACACTCTCCTCAGCGGATGAAGCATCGCGAACAACAGATTTCAGCCGCTCGGCTATGGTGACCAGAAGGGCATCTCCAACGTCATGTCCGAATGTGTCGTTGACTTTCTTGAACCGATCGAGATCGATGAACAATACGCAACCATCTGAACTGCCGTCATCTTCGAGCGCAGCGCCGACTTGGTCTCTAAAACGGGTGCGATTCTGCAGCCCTGTAACCGGGTCAATGTAGGCCAGTTGATTAATGCGTTCCATGTTGCCGTGGATTGTACCAACCATCTCTTGATACGCCCGTGCTAGAACACCGATTTCGTCGTTCCTCGTGACAGGAAACGGTGCCTCTAGGTCACCTTCGCTGACCCGGTACGCGGTTTGTGTCAGTTTCTGAATTGGATCCAGAATGCGCCGCCCAAACAGCAATGCGATGGGGACGCCCAAGAACAGAATAAATGCTGCAATAAAAGCATTGCGTATCGTGATTGGGCCTATGAACCTGGACCAACCCGAATGGGTGTGAAAGACGTGAACCGCGCCAATGGTCTTTCCGTCTAAGGCTACAGGAATGCTGAGTTTGATCGTGGACGACGACAGATCCGAGTTTTGTCCGTTTCTTTTATCGGCAATTTTCTCGGAAGATGTCGGAAGGCGGTCCGCCATACGCGGTGTTGAAGGGTCGCCATCGATAAAAAGGGTGGATTTGTGGTCGCGAACTTGAATGACAATATTTGAACTGTGTGCCTGAATATCCTCAAGCTCTATTTCAAAGGAAGCAAGGCTTTGGTCCCGGAGGTGGAATACGGCCAGTCTTGCAATCGTGTCGGCTACACCGTTCGCTTTTTCCAGGGCAAGCGTCTCTGCCTCCTGGACATCCATGTAGGACGCAACGCCGATGATAGTAATAGCGAGCCCTGTAAACAGTGCCGTCACAAGTATCGTAAATTGTACTCTAAGGCTTGTCGTAAAGCTCGAAAACCGAGCTATCGCACGTCTGACATGCCCCCGTGTCGTACGTTCCACCGTAAACCCTCCCGGTTTGTAGGTTGTAGAGTACTTCGGGATGAGCTTTGTTTTACTTAACAGGACGCCGTTAGTTTGCGCTTTGGTAAATACCTCCTAAACAATATTTCAATCATGACTCAACCGGCGGTAACGGCTACGGATGGTGTTGCACCACGATGAAGTCGCTACTTTGAACAGAACCGCCCATGACAGATCACAAGCCATGAACAAAGATTACCCATATCGATTGATTGACGCCTATACCGAGACGCCGATGGGGGGCAATCCATGTGCCGTTTTCTTTGACGCTGACGATTTGGATGGTGAAACGCGATTGAAGATTGCACGGGAGATGAATCTGTCTGAAACAGCATTCGTGTGCCGGACTGATTGTGCAGACTTTGGCGTTCGTTACTATACGTTATCCGGTGAAATTCCCTTGGCTGGACATCCGACGGTCGCAACGATTACAGCCTTGATTGCTGACGGTCGTTTGCCTCTCGATGAAACTGTAACCGATGTTACGCTGGAAATGGGGGCGGGCGTCGTGCCAATTCGTGTGACCCGCGAAGAATTTGGTCCACCGTTTGTGACAATGACGCAGATGCCCCCGCAATTTGGCAAGACCTTCGACCCCAGCGCAATTATGCCGTTGTTCGGCTTGCGCACTGAAGATGCCATGCCAGGCGTTCCCATACAGATCGTGAGCACGGGAACGCCCCAACTTCTTGTACCGGCGAAGGATCTTTCTGTTCTGAGGCGGATGAACTTCAACATGGCGTCATTCGCCGAATTTTCCAGAACCAACGGATTGGTCAGTGGACCCCATCTGTTCTGTACGGAAGGGGCAACGGCAGAGGGGCGAACTTTTGCACGACACCCTTGTAGTCCTCCAAACCCGAACGAAGACCCCTTTACCGGATCATCGACAGGCGGAATGGCCTGTTTGTTGTGGCGACATGAGGCAATCGAGGAAAGTAGCTTTGTTGCTGAACAGGGGCACTGGATGGGTCGCCCGGGTAAAGCGTGGGTCGAAATTGTCGGCCCGCCAGGCGAGCCGCAGATGGTCAAGGTGTCTGGTCAGGGAGTCGTCCTGATCGAAGGGACATTTTCCCTTTAGAAAATGTACGCCTCTGCAAATGAAAACCGGCACACATCTCAAGATGCGTGCCGGTCATTCTGATTTGGAATTCGCGCGCGAACTACTGGTAAACGTAAACCGTAGCACCAACGCTTGCCCGTTTGTATAGATCGACTACATCGGCGTTCATCATCCTGATGCAACCACTGGAAACTGCCTGGCCGATCGTGTGCGCCCGGTTGGTTCCGTGGATGCGATAAAGGCTTGAGCCCAGATAGAGTGCCCTGGCGCCCAAAGGATTGTTGGGACCGCCTTTCATGTGTTTAGGCAGGCCCGGTTGACGCTGCCGCATCTCTGCCGGCGGGGTCCAGCCCGGCCATTTCGCCTTACGGCTGATCCTGGTTTTGCCACCCCATGTGAAACCCAGGCGTCCTACGCCAACACCGTAAATAATGGCTTCGCCGCCTGGCAAAACATACCACAGCTTGCGATGTTTTGTGCTGACGACGATACTGCCCGGTTCGTGAACACCTCCGAATGGGACACGTTGCCCTGTTCTCTGGCCTTGTTCCCACTGTTCGAAATTTCTCTTGCGCAGTGAAGCGGTACGAACGCCGTTAAACACTCTCTTGTGTTTCTTCTGCATTACCGGGTCAGGTTTGGTCCAGGAATAGATGCTGGATTGTTTGACCGGATTGACGGAAAAGGCGACCTGTGCAGCTTGGGCTGACCCCAAAGCAAGGCACATGAAAAATCCGCAGGTTACCAATATAATGTTACGCATAACGACTACCCCATCTTTTATTTTGCGAGCAGTGTGACGCGTTATTATTTCAGAATGCTAAATCGGATAGTAAATCCGTTGCGTATACTTAATCACGACTTAAATGATTAACGCATCGTGTACATTTGGCAGCGTGGACCTGCTTCGTGGGCGGTTTGAAGACAACTCGGTGGCCTTGCGGACCGCCCGCGTCCAGAATAGTTTTGACTCCGTCGGTCTCTGGGGGCTTTATAGAGATCATCCGTGACTGGGGTGCTTGCCGTTTAAGGCAAGCTGAGATCATACCCAATTCACCTGATCCGGGTAATGCCGGCGTAGGGAGTCCTTCGAAAATCACAATGAAGACATTGAATTTAAACCAACGACGTAAAGTTGTGATCATCGGAGCCGGAATCTGTGGACTGGGTATCGGCTGGAGACTCGCGTCAGCAGGTTGTCAGGTTACTATTCTTGACAAAGGCGTAGCCGGGCAGGGGGCATCCTGGGCAGCGGCCGGAATGCTGGCCGGCGGGGTTGAGACAGAACCGGGAGAACAGGCCCTCCATGTTCTCAACAAAGCCAGTCAGAACATCTGGCCCGAATTTGCCCGTGAGTTGTCCAGCGTAACAGGATTGGATCTCGGATACCGCAGCGAGGGAACACTTGTTGTTGCGTCTACGCGCGACGACTTGGCTAAACTGCGTTTCAACCATGACTTTCAGGTCAATCTGGGTATCGAACTTGATTGGCTGACAGGAGAGCAGGCCCGTAAACGCGAACCCCGATTGCGTCGCAGCCTGGCTGGTGCGGTTTTTAGCCGGAACGACCATCAGGTTGAAAACCGGCAATTGACCAGTGCACTGCATATGGCAGCCGTTGGGGCTGGCTGCACGCTGATAGAGCACATGCCGGCCACATCCGTGCAGATAAAGGGTGATCGGGTCGCGGGAGTGTGGTCCGACAAGACATACTATCCGGCTGATGAGGTTGTGTTGGCCGCGGGTGCCTGGTCCAATGCGATTGAAGGCATTCCCGACACGGTACGTCCGCCGGTTCGGCCCGTTAAAGGCCAACTTCTCTCCGTCAGGATGGAACGTGAAGCACCACTGCTGAGCCATGTAGTCTGGTCGTCGGGCATCTATCTGGTTCCCAGGCTGGATGGGCGGCTGATAGTTGGCGCGACAGTTGAGGAACGCGGCTTCAATACCGACCTGACCGCTGGCGGACTCCTGGCCTTACTAGAAGCCGCCTGGCGAATCGTGCCAGGGATCGAGGAACTCCCAATTGACGAAACATGGGTCGGTTTCAGACCTACAAGTCGTGACGACGCACCAATCCTCGGTCCGACGTCCGTGGATGGGCTTGTGATGGCAACCGGACATCATCGAAATGGCGTGTTGCTTGCGCCGATAACAGCCAATGCTGTAAGTGAATTTGTGCTGAACGGTCACGTCCGACCTGAATTAGAACCGTTTCTGCTGGAAAGATTCTCCGAAGCGAATGCGTGTGTCTCATGTTAGCGGTTGTAATAGGAAACTGAGTTGTGATTGCGATAGAATACAACGGTGAATCCCGGACAGTTGACTGCACGTCGCTGGAAGAACTGCTGCAGTCTGATGGCTTTGAGGTCGGTCAACGCGGCGTGGCGGTGGCGTTGAACGGCCAGGTCGTTGCGGGGCGGAACTGGCACAACACGACATTTGCAGATGGAGACTCCATCGAAGTCGTCAAAATTTTCTCTGGTGGATAGAAAAACGATCTGAATGAGTAAGAGACGATGGAACCACTGACAATCGCTGGTCGGACTTTCAAGTCCAGACTGATCATGGGAACTGGTGGCTACCCCAACCAACAGATAATGCTGGACGCACTCCAATCCAGTGGCACCCAATTGGTAACGGTGTCCATCAGGCGGTCCAGCCTTGAGACTTATGCTGGTAGCCTGATTGATGCGTTGGGTGGCCGATACGAATTGCTCCCCAACACGTCGGGTTGTGAAACGGTGAGCGATGCTGTGTTGACGGCGCAGCTCGCGCGCGAAGCGTTGGGTACGTCGTGGGTCAAACTTGAACTCATCGGTGACAGGGAAACGTTGTACCCCGATACGCAGGATCTGCTAGATGCGGCAGAAATCCTGGTGAAGGAAGAATTCGTCGTCCTGCCTTACTGCACTGACGATCCTCTCGTGTGTCGGAAGCTGGAAGATCTCGGGTGCGCCGCGGTGATGCCTCTAGGCGCGCCCATCGGTTCGGGTATGGGAATTTGCAATCCCTACAATATCGAACTGATCTGTCGTCGGGCCCAGGTGCCAGTCGTCCTTGATGCCGGTATTGGTACAGCATCGGATGCAGCACGAGCCATGGAACTTGGGTGTGATGCCGTCATGCTCAATACCGCCGTGGCAAAAGCGCAAGACCCTGTGCGCATGGCAGGTGCAATGTCAAATGCAGTCCATGCCGGCTTCGAGGCAAGGGTGTCCGGGCGCATTCCGCGGCTTGAATACGCCGAACCATCCAGCCCTCAACTCGGTCTCGTGGGCGGTTGACCGAGCCTCGTCAGCGCCGGGAGATTCCTTTCCCACCAATTATGGTGATTTCGGATCGGCATCAGGCGCGACATTCGTTGATCGACACGGCCAGTGCACTGTTTGAAGCAGGGTGTCGATGGTTCATGTTGCGGGAAAAGGACCTTTCGTTCGAGGAGCGGTTATCAATCTGTTCGAAAATTGCTGAATACGCGAAGCCCTTTGAGGCCACGCTGGTCGTGAGCGGCGATACTCAGATTGGCATCAGACCGGACGTTGGAGGTGTGCACGCTCCAGGGCATTGCGATCCGGCCGATGTCGTGGCGGCTCTCGGGTCGGAGAAACTTGTTGGGTATTCGGCGCACAGTCCCTCCGACGTACTCTTTGCCCAGTCAAGGTCTGCGGACTATGTGACGCTGAGCCCGATATTTCCGTCCGATAGCAAACCCGGGTACGGGCCGCCGATTGGTCTCGAGGTTCTCAGGTTGACTACAAGGTCGGCTGATACCCCGGTCGTCGCCCTTGGCGGCATTTCGACCCGCAACGCACGTGATTGCATTGAAGCTGGTGCTGCTGGTATTGCCGTTATGGGTGAGGTCATGCGGGCGGAAGATCCCGCCGCCGTATTCCGGGCTTTCAACGACAAAGTCACAGGCAAAGGACCCGTTCGCTAGAACGCGTCCAAGGGAATCTTCAAATAGTGGACACCGTTGTCCTCGGCAGGTGGCAACTGGCCGGCTCTCATGTTGACCTGAACGGATGGCAACAGCAGCCGTGGCATCGAAAGGGTCGCGTCGCGCTCGGTGCGCATTTTCACGAAGTCGTCTTCCGACACACCACCGGAAATATGAATGTTGGTGGCCTTTTCCTCGGCAACGGTTGTTTGCCATTTGAACTCGTCTCTGCCAGGTGCCTTATAGTCGTGACACATGTAGAGATTTGTTTCATCGGGAAGCGACAGTACTTTGTGGATGGAGCGATAAAGCTGTCCTGCATCCCCCCCGGGAAAGTCGGCACGCGCAGTTCCGAAATCTGGCATGAAAAGAGTGTCGCCGACAAAAGCTGAATCGCCAATAACGTATGTCATGCAGGCTGGCGTATGCCCGGGGGTATGAATGGTATAGGCGGAAATCTCACCGACCGAAAAGGCGTGGCCTTCTTCCATGAGCACATCAAACTGGCGACCGTCGTTGGGAAAATCAGGGCCGGCATTAAAATATTTTCCGAAAACTTCCTGGACAGTCACGATCTCGGAACCGATGCCCGATGTTCCACCGAGCTTGGATTTCATGTATGGCGCTGCGGAAAGATGATCCGCGTGGATATGGGTTTCAAGTACCCATTGCGTCGTGTAACCGCGAGACTCGATGAAGGAAATGACAGCGTCCGCGGACTTGTAGGAAGTGCGGCCCGAGGCCTGTTCGAAGTCCAGCACGGAATCAATGACTGCGCATTTCATTGATGCAGGACAGGCCACCACATATGAAATCGTATTGGTGCCTTTGTCAAAAAAACTGTGGACGTCTGGGGTCATGCTCTCAATTCCATTGCAATGTCGATGATAACAGAAGTTCGTGGCACACTATTGAGTACGAACCAGCGGTTTCGTAAC
>JAJFHC010000098.1 GCA_021775835.1 Hyphomicrobiales bacterium | reverse complement strand
CCAGTGATCGGGCCGCGGCACGTCCGCGCCTTCATGCAGTTTGTCGAGCCGCGCGATCTCCTGCTCCAGCGCTTCACGACTTTCCATCGGCCGCGACTGCGCCGAGGCATGCGCGCCGAGCTGCGCATTGCGCGCGCGCGTCGCAAAGTAAGCGTCCGCTTCTTCATCGCTCACCCGTTCGACACGGCCGCGGAACCGCACCTGCCGGCGAATGGTTTTCCAATGGAAACACGCCGCAGCCTGCGGGTTGGCGGCAAGCTCCTCGCCCTTAGCGCTTTCGACATTTGTATAAAATGTGAGGCCACACGCATCGACGTCTTTCAGAAGAACCATCCGCACATTCGGAAGATTGTGCGCATCAGCGGTCGCCAGCGCCATCGTATTGGGATCGTTCGGTTCGGTCTCGCCCGCTCGTCCCAGCCATTCAGCGAACAGCGCAAAAGGATCATGAATGGTAAAAACCTCGCCCTGATCCTCATCGACGGTGTAGGCTTCCGCGCTCGGGCTCGGCGGTATTAAATCATCCGACATTCTCAAGTCCATTTACGTCCGATAAATCGCCGCCCGCCTATTATGCGGGCCAAGCGACGCATGATAAGGTGCGCGCAGGTGAAATCAACGCCGTCTTCAACGCCGTCTATGGAAATCTGAGATGTCATACAACAGCTTCGGCCGGGTATTCCGATTTACGACCTGGGGCGAATCGCACGGGCCCGCCATTGGCGTTGTCGTCGACGGCTGCCCGCCCGGCCTCGTCCTGCGTGCGGAAGACATTCAAGTCTTCCTCAATAAGCGAAAGCCTGGCGGATCGAAATTTGTGACCCAGCGCAAGGAGCCGGATACGGTCAAAATCCTTTCTGGCGTCTTTGAAGACGACCGCTCTGACGGGCCTCGCACGACCGGCGCGCCGATCAGCCTGATGATCGAAAATGTCGACCAGCGCTCAAAAGACTATTCCGACATTCGCGACAAATACCGGCCGGGGCACGCGGACATTACCTATGATGCAAAATACGGGTTTCGCGACTATCGCGGCGGCGGCCGGTCATCGGCCCGGGAAACCGCCGCGCGCGTTGCCGCCGGCGCAATTGCGGAACTCGCTCTTGCACACATGTTTGGACCGGAACTGACCATTCGCGCCTGTCTTGTTCAGATGGGTGACCATAAAATTGATCGCAACAAGTTCGACTGGGCCGAGATTGAAAACAATCCCTTCTGGTGCCCGGACGCAGCGGCCGCCAAAACATGGGAGACCCATCTCGACGCGGCGCGCAAGGACGGCTCATCCATGGGCGCCGTCGTCGAAGTCGTCGCCTCCGGCGTTCCCGCTGGCCTCGGCGCGCCGGTTTACGGCAAACTCGACGCCGATCTTGCAAGCGCCATGATGTCGATCAATGCGGCGAAAGGCGTTGAGATCGGCGCCGGGTTCGAGGCTGCGAAACTCTCCGGCGAAGAAAACGCCGATGAAATCCGTATAAAGAACGGCGCCCCGCATTTTCTGTCGAACAAGGCCGGCGGCGTTCTTGGCGGGATCTCTTCCGGTCAGGAAATTGTCGTGCGATTTGCCGTGAAGCCGACATCGTCGATCCTCAACCCGCGCCGCACGATTACTGCGCAGGGAGAGGAAACCGAGATCGTCACGAAAGGCCGCCATGATCCGTGCGTCGGCATCCGCGGCGTGCCCGTAGGCGCGGCGATGATGGCGCTTGTCCTCGCCGATCACGCCATGTTGCATCGCGCCCAGTGCAGGTGACGCGCGCCTGAAGCGGGTTGATAGTGCCTGGCCCAAAAAATTGTTCGTCTGGTTTTCAGCGCACCCATTGTCCTTGGCAAGAATGAGCAGGAAGAACGGTTTCGTTAAAGTTCAGCGTCCGTGACGGCCTTGGGTTCCCACAGCTCAATCTTGCGGCCTTCGGGGTCCATGATGTGGGCGAAGCGGCCGTTGAATTCTTCCACGACGTTAAAGGCATCAACGCCCTCGGCCTTGCAGCGTGCGAGCATGGCGTCGAGATCATCGACCATCAGGTTGAACATGTAGTCATTGTCAGAAGGCGCAAAATAATCCGTGTCGGCCTTGAACGGGCTGAACACGGTCCCCGCGCCCGGCTGGGCCATGGCCGCGTCGGGCATAAACACCACGCCGCCCCAATCGGCGAATTCAATCCCCAGAACCCGCGTATACCATTCGCGCAAGCTCACCCCGTCGCGGCTCTTGAAAAACAACCCGCCCAAACCAATCACCTTCGCCATGTCGGTCCTCCGTAAATTTGTTGCCTGAGGGCTGGAAAATTACGGTTTCACGCAGATGAGACAATCGCCCGAAAGGGTGATTGGGCGTTTATTGGTGGAATTGTGCGAGGGCTCGAATGCGAAGGCGGCCCATTACGCATTGCAGGAATCGGATGACCAAGCCGGGCACTCAGCGAATGACTGTTGTTGGCCCAATGGGGACATTAGAACTCGAAATTCCTCCTCAGACGAGAGGCAGAAGAGTCGGTTTTAGATGGATTTGCAAACAAGCAATTGATTTATGAGGCGCTTCATCGACTCGATATAACGCTTTTGCGACCACCCACACGCGCCGGTGAGCTGTTCCCAATTTCGTACTGAGAGTATCGTCCATAAAATGTCCGTGGCTTGTTTCGCCGAATAGTCGGGTGACAACGCGCCGTCTTTCTTCAACGCCTGTATCGCTGCGTTACAACCATGACGCACTGCTTGCATGCGGTCATTCCACGCACTCGCCGCTGCCTCATCGGTGTCTTGCATGGCCATGAAAGCCTTCCCCACGCCGTATATCTCAGGAATGTAGTTTCCCCACGCCTCCACGAAAGCATTCAATCGCTCGACGCCCGTTGAAGCGGCTCGGCTCGCAGCAAGCCGTTGATCGACGTTCTTAACCTCATCCAAATGGCGCGCGGTCGCGACCAGCAGCTCAGCGCGCGTTGGAAAATGCAGATAGACGGCCTGCCGGCTGATGCCTGTTTTTTTGGCGATATCGCTCATGCGTACGCTTGTCGCCGGATTGGTCTCCAGCAGCTTCCATGCGGCATCTAAGATTTTTTTGCGGGTTTCGATGTTCTTACTTGACATCATGTCAATATAGCCCTACTTGACGCGGTGTCAACTTTACACCATGTCAAGCGCCGAAAGGCCAAGGAGCCCGTTATGAAAAACACCGCTCAATCTAAGGACCTCACACTTATTCTTGGCGGAACCGGCAAAACTGGCCGGCGCATCGCCGAAAGGCTGGCGCAGCGCAGCGTTCCAACGCGTATTGCGTCGCGATCCGCCAGCCCAGGTTTTGACTGGGATGATCACACCACTTGGGACGCCGCCCTTAAGGGCGTTTCGAAGGTCTACGTAAGCTTTGCACCCGATCTCGCCATTCCAGGCGCGACGGACTTGATCCGCGCTTTTGTAAGAAAGGCCGTTCAGCACAAGGTGAAGCGCCTTGTCCTCCTATCCGGTCGCGGGGAGGAGGAGGCCCAACGGAGCGAACGAATTATCCAGAATTCAGGGCTTGAATGGACGATCGTCCGGGCGAGCTGGTTCAACCAAAACTTCTCCGAAGGCGCATTTTTGGAGATGGTGCTGTCGGGCGAAATCACTTTGCCGGCGGGAGACATCGCCGAGCCATTTGTCGATGCAGACGATATCGCCGATGTCGCTGTCGCTGCGCTCACCGAGGAAGGTCACGTCGGCGAGGTCTATGAGGTCACTGGCCCCCGGCTGCTTACCTTTAAACAAGTCACTGAACTCATCGCTCGCGCCAGCAGTCGCAACGTCAAATTCCTGCAGATCCCGCAAGAATCGTTTGTGGAGGGAGTTGCGCATTCCGGCGCGCCGAAAGAAATCGGTTGGTTGTTAGAATACTTGTTTTCGACTGTACTGGATGGTCGCAATGCTCATTTGACAGACGGCGTTCAACGCGCGCTCGGGCGCCAACCGAAGGACTTCGCCGACTACGCCAAAGAGGTTGCTGAATCGGGTCTTTGGAGGGCGGCAGCATGAGAAACCTAGTGACACGGACAGTGCTGGGTCTCTCTGGAGGCATGGCACTAGCTATTGGCGGATTTGTCCTCTTCGAGCCCCATATATTTTTTGCGGCCAATGACATCACCCTCGGAACCGACCACAATCTCCTATCTGAAATTCGGGCGCCGGGCGGCGTATTGCTCGCCGCCGGCATGGTCATGATTGCCGGCGCGGTGATGCAGAGCCTCATGCGCACGGCGTTGATTACGGCTGCTGTGGTATTCGGCATGTATGGCTTATCGCGAATTGTCGGCCTCGTGCTGGACGGTGCTCCGTCATCGTCGCTTTTCGGCGCCATGATCATTGAACTGGTCATCGGCGCCTATGCAGCGTTCATCTTGGTTCGTACCGGGCGCGCTGGGACGCCCATTTAAGATGGATCGATACAATGCGGACTGACGGGGCTACAAATGCCCACCTCTAGCGAAAAACCGACATTCACGCCTACCCGAACCACGGCCACGCAAGCGGGCGACCGTGGACACTTGGACGCCGTTAAAAACGATACTCTCGCCGGTCTTAATCAGTTCCAGCCGCCGGGAAGCAGGTCTTCCCATTTTATCTTCCGCAGATGCGGATCCAGCGGCGGAACATTCACCTCGTCTATGTTGGCGCAGCATAAGAGGTTGAGCCAGAACGCCTGATCGCCCAATTGGCCGCACATGACGCTCAATCGACTTCTCCAGGTCGCACCCAGCCGCGCCCATTTTCGCGTCGACAAGTTCATCATGAAACAGGGCAGCCGGTCATCCCCGGCCAGATTGAAGTCAGGCGCAAATCCCCCGGGGCCTTCGAGCGCTGGTTGCGGATCATATTTGGTGCGGAATCCGCGCGCCAGACGCTCGTCCGACACCGTTGGATCATCCATGATCGCCGTGACAATTTCCCGCGCCGCTTGATAGCTCAAATTGCTGCCGAAATTTCCGCGGTACTGGACGGATTGGTCCCGCCCCAACTCGAAGGAACCAAATTCGCGGCGCCCGCCGTGGCATAACAGTAATAGGTTCATCTCACCTCCGCAGAGAACGATCTGTATACTGTGCAAAAATCAAGCATGCGCTGCGTCACCGGCGCGGCGCGCTCGCGCCGTTTCCGCCCTGTAGGACTTTGATTAAAGGCTTTGTTCGAGGCCGAATGCTCCGGCCCAAGAATTTTCAGGCGACCATATGCGCTATGCGGGCCGATGATCGGGCCGTTGCAGAATCGGCGAGCACTTTGGTATGTAACTTGTCGATCTTGATCTTGATCTCATTGATTTTACCCGAAATCGTATCGGCCAGTTTGTTGAACTGCTCATACGTCGCCATAAAATTTGGATCGGTCGGATCAAGTTGCTGCAGTCTGTCGGTGACTTTGACGAGCAAGCCGGCGTCAGCGGTCGCCAATTCGGTATACCCATTG
>JAJFHC010000097.1 GCA_021775835.1 Hyphomicrobiales bacterium | reverse complement strand
GATCGTGACCGTCACCAGTTGGTTTGCGCTGCCGTCGGAGGATACCGCTGTAAAGCTGTCGGTGATCGTAGCGCCAACAGCCAGGTTCTGGATCGCGGCTTGCGTGTTGTCGGTCGCGTATGTCCAGTTGCCAGCCGTATCGAGGGTGAACGTGCCGAGGTTGTTGGTGCCGGTGGTCGAGGGTTGCGCCGTGAACGTGGCTTGCCCGGTGTCCACATCCGTAACCGTCAACGCACCATTGGTGGTCAACGTGGCGCCGGCGTCTTCGGTGACAGCGCCGGTCGAGACACCGCCGATGATCGCCGTGTCGTTGACGCCGGTGATCGTGACGGTGACGAGCTGGTTGGCACTCCCATCTGACGAGACCGCGGTAAAACTGTCGGTGATCGTGGCGCCGGCGGCCAGGTTCTGGATCGCGGCTTGCGTGTTGTCGGTCGCGTATGTCCAGTTGCCGGCGGTATCCAAGGTAAACGTGCCAAGGCCGTTGCTACCCGCCGTGGACGGTTGCCCCGTGAACACCGCTTCGCCGGTGTCCGGGTCGACAATTGTCAACGTACCGTTGGTCGTAAGAGTCGCCGGATCCGCGTCTTCGGTCACGCCGCCAGTACTCACACCTCCAACCACGGCAACCGTGTCGCTTTCGTCCGTCACCAAAATGGTGATGGCCTGGGTCGTGGTGTTGACGCCATCGAAGACCGCGACTTCCACATTGTAGGTGTTGTCGGTTCCGGTATCGCCCGGGGTCTCGAAATCCGGAGATGCGGCAAAACTCAGGTTGCCGGAGCCGTCGATCGAGAAAAGCGCGTCGTCCGCTCCGTTGCCCGTAAGGGAGAAGGTTTTGGGGTCGCCTGGGTCGGCATCCGTTGCCGTGACCTGGATGACACCGGTCGTGTTCTCCGCGACATTTGCGGAATTGGCGGAAGTAAAGACAGGCGCATTGACATTCTCGCCTGCTGCCGAAGCGCTGATGATCGAGGTTGTGTTGCCTGCCCCGTCAAAGATGAAATTGATGGCATCGCCCGCGTCAATGCCTTCCAGAATCCCGACGTCGACAAAATTGACGCCGTTCGCCAACCCGTCCCGGTCCACTCTGATTGTCGTGCTGGCGGTTTCCTGCGCCTGAACGTAGTTGTTCAGTTCCGCGGTCGTAAAGCCAGCGTCGAGCAGACCGGAAAGATCGATGCTGTCCTGGGTGGAATCAAAATCGTTGATAACATCCGGCGCATCCTCGGCAAGAACAAACGTGTCACTCCCGCCGCCGCCGGTCAGCTGATCGACGTCAGCGCCGCCAATCAGCGTATCGTTCCCTTCACCGCCGTCCAGCGTGTCCGCGCCACCGTTGCCCGACAGGGTATCGTTTCCGTCCAGTCCGGAAATCCGGTCAATGCCTTCAGTGCCGTCAAGGTTCTCGTTTTCCGAGGTGCCCGTGATCTGATTCACGGTAGGCGTGTCATCGGCCAGTGACGCCGGTGGCGAAGGCGGTGATGCCGGCACGACAGGAGCGTTTTCCGCCACCGGTTCCGCGGTCGTTGTGCCGCCACTCTCAGTGCTCGAGCTCTCCGAACTTGTCGCTGCAAGGCTGGTTGCCGCCGGGGACGTTGTCAGGCTGCTTGCTGAATCCGGATCTGTTATCCCGGACACATCGATAGCGTCGCCTGCGGGCTCCGGTGTTACCGAGCCGGTAATTTCAGGTGCACTTTCCGAAGTCTCCGCAGTCGGCTCCGTTGCGCCTTCGGCGTCCGCCGTCTCTTCAGGTGCGGCCTCGACTTCAACCGCCGAGGCTTCCGTTTCCGCTTCGGCTTCCGCCTCAATCTCAGCCTCGGCTTCGACCTCCGCTTCAGCTTCGACCTCTGCTTCAGCCTCGACCTCAACTTCAGCATCAGCCTCACCCTCAGCCGCCGGTTCTTCCGCAGCCGCTTCTGTCGCATCGGACGCTTCGGCCGTTTGCTCCTGTTGTTCCTGCTCGGAGTTCGATCCCTGGATCTGCTGATTGACGTTTTGCGCGTTGCTCAGGGTTGAGTTGATTGAATCCAGATCCGACTGGCTAGCCGGCGCGATCGATACCTGGCCGCCACTTTGAAGCGTGATCACCGTGCCGTCGTCGAGCGGTCCATAGTCGGTGCCGTCATTGCCGATCAGGACAATGTCGCCCTCGACCTTGATCAGCTTTGCATTTGCCGTATCGACTTCGACGCCACCGCCGGACGATCCGCGGATACCCATGGTCGCGATTGGCGTCTTGATTTCGAGACCACCGCTCGGCGCCACGGCACCGGCCACGAAGGCGAACGTTCCCTGAACCACATTCACGACCATGGAGTTGGACGTGCTGCCAGGATCGTAGACAAGCTCGTTGATCACCATCCGCGAGTTGGCTGACAGGGAGAACGTCGTCTTGTCGATAAAACCGATGCCGATGGTTCCGTCGTCGCCGGTCTGCAACACGTCACCCTGAAAAATCGGATCGCCGAGTTTCAGCTCCACAACAGTGCCGTCGACCCGCTGCGCCGTCACCTTGCCTTCGACCGAGCCCACCGAGCCGATCGGGGTGGCGCCCTCGGGCGTGCCGGCTTGGGCATATTGTCCCGGCGCGCGCGGTCCCGCCAGGGCCGCCACAACATCAGCCGTGATGACGGCACCCTGTTCGGTGACGAGGTCTGGTGCAATTTCCCTGGAGAAGTATCCGGCAATGACGATGACCGTACCGTCTTCGCCAAAGATCAGCAGATCGCTGCCGGAACGGCTGTACTCACCCATTGCGAGCAGGTAGCCGTCGGGCACGACAATAGACTGGCTGTCCGCCTTGAGAGTTATGATTTTCTCAGCGTTGGTTCCAGGCGTATCTGGTATGTATTTGGCGATCCCCACTCCCCCCTAGGAATGCCGAATGAACCGGAGCGCAGCTTGGCTCCAGAATCAACTCTAAACAAAAAATGTACATCCCCATGTGACCTAGGTCACACCTCAGCGAGGGCAACGGAAATTGTTGTTATTTGCCAACGATATAGTCGCACACATTGGTCTGTGCACCAATCACATTGTTAATGAAAGGTTAACACCCGGCCTACACAGCGACGGTTGTCATTAACTATTTGAAATTGTTTGATTTTAAACGAACGCCGATTGCTTTGACTGTGGGTAAAATGTCGTACGCGGACGACGTCAACGGGCGCTTCGCGGGATTGCATGAAAACGTATGACATTTCGCTTTCCCGCAGGCGGTTTCCGACGGCCAGAATTAGGCTTGCCAACTCCGTTGAAAATCCCCGACATTCCCCGAAGCAATGACAGGCAGACATCCGATCGTAGCCGAGTCGCCCCACCACGGGAAAGGCAACCGAAAACTCTGAAATTTTTTGAAGAGAGAAGAGAGTGGTGCCCCTGGCCCGACTCGAACGGGCACGTCCTTTCGGACAACAGATTTTGAGTCTCTTTTGGTTACATTCGCGTGCCTACTGAATGTTACGCCTGATTACGATTTATAGAGTAATTACAACGAGGTGCTTGACCTTCCTTCGCGATGGTTTACGGTGACATTCTCGTTCATTTGCTTACCTCCTGCTTACCCGGTGCTTACCTGATTGGTGTATCGCGGATCCTACGAGATGGTTCAGAGGATCAAGTTCATCATATCGACGGTAATTAATTGGGCAAGCTGCCGGAACCGTCCGAGCCGACTGTAAAACAACAATACCAAACGGATAGCTTGTACCAACATGTTGTCCGGTGGTGTCCGGATCCAGTCGGCGCAAAAGCGACAACGAAATTCTAGCATGGAGATTACGTGCTACGATTTCCAAAGGAGACCCGACTCGATGGTCAAACTAACGAAGCGAACTGTTGACGCGGCTCAAACTGAGGAACGTGAGACAGCATTGTGGGATGACGAATTGCGCGGCTTCGGTCTTCGGGTAAAACCGAGTGGTGTGAAATCTTATGTTGTGCAATATCGCAATGTCCACGGTCGGTCCCGCAGAGCAACGGTGGGCAGACACGGCATTCTCACGCCCGATCAGGCACGAAAACAAGCTCGACAGATGCTTGCTGAAGTTGCACGTGGACTGGATCCTGTTAGCGACCGTGCCGCGGCTCGTAATGCACCGAATGTTTCGGTACTTTGCGACAGATACCTGTCCGAGCATGTAGAACGGCGAAACAAGCCGAGTACAGCGAAACAAGCCCGACGGATTGTTACGAAGCGCATAAAACCAAAGATAGGAAATTTAAAAGCCGAATCTGTTCGCCGATCAGACATAGCAAACTTGCATAGTGCGCTGGCCGCAACACCACGTGAAGCAAATTTTACATTGTCCATACTCTCAAAGATGTTCAATCTTGCGGAAGTCTGGGGCGTTCGCTCAGATGGAAGTAATCCATGCCGCTTAATCGAACGCTTCCCAGAAAACACAAGAGATCGGTTTCTCAGCGAAGACGAACTCAGCCGCCTCGGCCCGGTCCTGGCAGCAGCGGAACGTGAGCAAAGGGAACTACCAGGCGTCATCAATTCGGTGCGGCTTCTGGTGCTGACAGGCTGCCGTCTCGGGGAGCTTCTTTCTTTGGCCCGAACATCTGTAGATTTTCGTGTTGGGGCATTCGTCCTAGACGATGCCAAAGGCGGTGCACGATCCCATCCAATCGGGGGCCCTGCGATAGCTCTCCTGTCCGAAATTACGAACGCAACGGAATCAACTTGGGTCGTCCACGGACCGGACCTGTCCAAACCACTTTCTATTAACACAATCGAAAAAGCATGGAGACGCATCAGGGCGATTGCAGACCTTGATGATGTTCGTTTGCATGACCTGCGTCATACGGTTGGGACCTATGCCGGGCAGACTGGTGCCAATGCTTTCATGGTACGCGACAAACTCGGCCACAAGACGCTGGCCATGACTGGTCGTTACGTCAGCCGCGATGCGGGACCCATGCGAAAACTCAGCGATCATATCGAAAACCGCATCTCGGCCGCTCTGGATGGCCGTTTGTCCGCCGAAGTTTTGCCATTTCCGAGAGACAGTACCGCAGGGTTCTGAATTGGACCCAATGTGCAACAGTCGCCAACCGTAAGGGGGCGGGTCAAAAGTCTGGAGCTTGTCGCTCCTAGACCGCCATCAAGTGAAAAAATTATGGTCGCGAGTTTCCAAACTTTTTTTTTGCAAGCAAGTAATCGCTAATTTGGCACAGAAGACTAATTTTTTGCATGAACATCGAAGAATTTTTTCAATCAGGTTTTGCGACCTTCCTCACCTGAATAACTTTACTTACCCTTGCCGCGTCTGAATTCCAAATTCAGGAGATTGCAGAGCTTACGACGTACTTTGTGCACCAACTCTCGGCAGCGTTAAACACGGATGGCAACATAATTGATGACTTTTGCTATTGGGCCTCGGCAAACGTCGATACATGTTCCCCGTCAGCGCCACTGGGACAAAATGGGCTGATTGCTTAAGTGAGAATTTTTGGCCACTGTAAAGATGACTTTCTTGATGGAAATGATGTGAATTGATGAGTGAACAGAGACGAA
Source organism: Hyphomicrobiales bacterium (assembly GCA_021775835.1). The sequence goes on along the minus strand of JAJFHC010000097.1, from coordinate 3,839 downwards.
TTCTTAAAGCGAATCTGCGCTCTGGTTTCCGCTATCGCCCATTCTCGTCGTCGGAAAGGCTGATGTGAGTTTTCAGCCCGATTGTTGAGCCAACGGCCGGTCACGTGGCTTCATGCATTTCCGATAACATTCATCGCAGCGCTGTAGGAGTGAAGGCGGTCCCTCACGATCACTTCCGGACGGCCGTCGCGTTTCATTGCCCGTCTTAGAAACCTCAAAGTAGCCCTTCGATTCCGCTTTGTTGTGACAAACGGTTCAAGAACCTCTCCTTCGTGATCGACGGATAGCCGGAAGTAGTGTATTTTGACGTTGATCCGCACGAAAACCCTATCCAAATGCCACCTCCATTGAGGCATTACGGACCGCTGTTTTCTGACATCCCCCGCGGACATCGGTCCTAAGATGGGTAGCACATCAGGCCAACCATGAACTAACATTCAAACTGGACCAATCAGGTGGGACTGGTCAGTGGACCGAGGAGCCCGATGGCGAGATATTCACGCAAATTCGATACAATCGAGTGCCCCTCAACATTTCTGGAAAGGGAACGTCTATAAAGATCGGCAAGCTGGCCCAGCTTCCCAGAGTCCTGACAATTGTTATCAAGGCGGTGAAAGCTGGCGTGCTTGACCTATCGATTGAAAACGCTGCCAGGAAATCGCGTTGCTAGATTAGTGTTGGTTTCCGATTATAGCACTTCGCTGTCGTTCAATTTCGCGATGCGAATGTCCGCGATGGGGTTTGAAGCAAAATTTTGTTGTAGAATAGACCACCGGCAGGAATGGGCCGAGACTGTTAGCTAAAACCACTTGAGTTTGCGGAAGATCAGAACTTCCGCAATGAGCACCAAGACCATCAGGAAGCAGGTAATCCAGAACGCCATAGGACTCTCCACGCCCGGCATCCCGCCCACGTTAATGCCGAGCAGGCCCGTCAGGAAACCCAAAGGCAGGAAGATCGCGGCCACAACCGAAATCACATACATGTTCCGGTTCATTGATTCAGACAGCCTGTTGCTGATTTCGTCTTTTACGACCACCGCACGTTCGCGGGCCGCATCGAGGTCTTCGATATAACGCTGCAGCCGGTCGGTTGCCTCGCGCAGATTGAGAAGCGAACGCTCATCAAGCCATTGCGGGGGATCATGAAGCAGCCGGCCAAGCGCTTCGCGCTGCGGCGCCATGTAGCGTCGCAAAACGACAGCCTGTCGACGCAGGTCGCCGAGTTTGCCGCGCAAGCTGGCGGTTTGGCCCAGTTCGACCTGCTCCTCAACGCTGTCCAAGACATCGTCGTAACCGGTTATGATGGTTGCCATGCGCTCTGTCAGTCTGGATATCAAACGCTCAAACAACTGGGCAACGGTCACAGGCCCGGTGCTGTGCTCTAGCAACTGTTCCAGTACATCCCTCGGTGTCAGCAACTTTTGATAGCGGACGGTTATCAGTCTGGTTCCATCACACCAGAGCCGCATGGCGACCATGTCTTCGGGATTGGCATCCGGGTTGGTGTTGACGCCGCGCAGTATAGCGATGAAACCACGCTTACCCTGGAAAACGCGAGGACGCGTTTCCTCATTGAGAATGGCGTCCGCTGTCACGGGGGTCAGGCCACTTCGTTCGCGCACCCAAGTTTTCACCCGGTTGGAGCTGCTGTCCAGATGAATCCAGATCGGACCGCTTTCTGCACTCCATGTCTCGACATCCGACCAGTCGGTGAGCTTGGCACCACCCGTGCCATCAAGTCTGCAGGCAAACAACAGCCCTTCGTCTTCAGCGACGTCAGTGCTTTTTGATTCTCCCTGCTGCTCTGATTGCGGCACGTTGACCATTGTCCTAGGCCCCTGGTTCTCGCGACGCGTCGGCTGAATGAGCTTTCCAGCTTTGCGCTTCAATGAAAACGCGCCGTATGGAAGGATAGTCGTTCTTGATTTGGACCTCAAACTCGGAAATCGCGCTCTCAACCTCGTCAGCCGTAAGGCCCTCGATGAAATCGAAGCTTGCATTCAGCAAAATGTCGTCGGGGCCCAAATGCATGGTCAGAATTTCGTTTGTCCGCCAGATGCGCTGGTCGCTATCGGCCATATCTTCGATCCTGCGAAGGATTTCCGGGTCCGCCCCCTCGCCGATGAGCAGACCCTTGCTTTCAATTGCCAGCAGGACAGCAACCAGGGCGAGGATGATGCCGATGCTGATCGAAGCCACGCCGTCAAGCATGGGCATGTCGAGCAATTGGGCTCCCAATACGCCCAAAAATGCGACCATCAGGCCAAGCATGGCCGCAGTATCCTCAAAGAGAACAGTGAAGATCGTTGGATCCTTGCTGTGACGGATCGCTTTCATGAATGGCATGCCGTTGCGGCTCTTGTTGAATTCCTTGTAGGCGATCCACCAGGCAACACCTTCGAAAACCATGCTCAACGCCAGAACCCCGTAGTTCCATTCCGGCCGTTCTATTGGTTTGGGATGAAGCAAGCGTTCGATTCCTTCGTAAACAGATACACCTGAACCAACCGCGAAGATGAGGATCGCCACCACGAATGTCCAGAAATAGAGCTCCATACCGTAACCGAATGGATGATGCCGGTCCGGTGGCAGATCGGCCCGCTTCATCCCAAACAGAAGCAGCAGCTGATTGCCGCAATCGACGACCGAGTGAATGCCTTCGCTCAGCATTGCGGAGGATCCGGTGAAACTTGCGGCCGTGAATTTCATCACTGCGATTAATGCATTGCCCGTGAAGGCGGCATAGATGACTTTTTTCGATTTTCCGGCGGCCATTCGTTCTCTCTGGAGAGGTTAACGTGCTGAGATGCAGCACCAATTGAATCTCGGAGGCCGCCGGCCTGTCACTATTGCAGCCGGCGGCCCCGAAAAGGCGCAGTTGTATGCTTTAGGGCCCTCCAGTCTGTGGCGGGCCGCTTTTCACGGTCTTCCACCAGTCACAGAGAACGGATAGGCCTCGTTTGACGCCTGCCGGAATGTCGGGATACACCCCAACCACTCACCAGCATCGGTAACATGGGCGGATCATGGAGTTAAATCAAACGAATTTATCGCATAGGTAAAATAAAAAAATCTCATGCGTTATGTTTCGTTGGTCCGCCCCCTTTTTGCTTTCTGGCTAGCGCTCAGGCGGCCGCTGTAAATTTACTAACCTCGGCGATAACCGACCTGAATGGCATGTTTGCCACTTTTACCGGACCCTAACAATGCTGGTATCAGCTTACCTATGAGTGTTTGTTATAATTTATATGATAAATATTCTCTTGTCTTATCTGTTGTCGATTCCTAGCTTTCATTGAACCACATTCCAGGATCTTGGACGGCGAGCGGCTTTAGGCTCTCGCATGAGGCGGCCAAAACCATGGAGCGCTGGCCGCATTTGGCGGATCATCACGTAAGGACAGTACATGAAATCCATTGCTAAGACAGGATTGGCCTTTGTTGCCCTTGCTTGCGTGGTTCTGACATCCGCATTTGCTCAAAAGAGCCCGACGATCGAAAACATCTTCCCCAGCCTGGCCACTTGGCGGATCGAGATTCAGGAAATCGCCAATACAAGTGCAAGCGAGGATATCAGCGATGAACAATTGCTCGGTTTGCGCAATAGTCTTGAAGCCGTCACTGTCAAACTGCTTATTTTTCTGTCCGAACAACAGCCAAAGCTGGATCAGTTTTCGGAAAAGATATCCAAGTTCGGCCCGCCACCGGTTTCGGGTGCAGAGCCTGAATCAGAAATCGTTTCCCAAGAACGTAAGGCGCTTGCTGAGAAAAGGGGGCAGGTTGAAGGAGGTATCAAGCAGGCCAACTTACTCATCGTCGAAATCACACAGCAAATTC
>JAJFHC010000096.1 GCA_021775835.1 Hyphomicrobiales bacterium | reverse complement strand
GCGCAGACCCGCGACCAGGGACCTGACCCCGACGTTGATTTGCCGGACATGAGCCTGCCCGAACATGTGGTCGCCGACTACCAGACCCTCAGGCTTTCGCTCAAAGCCCATCCGATGGAGTTCCTACGTGCCCGTTTCAGTGCGGAAGGGGCGGTGACCGCCCAGAGCCTGCGCGCAATGAAGGACGGTGCGCGGGTGAAAATCGCCGGCCTCGTGCTGGTGCGCCAGCGCCCCGGCACGGCCAAGGGGGTCATCTTCATGACCATCGAGGACGAGACCGGTGTCGCCAATGCGGTGATCTGGTCCAAGACTTTCGAGGCCTACCGCAAGATTGTCATGGCCAGCCGGCTGGTGCTGCTGCGCGGGCGAATCCAGTCCCATGAGAAGGTCATCCATGTGGTGGTCGACCGGTTGGAAAATCACAATGACCGGCTCTATCGCCTGTCCGAACACCATCTGACCCCGCCCGCAGCGCCTGCAGACGAAGTAGCAAGACCCAGGCCCGAAACCGTGCTGCGACGCCATCCGCGCAATGTGCAGATCATGCCGAAATCACGGGATTTTCATTGATCCGATGAGGCCTTAAGATGCCCGGCGAAAAGGATCAGACAATGAAAAAACTCAGTATCGCCCTCCTCTTGACCTGCGCCCTTTCGCTGCCGGTCCTGGCAGACGACGCGGGACCACCGATTGGTGACGCGATCAAGTCCGTGCCGATATTCGACGCTCACGTCCATTACAAGGAACCGGCCTGGGGACCATACCCGGTCCAGACCGTCATCGAACTGATGGACAAGTCAGGTGTTGCCATGGCGCTGGTCTCGTCCACCCCCGATGAAGGCACGATCATGCTGTGGGAACACGCGCCCGGCCGGATCGTGCCCGAACTGCGCCCTTATCACGGGGCGGCCGGGTCTTCCAACTGGGCTCAGTTTCCCGGCATGCTCGACTACCTCAAGCAAAGGCTCGAAAAATACCCTCATGAGGGGATCGGGGAGTTTCATATCCATTCGATCGACCCCAACGACCGGCCTCTGCTGAAACAAGTGGCGAAGCTCGCCGTGGAACGCCAGATCATCATCCATGTTCATTCAGGCGCTGAGCCCGTCAAGTTGCTCTATGACCTGGAACCGGGCCTAACGATCATCTGGGCCCACGCCGGCATGAGCGAGCCACCCAGTGTGGTTGGGCCCATGCTCGATACCTATCCGACACTTCATGCCGACATGTCCTACCGGGAGGGCGATATTCTCCGCGGCGGTCCGATCGACCCAGCATGGAGCGCGCTCATCCTGAAACACGCCGACCGCCTGATGGTCGGCACCGACACCTGGGTCAACGGGCAGTGGGACAATTATGAAGGCCTGATTGCGGAGAACCGCGAATGGCTCAGTCATTTCCCACGAGAGGTCGCAGAGCAGATAGCCTTCCGGAACGCCGAACGGCTGTTCAAGCGGAAGATATCGATGGACCTGATCGGGACCAAGTGAGGCGGCACGGCAACTGCACCGGACGAGCCATCTACCGATTCACGTGCCCCACAAAGCCGGCTACAGTTGAGAGATTGCCAATATTGAAGCTCCACCGCGGGTTAGATCCCGTCATTCTTGTTCATAAACCTTTGCTTATACGGCACTCAATCAACCTAGGTTCAATGGCTACAGCCTCACGGCTTTCTACATGTAGACCAAGCCTGCCTTGTAGAAACAACTTCCCCGATTGAGTCACCTTCATGAGAAATCTTGGCCTGATTGTCTGTTGCACCTTACTGGCTGCACCCCTGCTTCACTTTGTGCCCTTGCTGGCGACAAAGAGCTTCCCTGCCGTGTTGAGCCAATATCTGGGCTTTGCCGCGTTGATTGCGATGGCACAGATCATGGTGCTGGCGACACGCTGGCCCGGAGTTGAACTGGTGTATGGCGGCCTCGACCGTGTTTACATCCTGCACAAGTGGCTCGGGATCATCGCCGTTGCCGCCGTCCTTCTGCATGAAGCCATTGACCCGGAAATCAACGGACTGGAATTCGGCACCCGATTTGACGATCTGGCGGAGGATGTCGGTGAACTGGGCTACAATGGACTGTTGGCTCTCGTGGCGATTACGCTGACAACGATAATTCCCTATCACTGGTGGCGCGCCAGCCACAAACTAATGGGAGCGGTCTTCGCAGCGGCAGCCTTCCACGCCTATTTCATCGAGAAGTCCTTCTCCAACGCCTCGCCCCTGGGTTTGTATATTCTCACCCTCAGTATGCTCGGACTGATTGCCTATTTCTACACGCTGGTTCCGGCACGCTGGATGCGGCGCATGCGTTCCTACAGTATTGCTGAGATCGAAAAAACAGGACAGGCCGTTTCGGTCACCCTGACGCCTGGGGGAAAGGGCATACGGCACCGTGCGGGTCAGTTCGCCTTCGTCGGTTTTGATGATCCGGCTCACAGAGAAGTTCACCCCTTCACTATTTCAAAGGCACCGGACGCAGAGGGCAGACTCCGCTTCACGATCAAGTCGCTCGGCGACGGCACCACGGCATTGGCGGATAACCTGAAGGTCGGCCGGAAGGCGCAGGTCTCCCAAGCCTTCGGTCATTTTCGCTACCGCGAGACCGGTCAGCCCCAGGTCTGGATTGCCGGCGGAATTGGCGTTACGCCGTTTCTCGCCTGGACGGATCAACTGAAGGTCGACCATGCGCCGATTCATCTATTCGTCTGTTGTAGGACAGGAGACGACATTGCGCATCTTGATGAGTTTTGTGACCGCGCCGCCTCAGACCCAGACTTTCATGTTCACCTGTGCGAATCGCGCGCACGCCGGCGCTTGACCGTCGGCCTGATGCGCGAGCACGTGCCGGACCTGAAACACGCCGTTGTTTCCTTCTGTGGCGGCGAGGCAATGCGCAACAGTCTTCGCAAGGACCTTTTGGCCGCCGGGCTCAGGCGAACTCGTTTCCGGTACGAAGAGTTCAAGATAAGGTCGGGACTGCCAATGGCCTTGGCGTTGCGTTACGCAGACGTTCTGTTCAGGCGTTTCAGAAGTAAATCGCATTCTGCAACTTGCAATCAGGTAGGCCAAAGCCGATCACAGGCACAGGGCTGAAGATCCGGTTATCGATTGAATGACCCGCACTTTGTTCGTCGGACGTTCCAGCCAAACCGGATTGTCAGACACGATACTTCTGCATCGCCGACCTGTCGAACTCGATACCGATCCCGGCGGCTGACGGCCGCTCAATCATGCCGTCCCGCACTGGCAACCGGCCAGAGCAAAGGTAGTCCAACGCCTTCTCGAACAGCGGGAAATACTCGGTCAACCCTAGATTGGGTATCCCCAATGCAGCGTGGACGGCGGCTGCCGTGCCCAGCGCCATGCTGTTTGAATTATGGGGTGACACGGATATGAAGTACGGCTCCGCCATCGCTGCGATCGCCTGGAGTTCGATAATTCCGGAGAGGCATATATCGGGGTTGACGATGTCTACAGCACGCTGGGCAAACAGACTTTCAAATTCCCGGCGCGTCGGCAGCGTTTCGCCGGTCAACAGTGGCTGTCTGATGGCATCCCGTACGTACCGCATGCTCGCCGCATCGGTCGGCGCGAACGGATCTTCAAGCCACAACAGGTCATAAGGCTCCGTGGCTCTGGCGATCTCAATCGTCCTTCCGGGATTCGCATGACGCCAGAAGTCGACGGCCAGTCCAACATCCGGTCCGACGGCTTCGCGCACCGCCGACAGCACGGCGATCCCTTCCCGCACAGGGGTTTCGGACATGAATGGGTAGAGTTTGATGGCCCTATGACCCGCGGCGACCTGGCGCGCTGCCATCCTGGCAAAGTCATCGGGCTTCTGGGGATCAGGCGAATAGATGTTGGCGTAGACCGGAACCCTATCGTGACAGGCACCGCCCAGCAGTTGATAGACCGGTGTATCCAGACGTTTCCCAAGGACATCCCACAGCGCGATCTCGATTCCCGCATAGGCGCTGTAGACCTCCAGTCCCGGCCGTTGCTGCCCAAATAGGTCAAAGGGCTCGATCATCACGTCCCTGATATCGGCCGCCGGCCGGCCGATCAGCCGCTCGCCGACGGTGCGAACCATGGCGACCAGTGCGTCTTCTCGAAAACTCAACAAATGGCATTCGCCCCAGCCCTCGACCCCCTCGCTGGTCTCCATCCGAACCAGGACGTAGGGCTTGTGGGACCACCAGGCGTGAGGATTGGCATCGGCCGGAATCAGGTAGGGCTCGATCAGGGCAACTCGGTCAACCATTTCTGCTGCAGCATCCTTGGAGTGGGTTGGTTGTTGTATGAAAGACCACTGTAACCAAGGCGCCTCCAAGGCGCGAGTTTTCCGTACGTGAGAGTTAGAACTGCGCTGTTACAATGGCATGTTCTCAAGCATCGAAACGGGACCATCAAAAGAAAACGGGCCCCTCAATTGAGAGGCCCGCAGTTTGTTCGTCGGTTGTTCTAGGGAGAATTCTAGAAAAGACCCTCGATCTGGCCGTTTTCGCCCAGATAGATGTTGTTTGCCGACGGCACGCGCGGCAGGCCGGGCATGGTCATGATGGCGCCGGTTACAACAACGATGAAGCCCGCACCGTTGGGTAACCGCAATTCGCGGATCGGAATGGTGAAACCGCTGGGAGCGCCCTTGAGGTCGGGGTCGGTCGAGAAGGACTACTGGGTCTTGGCCATGCAGACCGGGAAGTGGCCGTAATCCTTCTGCAGATCCTCGAACTGCTTCTCGATCGCACCGTCGCAGGAAATGTCGTCGGCGCCGTAGATTTTCTGGGCGGCCGTCTGAGGTTAATTCGCCATCAGCCAAGGGCGCAGTGCTTTGCTAAGCCAAGGCATGATCGGCCATGTTAATAGTGCGGACAACACAATCACGATGACCAACACCTGTAGGGATTGTGGCAGCCCTCCGATAATCGGGGCGCTTAATCCCATCAAAAGCATCAGCATCGGATAAACAGCAACAACGCTCATGACGACGCGCTTCCAGGCAGGTGGAATGCTGGGAGCCCCGCCTCCCGCGTGATCAACCCACATGCCCAGCCCGATGGCTTGAACAATTTGCGCGGTGCCGCCGGTGATTGCCTC
>JAJFHC010000095.1 GCA_021775835.1 Hyphomicrobiales bacterium | reverse complement strand
CCACAACGGCGAGATCAACACCCTGAGGGGCAACAACAACTGGATGGCCGCTCGTTACGCGACCATGAAGTCGGAGCTGTTCAAGGACGACATGGCCAAGATCTGGCCAATCAGTTACGAAGGCCAGTCCGACTCCGCCTGCTTCGACAACGCCCTGGAACTGCTTTGCCATGCCGGCTACTCGATGGCCCACGCTATGATGGTGCTCATTCCCGAAGCCTGGGCCGGTAATCCGCTGATGGACGAGAATCGCCGGGCTTTCTACGAGTATCACGCCTCCCTGATGGAACCCTGGGACGGCCCTGCCGCCATTGCGTTTACCGATGGCCGCCAGATTGGCGCCACCCTTGATCGCAATGGCCTGAGGCCTGCGCGCTATCTGGTCACCGAGGACGGCCTCGTGGTCATGTCCTCGGAAATGGGCGTGCTGCCTGTGGAAGAAAAGAGCATTGTCACCAAGTGGCGCCTGCAACCCGGCAAGATGCTGCTGATCGATCTTGAGGCCGGCTGCATCATTTCTGATGAGACTCTAAAAGCCGAAGTCTCGAGTTCGAACCCCTACAGGGAATGGCTCGATCGGACCCAGATCCGGCTCCACAACCTGCCGGAAGTGCATGGCCGGGCACCCAGGACAAACGCCAGTCTGCTCGACCGCCAGCAGGCCTTCGGCTACACCCAGGAAGACATCAAGTTCCTGATGTCGCCCATGGCCCACATCGGCCAGGAGGCTGTCGGGTCCATGGGCACCGACACACCGATCTCCGCATTGTCATCCCGGTCGAAGCTCTTGCACACCTACTTCAAACAGCTCTTCGCCCAGGTGACCAATCCGCCGATCGATCCGATCCGCGAAGATCTCGTCATGTCTCTGGTGTCCTTCATCGGGCCGCGCCCGAACCTGCTCGATCTGCAGGGCACGTCGGAACTCAAGCGCCTGGAAGTCAAGCAACCGATCCTGAAGAATGCTGACCTGGAGAAAATCCGTACAATCGGCGACATCGCCGACAACCACTTCCGCACCACGACACTCGACATGACGTACTTTGTCGACAAGGGTGCGGACGGCATGAAGCCCGCCCTCGACCAGCTGTGCGAAAGAGCCGAAAAAGCCGTTATCGACGGCTACAACATCATTATCCTCTCAGACCGTCTGGTTACAGCCGACCGCATTGCCATTCCCTCGCTCCTGGCCACGTCCGCCGTTCATCATCACTTGATCCGGAAGGGCTTGCGCACGTCGGTCGGCATCGTTGTGGAAACCGGCGAGGCCCGCGAAATCCATCAGTTCTGCACACTGGCCGGCTACGGCGCAGAAGCCATCAACCCCTACCTGGCCTTCGAGACACTGGAAGACATGTTGCCGCGTCTCGACGAAAACCTGACACCGGAAAAGATCTTCAAGCGCTACATCAAGGCCGTCAACAAGGGCATGCTCAAGGTCATGTCGAAGATGGGTATCTCCACCTTCCAGTCCTATTGCGGCGCCCAGATTTTCGATGCTGTCGGATTGAAAAGCAGCTTTGTCGACGAGTATTTCTACGGCACCAATACCCAGATCGAAGGCGTCGGCCTCGACGAGATCGCTCGTGAAACCGTTCAGCGTCACCGGGCGGCCTTCGGCGACGCCCCGATATACCAGTCGGCCCTCGACGTCGGCGGTGAGTACGCCTTCCGCATTCGCGGTGAAAAACACATGTGGTCGCCGACCTCTGTGGCCGACCTTCAGCATGCCGTGCGCGGTAACAGCCTCGACAAGTATCGTTCCTTTGCAAAACAGATCAACGATCAGAGCGAAGAACTGATGACCCTGCGCGGCCTATTCGAAATACACAGTGCAGAAGAGATGAACCGAACCCCGATACCTCTGGACGAAGTTGAACCGGCAAGCGAAATCGTCAAGCGGTTCTCCACCGGCGCCATGTCGTTCGGTTCGATCAGCCGGGAGGCTCACACCACACTGGCCATTGCCATGAACCGCATCGGCGGCAAGTCGAACACGGGAGAGGGTGGCGAAGAGACCGATCGTTTCAAACCCTTGCCGTCCGGCGACTCCATGCGGTCCGCCATCAAGCAGGTGGCGTCAGGGCGATTTGGTGTAACCGCCGAATACCTCGTCAACGCGGACATGATCCAGATCAAGATGGCGCAGGGTGCCAAGCCCGGCGAAGGTGGACAGCTTCCCGGGCACAAGGTCGACGCCGTCATCGCCAAGGTCAGGCATTCAACCCCGGGCGTCGGGCTGATCTCGCCACCGCCCCATCACGATATCTATTCGATCGAGGATCTGGCACAACTCATCTTCGACCTCAAGAACGTCAACAGTGCCGCTGACATTTCCGTCAAGCTCGTGTCGGAAGTCGGAGTCGGCACAGTGGCGGCAGGCGTGGCCAAGGCGCGTGCAGACCATGTCACCATTTCAGGCTTTGAGGGCGGCACGGGCGCCAGTCCGTTGACGTCTATAAAACATGCCGGCAGTCCATGGGAAGTTGGCCTTGCCGAAACCCAGCAAACGCTCGTGCTCAACAACCTGCGGGGGCGGATCTCGGTTCAGGTCGATGGCGGTCTGAGAACCGGCCGCGACGTCATAATCGGCGCCCTGTTGGGTGCCGACGAAATGGGCTTTGCAACCGCCCCGCTAATCGCCGCCGGTTGCATAATGATGCGCAAGTGCCACCTCAACACCTGCCCGGTCGGCGTTGCGACCCAGGATCCTGAACTGCGCGCCAAGTTTCAGGGATTGCCGGAGCACGTGGTCAACTACTTCTTCTTCGTTGCCAAGGAAGTGCGCGAACACATGGCGGAAATGGGAGTCCGGGCATTCGACGAGATGATTGGTCAAACGGACTATCTGAACAAGGAAAAGGCCGTCAGCCACTGGAAGGCACAAGGTCTGGATTTCTCGAAAATCTTTTACAAACCCGATGTCGGCCCCGAAATCGCCAGGAGCAGGGTGCAACCCCAGCACCATCTGATAGACGACATCCTGGACCGCAAGCTGATTACCCAGGCACAGCCCGCGCTGGAGTCACGCACACCGGTCAAACTGGAGTCGGATATCGGAAACACCGACCGTACGACCGGCGCCATGCTCTCAGGCGAAGTCGCCAGGAGATATGGTCATGCCGGCATGCCCGAAGACATGATTTCCGTAACTCTGAAAGGCACTGCCGGCCAGAGTTTTGGGGCATTCCTGGCTCACGGAATCACGCTCGATCTGATCGGAGAAGCCAACGATTATGTGGCCAAGGGTCTTTCGGGTGGACGCGTGGTTGTCCGCCCTCCCGAGGACACCAGCATCGTGCCGGAAAACAGCATCATCGTCGGCAACACAGTTCTCTATGGCGCAATAACCGGCGAGTGTTACTTTCGCGGCGTCGCCGGAGAGCGCTTTGCGGTTCGCAACTCCGGCGCAATCGCGATTGTTGAAGGAACCGGCGACCACGGCTGCGAATACATGACCGGCGGCATCGTCGTCGTGATTGGGCCTACCGGGCGGAATTTTGCCGCCGGCATGAGCGGCGGCATTGCCTACGTTTTGGATGAAGCCGGTGACTTCGAGCAACGCTGTAATCTGTCGATGGTCGATCTCGAACCGATAACAGATGAAGACGAGACCCTTGAACGCATGGGCCATCAGGGTGGCGATCTCGAAAGCCATGGCCTTGTTGACGTCGACGGCGACATGACCCGTTATGACGCTGAACGCCTGCATCAACTTATTGAAAATCACGTTCGGTATACGGCGTCGGGCCGCGCCAGGGCAATTCTGGCTGATTGGGACACGTACCTGCCGAAATTCGTCAAGGTCATGCCGGTCGAGTATCGCCGAGCGCTGCGCGAGATTGAACAGGCACAGCCGACTGGCGACATGACGATTGGCCTCAGGGGAGGAAACTAGACCATGGGCAAGATCACCGGATTTATGGAGATCGACCGGCAGGACCGCAACTATCGTCCCGCCGGCGACCGCATCCGCCATTTTCGTGAGTTTCTGATCCCTCTTGAGGAAAGAGACGTCGAACGCCAGGCCGCGCGGTGCATGGATTGTGGCATTCCCTATTGCCACACCGGTTGCCCGGTCAACAATCAGATTCCCGACTGGAACGATCTGGTCTACCGCCAGGATTGGGAGGAAGCCTCCCGCAATCTCCATTCGACCAACAATTTCCCGGAGTTCACAGGCCGTGTCTGCCCTGCCCCCTGTGAGGCAGCCTGTACCCTCAACATCGAGGAAAAACCGGTCACCATCAAAACCATCGAATGCGCCATTGTCGACAGGGCCTGGTCGGAAGGCTGGATCGGCCCGGAAATACCGGCATCGAATACAGGCAGGAAAGTTGCGATCGTAGGTTCTGGACCGGCGGGCCTCGCTGCGGCACAGCAACTCGCCCGTGTCGGTCACGATGTCCACGTCTTCGAAAAGAACGCAAAACCCGGCGGCCTTCTCCGATACGGAATTCCCGACTTCAAGATGGAAAAGCACCTGATCGATCTCAGGGCCCAGCAGATGCAGGCCGAAGGCGTGACATTCCACTATGACGTCCATGTGGGAGTCGATCGTACCGCGAGCGATATCGAGCAGAATTTCGATGCGATGCTGCTAACCGGTGGATCCGAGAAATCACGTGATCTGCCTGTTGATGGCCGGGATCTGGACGGCGTCCATTTTGCCATGGAGTTTCTGCCCCAGCAGAACCGGCGGGTCGGCGGGGAACCGATAGGAGATGTTCAGCCGATCGTCGCCGGCGGCAAACACGTCATCGTCATCGGCGGCGGTGACACAGGCTCCGATTGCATCGGCACGTCATTCCGACAGGGCGCCCTGTCCGTAACCCAGCTTGAAATCATGCCGGTGCCCCCGAAACAGGAGAATAAAGCCCTGACGTGGCCGGACTGGCCATTGAAATTTCGCACATCGTCAAGCCAGGCAGAAGGCGCCAAGCGCGACTGGAGCGTCATGACAACCGGACTGAGCGGCGAGGCAGGCCGCGTGACCAAGCTCCATTGCATTCAAGTCGATGAAAACATCCAGCAGGTTCCAGGTACTGAGTTCGAATTGCAGGCCGATTTGGTTCTGCTTGCCATGGGGTTCGTTCACCCCGTCCACGAGGGAATGGTCCAGGAGCTTGGAATCGATCTCGATCCGCGCGGCAATGTCGCCGCAAACACCGACGACTATCACACGACCCGGGGCAAGGTTTTTGCCGCAGGCGACATGCGGCGCGGCCAGTCGCTCGTGGTGTGGGCTATCCGCGAAGGCCGGCAGGCGGCTCAGGCTATCGACCGTTTCCTGATGGGAGACACGCGGCTACCGAGGTAGACCACCGCACAAGGTCATTCGCTCCACGTGAAATCGTCACCGCGACCGGGCTTCGGTTCCACCGCATGACCCAGGGTGAGGACTTTGTAGGCCGGTGACGAAGATCTGAAGTCAGCTTTTCGTTTCGCGTCGGCTTTTGCGTCCACTTCTGTGAGAATCTTGCGCAACGACGCATCAGATCGTTCCGCACCGATATCGAATACGACTTCCTGCAGGGGATCACCGTTGTTCCCTATCCCCGTTTGCGAACCGTCGGCATCGAGAGCATCGCCAATCGTGGGAGCGGCGATGACGCTCTCGCCCTCATAAACCGGGCCGGATGCCAGGAAGTCGCGAATTGGCTGTTCGACGAACGTTGCCAGAATCCGGCGGCCTGCAGGTGTGAAGTGCAAACCGTCGTTCTTGCGCAGCCTCTGCACCGTACCGGCGATGTTCTTGCCATAGGACGTCCACTTTCCGCCTGCCTTGGCAAAGTGATCCCATGTGGGAATGAAAGTTACACCGTTCGCTTCCGCTCTTTGCTTGTAGAGATCGTTGAGTTCCGTCAGCGCCGCACGATAGTTTGGCCCTTTGACGATGGGCAGGCCAAGCCAGTAAACCGGGATGCGCCGCTGCACCATTTGCTGCATGAAAGTATCCACCCGACCGGCGTAGATCTCGCGGAATTCCGGTGTTCCAAACCTGTGTCGCCCATCGGACTTTCTCATGCGCTGCCGATCGCCAGCACCGATCAAGACAAGTGCCATGTCCATGGGTTCGCTTTCCAGGATCTTTTCCAGTTCCGCGGGCCAGTCATAGTAGTCCGTGCGCACGAACCCGGTGGACGAGCGTGATTTCTTGATCAGTGAGACACTTGGATCCCGCTTAAAAGCCTGTTTCAGCCCTCTCCAAAGATCATTCGCGAGGGAATCGCCGAACACGTACACATTGATCTTTCGACCCGAACGGGCCTGAGCCGGTGCCGCACCGTCAGGTTGCAAAGCAACGGCAGGGTCCTCGCTGATGGCCTGAGCGTTCGCCGCCGGCAAACCCGACCAGATCGTCAGCGCCAGAATAACCGGGAGAAACCGCAGGATATCAATAATTTTCTTCACCATCGTACTCCAACGCAAACACTCATCAAGTGACTTCCCAATGTGGCAGCATGTCATAGTTGTCGACAAAACTGTCGTTCCTGTGTCGAACCGGTCAACTTCCCCGCCTCAAGCGTCCCAGGAGTTTTTCCCCAGGATAACCGTCTGCCACCACACCGATCCGCCGCTGGTACTTCCGGATGGCCGCGGCCGTGCCGTTACCGATCCGGCCGTCTATGCGGCCCCGGTAATACCCCCGTCGCACCAGGAGTTTCTGGAGTTCCCTTTTCTGCCCCTTTGTCAGGGGGCGATCGTTCTGGGGCCACTTTCCAACCACACCGCCACGCCCACGCAAGCGATCTGCCAACTTGCTCACCGCAAGCGCATAGGCGACAGAATTGTTGTAACGCAAAATTGCCCGGAAGTTCTTGAAGATAATAAACGCCGGTCCTTTGGCACCCGCCGGCAATACGATCGAACTTGAACGCGACCAGGAGTTGAACTTCTTCCCGTCAACCCGTTTGACACCCAGGGCTACCCACTCGGCAAGGGGCTTGCGCTTGGATTTCGACGCCAGGGAATACTTGAATCCTTTTGGCAGCACCACTTCATGCCCCCACGGCTCACCGCGTCTCCAGCCGGATTTCTTCAGATAGTTTCCAGTGGACGCAAGCGCGTCGGAAATCGTGTTCCAGATATCCCTGCGTCCATCACCGTTGTAGTCGACGGCGTAACCGTTGTAGGTCGTCGGAATAAATTGAGTGTGACCCATTGCTCCGGCCCACGACCCCATCATCTGGGCTGGTGGAATGTCTCCGCGTTGGAGAATTTTCAATGCGGCCAGGAGTTGCTGCCGTCCGAATTTTTTTCGCCGCCCCCTGTACGCGAGGGTCGCCAGCGCTTCGATGACGTTGTGATCACCCTTGTATGACCCGAAACTGGATTCCATTCCCCAGATCGCAAGAATGATGTACTTGTCGACCCCATATCGTTTCTGCAGTTTGGCAAGGGTCTTTTTCCATTCGGAATACTTGAGGCGACCCTTTTCGACGCGAACGTCGGAGACCGCGGTCTCGAGGTATTTCCACACAGGCCTGGCGAATTCCGGCTGGTTGTTTGCCGCCTTTATCACGTCCGGATTGGGTTTGACTCCGCGAAACGCCCTGTCGAATGTCCTGTAGGAAACACCCGAGCGTCTGGCCCGTTTGCGAAATTTCTTAACCCAACGTTGAAACGCAGGCGAGGCCTTCGTTGCCGCGTCGGTGGTATTGGGGACACTGACAAGAGTGGCCCCGA
This sequence comes from Hyphomicrobiales bacterium, assembly GCA_021775835.1. The sequence goes on along the minus strand of JAJFHC010000095.1, from coordinate 81,685 downwards.
ACATCGTCATGAAAAGGAAGGCCCCGGCGAAGAGCCCGCATACCCAGGAAAACCGCTTCATATGCATATTCCCGATGATTGTCGACGCGCCACCATTCCACGGCAGCGATTCGCCTTATTATCAGGAAAATTGAATCTTGGACAGTTCCAGGAAATACGAGTACCGCCTATGCCAACGCCGCCTGGGCCGACTCCGTGTTACGCCGCGTTATGGCGCTGCTTCAGTTGCCGCTCCCACGACAGAGCGCCTTCGACGATGCCGTTAAGATCATTGTGGAGTGGTTCCCATCCCAGCACCTGGCGAATGCGATTTGCCCCAGCCACAAGGGCCGGTGGATCCCCCGCCCGGCGGGGGGCATTTCTGGCATCGATTTTGTGTCCGATCGCGCGTTCCATCGACGCAATTACGTCAAGCACTGATGCTCCCTGACCATAACCGCAATTGAAAGTCTCGCTGGCTCCGCCTTCTCTGAGATACCAAAGTGCATTCAAGTGGGCTCTCGCCAGATCCGTGACGTGTATGTAATCGCGAATGCATGTCCCGTCTGCTGTATCGTAGTCTTGGCCGTATACGTCCAGGTGGGTTCTATCACCCAGGGCTACCTGGGACGCCACCTTGATAAGGTGTGTCGCTCGAGGTGTCGATTGGCCAGTCCTGCCCTTGGGATCGGCTCCGGCCACATTGAAATAACGCAACACCACATACTCCAGTTCGTGGGCGTGAGACGCATCGCGAAGCATCCACTCCGTCATGAGCTTGGAGGTGCCGTAAGGTGATATCGGCCTGGTCTCGTCGTCCTCGGTAACCGGATTGTTCTTCGGAATGCCGTAAACCGCCGCTGTCGACGAGAAGATGAAGGACTTCACTCCGGTTTCGACAGCCGCCTCGATCAGCGCGCGGGATTTGACGGTGTTGTTGAAGTAGTAACCGAGAGGATCGACCACGGAATCCGGCACGACGATTGATCCAGCAAAGTGGATGATGGCGTCAACACCGTGCTCCAGGATCGTCGAATGAATCAGATCCACATCCCCGGCGTCTCCCTGGATGAATGTAGCCGTCGGAGGAACAGCCCAGCGAAAACCTGTTGAGAGGTTATCAACCACCACAACCTTCTCGCCCGCATCGATGAGTTCCGCCGCCATGTGGCTGCCTATGTAGCCCGCCCCACCGGTCACCAAAATGCTCATGATTGATAGTCCTCCGAGTACCCAGCCATTAACCGAATGCACAAAATTAAATGCTAAGTGTTGAAGTCTGGTAACCAATATCAAGAATTTCATTTTCCCGTTGGAGCATTGTGCATGACGAACAAGATCAAGAAAGCTGTTTTCCCTGTGGCTGGACTCGGAACACGCTTTCTCCCGGCGACCAAGGCGGTGCCAAAGGAAATGCTCACAATCGTCGACCGGCCGGTCATACAACTGGCCGTGGACGAGGCGCGGGCCGCTGGCATCGATCACTTCATCTTCGTCACCGGCAGAAACAAAGGTGTGATTGAAGATCATTTCGACAAGCAGTTCGAGCTTGAGGCTACTCTGCGCGAACGTGGCAAGACCTTCGAACTTGCCTTGCTCGACAGCGATCTTCCAGGAGCCGGACAAACCAGTTTCACACGCCAACAGCAACCTCTTGGACTGGGACACGCCGTGTGGTGCGCCCGTGAACTGGTCGGCAACGAACCGTTCGCTCTGTTGTTGCCGGACATGCTTGTACACAGCAAGGTCAGCTGCCTTGCACAGATGATGCCTGCCTACGAACAGCACGGCGGCAACGTCCTGGCGGTCGAGGAGGTTCCACACGACCAAACACATCGCTACGGTATTGTTGGAATCGCTGACGCTGAAGACAATGCCTTTCCGATAACCCAGATGGTAGAAAAGCCTGCTCAGGGAACCGCACCGTCAAATCTCATGATTTCCGGACGCTACATTCTGCAGCCGGACATCTTCGAGCTGCTTGAATCCCAGGAACGGGGTTCAGGTAACGAGATACAGTTGACCGATGCCATGATCCGACTCATGGAAGACCAGCCGTTCACCGCCGTGCGCTTTGAAGGCAAGACGTACGATTGTGGCGACAAGATCGGATTTCTGTCGGCAAACATTGCCTTTGCTCTAGCAAGGGATGACATTGGAGCTCAGGCCAGAGATGCCATTCAGGAGCTCATGGCAGACAACTGACCTCGCCCACGCAACACGTCATTGCTGCAGGCGGACGCCAATTCTGAAGGTGTTGGCGGTATAGTCACTCCCGGCCTGGTTCGAGTCGAATATATCGTAGGTGTAGCCCGCACGAACAACCAGATTCCGGTTGACCAGGTAGTCCATACCAGCATTGAGGCTATAACTTTCCTCGGTAATTCCAGCACCTTTGTATTTCGTGTAACCAAATTCGGCGCCTGCGTTGAGTGTCAGGTTTTCAAGCAGGGCGTGGGCCACATCAAGCTCCGCCGTTCGCGAAATGGCAGCCGAAGCGCCTGCAACAGTGGTCTCGTCGACCGAGGTTCCTACAGCCGCCGTGACCGTGGTCAAGGGAGTGGGTGCCCATGTCAGTGAGGCGTTCGCAATCAGCGCCGATGCATCCTTCAAATCGTTGTCATCGGGTTGTCGTTCGGCGTACCCGCCCGACACTTCGCCTCTGAGGATTGGGCCAAGATCAATCGCGACCCCGCCAACGACCGTGTAACCGTCAGAATTTCTGCGAAATCCGTTGTCGTCTGTCTTCTGATCGTGCCGGCGTATGGAATATGCACCTTCGACAAAAGGTTGAACCGCAGGGGTCCATTCATATCCCACGCGCAAACTCCCGGCGACTTCAGTGTAATCCCGGTCATCGTTGCTCTGGGTACCACCACCCGTGAGTTGGGCATCGCCAAACTCGAACAGTTCAAGGTTCGTGCGAATGGTGGCGATCATCCGGTTAAAGCGCTGGGTCAGACCGGCGCTTGCGCTGTAAACGGTCTCGTCGGGCTGAACTTCCGCCGAGGCATCGTCTTCGGCAGTACCGCGGCTTTCCTGGCCGAATGTGAAGCCGGCTTCAAGGTCCACTCTTGTGTCACGTGTGACGTCAATCCGCCCGGTCGCACGAATTTCGACGTCGTCGGTATCTTCCGAGCTGTTTTCATCGTAAATCACGTGGCTGCTCGAAGCCTGCAGCGTCACGGCATGCCGAGACCAGTTCGATTCAAGACGAAGCTCCGGCGCTATCGTATAGCCCACATCGTCCCGGCGCCCGCTGTCGGCGAGCGCAACGTTGTCGGTATACTCGATGCCGGTTTCCACTGCTGGATAAGCGAGAAAGGATCCGATCCTGATGCCCAGCGGGTCATAGGCGGAAACTGCATTATCGGCCTGCACGGCGGCGTCGCGCCCCGGACGATTTGCAAGGTTGGGATCTCCGGGTCCATCGATCGTGTTGTCCGCCGCGCGCCGACGAACGACATCTCCCAAACGTGTGGTCACTGTCCGGGGATCGTCGGTGCCAGTATCGGCCTGATCTGCAGCCTGGTCTTCGTTGAAGTCGGGCAAACCGTTTTCGTCGACCCTCCCGCGCAAGACTTGGGGTGCCGCGCCGAGGACATCGTCGTCATCGTCTGCCTCCAGCTGTTGCTGTGCAGACACCACATTCAGTTCGGCACACGCAAAGATCATGAGAGCCGCTATGACAAGCGCCCTCCTTGCGTATACAGCATTGATTCTGGACCGGATCGACAAATTCCAGACCCCGGTTAGTGGTTGGTATTGAACGCATTTGGCAAAAGGCCGCCAAGACCGGCACAACCATTGGCAAAAACTACGTGTTTGTGGTTAATAAGCCGGTAACGGGATGACTCCAACGGCTGACAAACAATGGCTTTTCTGTATCCTATCTGTCGATCTGTGAAGGGCTCCCTTCCCTGGAGTAACGAATGAATCGCACCACGCAACCTGCAACACCATCCTCTGTTCAGGCTTCCGGTAACGTCATTGCATCCGCTCAACGCACGTTCGGCATTGAGTCCGAAGGAATCAAGGGCCTGTCGGAAGCTTTTGAGGGTGTTCTGGGCGAACGATTTGTCAAGACAGTCGAAATGCTCAAAGCAACCAACGGCCGGGTTTTGTTGTCGGGCATGGGCAAGAGCGGCCAGATAGCGCGCAAGATTGTGTCCACGCTGTCATCGACCGGCACACCGGCACTATTCATTCATCCGAGTGAAGCGAGCCATGGGGATCTGGGGATGATAGCCGCATCGGATGTGGTCATCATTCTGTCATGGTCCGGCGAAACCATGGAGCTCAAGGACATCGTTGCTTATTCGCGGCGCTTCTCGGTTCCGTTGATCGCGATAACAGCTCACGCCGCGAGCACCCTCGGCAAAGCCGCCGATGTGGTGCTTGAACTGCCGATCCATGAAGAAGCCTGCCCTAACGGTCTGGCGCCGACCACCTCCACAACCATGCAGCTTGTATTGGGCGACGCCATTGCGATCGCCTTGCTTGAGAGCAAGGGCTTTACCTCGAGTGACTTCAAGGTTCTCCATCCCGGCGGCAAACTTGGCGCCGCGCTGACTTTCGTACGGGATGTCATGCATACAGGTAACGCTTTGCCACTGGCCGGCCGTGACGCAACCATGGCGGAAGCCCTGATGATCATGACGGAGAAGAGCTTTGGTTGCCTGGGTGTCACCGCCCAGGACGGACGACTCGCAGGCATCGTTACGGACGGTGATTTGCGCCGATCCATGGCTCCGGATCTGCTCTCCCGGTTCGCAGGTGACGTGATGACGCCAGATCCGAAAGTGATATCGCCGGGCGATCTCGCATCCTCCGCCCTGGAAATACTGAACTCACGATCGATTACGAGCTTGTTTGTCACAGCGGACCACAAGCCCGTTGGCATCGTCCACATCCATGACCTCTTGCGGGTGGGCGTGGCGTAACTGCCTGGACAGGCCAGTAACATTATATTCGGCAGCAAATCACACTACATATACTTAACTATTATGTGCAATAATGACATTTACCAACAATTAACCGTGATAATCTCACGTTGAACTAAATATAAATTCAAAATTAACCATGAATTCAAACCAAAAAAGACAAGATTTTACTTGTTTTCATTAGTAATTATTTAGGGACCTATCACTAGAATGCACTCCGGTAGCAGTGTGCCTTTGTGAGCGCACTGTCATGTCGCGACAGGGACGGCGCGGCAATTGTTCTGGGGGTTGTTATGGATCTCGCGACTATTATTGGCATCATTCTCGGTTCGGCGATTGTCGGCGCCGCCATCTTCATGGGCGGTGACTTCATGACCTTCTTGAATGTCCCATCGGTCATGATCGTCGTCGGCGGCACAATTGCTGCCTCCGTGTTGCGTTTTCCGTTGTCGGGTGTCATAGCGTCTCTGGCGGTCGGAGGAAAAATAGCCTTCACGCAGAAGAAGTCAAATCCTCGCGAAATGATTGATGAAATCTCCCGTCTCGCTGAAATTATCCGGAAAAACGGCCCGCTTGGTCTTGAAGGTGTGCCGATCGAGGATGAATTTCTCAGCAAGGGTATTCAATACGTGGCCGACGGTTACGACGGCGCATTTATCGCTGAATCACTGGAGCGGGAACGCGATCTGAACCTCACGCGCCTGGAAGAAGGCAAACGGATGTTCAAGGCCATGGGAGACTCAGCACCGGCCTTTGGAATGATCGGCACCCTCGTCGGCCTGGTGCAAATGCTGAGCACCATGGACGATCCATCGACCATCGGTCCATCCATGGCTGTCGCTCTCCTGACGACGCTCTATGGTGCGATCATTGCGAACATGATCTGTCTGCCGATCGCAGACAAACTTGATGCAAAATTCAAGGTAGAGGATGTCAACCAGACATTGGCTATCGACGGTATCCTTCAGATCCGGGAGAACAAGAGCCCCGACATCATCAAGGAGATGCTGGTTTCCTACCTGCCCGAAAAGCAGCGTGCCGAAGTCGCCGAAGCGGCATAGTGAAAGCGTAGTCGGTTATGGCCAAGAAAAAAGCTCCGGTTCTTGAAGGCGCCCCTGAATGGATCGTCACGTTTGCCGACTTGATGTCGCTGCTGGTGTGTTTCTTCGTTCTGATCATTTCGTTTTCAATCCAGGACAAGCAGAAGCTTCAGGTCGTGGCTGGTTCGATGCGCGATGCATTCGGCATCAGGGCAGAAATGAACAAGGCTGGCCTTATCGAAATTGAAGGTGTTCCGTCGCGCGAGTACGTCAAGCAGGTTGCCTTGATGGAAAGCGAAAACGACACCGAGTATTCCGACGAACCTCATGACAAGCAGAAGAAGCAGGGGCCCGAGGCGGAAACTCATTCCAACGTCAAGGCCGAGGTCAGAAAACCGGACAATTTCGCCCTGGCAGCGGAATCCCTGCGCCAAGCCTGGCAGGATCTGCCCGAGATCACCGAGTCTTCCAATAACATTCTGATTGAGGAAACCAAGGAAGGCTTGCTCATACAGTTGGTTGACCAGGAGGGCCGGGCTATGTTCGAACCCAACTCGGCCAAACCCTATGCACATACCCGCTCGCTGCTCAGAAAGATGGCGCCGGTTCTAAAACGCCTGCCCAATCGCCTGACGATCACGGGGCACTCCGATGCCACACGGATCTACAGTCGCGCGGGTTATGGACAATGGGAACTGACGGCTGACAGGGCAAATGCCGCGCGTCGGATTCTCAGCGGCGCCGGCGTTCCCAGCGACCGATTCTTTGCGGTTGTCGGTAAAGCCGATTCGGAACCCCTGTTTCCCGACGACACATTCCTGGCGGCAAACCGCCGGATCAGTATCGTGCTGATGCGCGACGTCCCGCCGATGGCCACCGATCACAAGCTTTAGCCCGCTTACTCCGCGGTGCCGGACTTTTCATCTGGGATCGCGGTGACCGTCAAGGTCGCGCCCTCAACACCCGTCACCGCAACCCTTTGTCCCGCCGACAGGTCCGGGCCGGCAATCGCCCACAATGAGTCGCCGATTTTCAAGCGCCCCTGTCCATTGGTGATTGGCTCATCCAAAACATAGGTCTTGCCGATATAGTGCTGGACCCGCTTGTTGAGATTCGGCTGGTCGGAGGAAATTGCCGACGGTGCGAAAAACCGACGCGACAGAAACAGGGTAAGGATTGACAGGACAGCGAACAACGAGACTTGCCACTCCCAGCTCAGATCCAAAAACAGAACCGCCGTGCCCACGATCATGGCCGCAACGCCGAACCAGAGCAAGAATACGCCAGGGGCAAGCAGTTCCAGAAGCAGTAGCACACCGGCAACAACCCACCATGTCCAGCGCCCGGTGAACTCGAGTATTTCCAGCAGTGGTTCCATCAAGTACTCCGTTTGGTCGGCGATCAGTCTGCATTGCCCGCAGTCGGCACCGACCCCGGCTTAGTGTCTTTGCCCGAACCGAAAGCTTCGCGCGCAATCTCCGATATTCCGCTGATACTACCGATAAGGGCAGTGGCTTCGACCGGTAGAATGAGAACTTTCTGATTCTGCGCAGTCGCCAGCGAACCGATTGCTTCGACATATTTGGTCGCAACAAAATAGTTGATCGCCTGAACATTACCATTGGCGATGGCCTCACTGACCATCGTCGTTGCCCTGGCTTCGGCCTCCGCCCCGCGTTCACGTGCCTCGGCATCTCTGAAGGCTGCCTCCTTGCGGCCCTCTGCTGCCAGAATCTGCGCCTGTTTCACACCCTCGGCCTGCAAAATTTCCGACTGACGTTCGCCTTCTGCTTCAAGAATCGACGCCCGTTTTTCACGTTCGGCCTTCATCTGGCGTCCCATGGCTTCGATCAGGTCCCGGGGCGGGTTGATATCTTTGATTTCCACCCGCGTGACCTTGATACCCCAGGGTGTGGTCGCATGGTCGACCACCTGCAGCAGGCGGGCGTTGATCTCATCACGTTGCGATAACAACTCGTCGAGATCCATGCTTCCCATCACGGTACGGGTGTTGGTCATCGTGAGGTTGAGAACGGCGAGTTCCAGTTCGTTCACCTCGTAGGTCGCCTTGGGCGCATCGAGAACCTGATAAAACGCGACCCCGTCGACAGTCACCATGGCGTTGTCCTTGGTGATGACTTCCTGGCTCGGAACGTTGAGAACCTGTTCCATCATGTTCATCTTTGAACCGAGCCGGTCGATGAACGGGATCAGGAGACTGAGGCCTGGTTCCAGTGTTCGGGTGAATCGCCCGAACCGTTCCACAGTATAGTTGTAACCCTGCGGCACGACCCGAATGGCCTGGAACAGGATGACGATGAACAGCACGAGAAGAACCAGAACAAATATACCTGAGCCGAAAAACATGGCGAACCTCCGGTTTGCAAGTTCAGAACACAGGACGTCTGTGGACTGAACCCACAGGATATATGATTCTCAGGCAAACAAGGTTCAAAACCGAAATCAGACGCCGGTGCCGTCAATCCAGCCGCCAAGTTCTGTACGCACCAGGCTTGCCAGCATGTCAATGCCGCCGGACGATGCGTTCAGGCAGGGTACGACCGTGAACTTTTCGCCGCCATGTTCCCTGAACGTCTCCCCGGCTTCGATTGCGATTTCTTCAAGAGTTTCCACACAATCGGCAGCGAACCCGGGCGTGATGACAGCCACATTGCGAATCCCGGACTGCGCCAGTTCCTCCAGGGTTTTATCCGTATACGGCTTGAGCCATTCCTCTTTGCCGAAACGGGACTGAAATGTCATGCGCAGACGGTCGTCCTCCCAGCCGAGTTCCTGTCTCAGCAGTCTTGTCGTCTTCGCACAGTGACAATGATAGGGATCACCCTTGTCGAAATAGGACTGAGGCAGACCGTGAAAGGACGCAATGACAACATCCGGTGTCCAGTCGAGGGAAGCCAGATGAACCTTCAGCGATGAGGCCAGCGCCGTCACGTATTCCGGATCGTCATGATATGGCGGATTGGTGCGAACGGCCGGCTGCCAGCGCATCGTGCCCAACGCATCGAACGCCTTGTCGAATACCGAGGCCATGGTCGCTGCACTGTATTGTGGGTAAAGCGCAAACAGGAGAATGCGGTCACACCCCTGGCCCTTGAGCTTCTCGATTTTCTCGGCGATCGATGGATTGCCGTATCGCATGGCCCAATCGGTTACAATCCGTCCGTCGAGCATGGAAAGTTGCTCGGCAACCCCTTCGCACTGATCCCGTGTGATGGTTCTCAGGGGTGATTCATTTCGTTCGGTATTCCAGATTTTCGCGTAAGCCTTACCGCTTTTCGCCGGGCGCGTGTTCAGGATGATGCCGTTGAGAATGAACCACCACACCACCGGATTGACTTCGATGACACGACGGTCACTCAGGAATTCCTTCAGGTAGCGGCGCATCGAACGCACATCTGTGGCATCCGGTGTCCCAAGGTTGATCAGGAGCACACCGATCTTCCCGAAATTAACAGGCGGGTGCCGTTCGGGCATGTGTTGGTCGGTCATGGTAACTCCGCATTACAGGTGCCGGGCGTTCGTCGGCGCGAAACGCCAGAGCCACAAGGAACACTTGAGACGGCTCTTGGCATAGAGATATACCGGAAGGGGATCAAGTCCAGTTCATGCCCGTTTGTCGTGAGCGATTACTCGTATGACCGCTCATCCGCAATAACGACACCATCATTCGGCAAGCTGCCTGGCGACACCAACTCGACCTGGCCTCGAAGTTTGCACATCGACTGCAACGTCTCTTCCAGAGCATCAGTTTCCATGGTTGGTTCAGAGTGTTCAGCTTTCAGCACCATGACATCGCGTTCCTGTGAACGCGAGACCACCAGTCTGAGACGGCCAAGTTCGGGATGGCGTTTTGCAATTTCGACAACCTGTTCAGGACGGACGAACATGCCCCTGACCTTGGTGGCCTGATCGGCCCGGCCCATCCAGCCCTTGATGCGGCTGTTGGTCCGTCCGCACGGACTGCTCCCGTCCAAGAAGGCAGACAGGTCACCGGTTGCAAACCGGATCATTGGATAATCCATATTGAAGCTGGTCACGACAACTTCCCCGACATCACCGGGGACTACCGGATCACCGGTACCCGGTTTGACGATCTCGACGATGACCTGTTCGTCGACAATCATGCCCTCCTGTGCTTCGGATTCGTAGGCAACGATGCCCAGATCCGCTGTACCGTAACACTGAACCACGTCGACGCCCCGTTCAGACAATTCCCGCCGAAGCGATCCCGGCAACGCGGCTCCGGACACCAGACCCTTCTTGAGGCTTGACGCGTCCTTGCCGGTGTCTGCGGCGGCGTCGAGCAGAATTTTCAGATAATCAGGCGTGCCGGCATATCCATCGGGCCGCAGATCGTTTATCGCCTGCAATTGCATTTCCGTGTTACCAATCCCCGCTGGGATCACTGCACACCCGATAGCATGGGCACCGCTTTCGAACATGTGACCGGCGGGGGTCAGATGATAGGCAAAGGAATTGTGAAGGATCTGGCCACGCCGCACGCCTGCCGCATAAAGGGCCCGCCCGACCCGCCACCAGTCGTGTCCCCGGCCCTCTGGATCGAATATCGGCCCGGGAGACATGAACAGGCGCCCCATGGAACCTGCTGGAGACGTCGTAAAGCCGCCAAACGGTGGATGTTCCTTTTGCTGGGCGAGAAGATCGCCCTTGCGCAGAACCGGGACCTGCCGGAAGGCAGCAGGATCGGACAATTCATCAGCGTCCACGTCTGCCAATTGGCCTGCCCAACCGGCTGCCTTGTTCTTTGCCATGCTGACAAATTCCGGCAACGCGCCGTATAGGGCGTTGTGCCGTTCCGCCGGATCACGTGTTTCAAGAGCATCGTAGTGGCGATCATCTGTCATCGCGCACGTCCATTTCCATTAGATTTGTGTTTCGAAAATCAGGCGAGCCAGCGCTTGCGCCTTTTGTAATGTTTGACATCACGAAAGGACTTGCGGTCCGCGCCGGCAAGCCCGAGATAGAACTCCTTGACGTCTTCGTTTTCGCGCAATGAAGCCGCTTCACCATCCATCACCACACGGCCATTCTCCAGAATGTAGCCATAGGTGGCAAACTTCAGCGCAATATTGGTGTTCTGTTCAGCAAGCAAGAAACTGACTTTTTCCTGTGAATTCAGTTTCTTGACGATATCAAAAATCTCTTCGACCAGTTGAGGTGCCAGGCCCATTGACGGCTCATCCAGAAGGATCATGTTCGGTCGCGACATCAGCGCCCGCCCGATTGCCGTCATCTGCTGTTCGCCGCCGGAAATGTATCCTGCAAGGCTCGCGCGCCGCTCCTTCAGCCGGGGAAAATAACCATAGACCATCTCGAGATCTCTGGCGATGGCAGCCCGACCCTCCCGGCGCGTATAGGCGCCAGTCAGCAGGTTCTCTTCAACGCTCAGATGCTCGAAACAATGGCGGCCTTCCATCACCTGGATGCATCCGCGCCGGACCAGTTCATTGGGAGAGAGCGAATCCACACGATCACCATGGAATTCAATGTTCCCCTTTGTCACCTCACCACGCTCAGCATGCAGCAGATTGGACACAGCCTTCAGTGTTGTCGTCTTCCCGGCACCATTGGCACCGAGGAGGGCAACGATGCCCCCCTCGGGAACCTGCAGGGAGACGCCCTTCAACACGAGGATCACGTGATCGTAGATCACCTCGATATTGTTGACGGACAAAACCGTATTTGGAGCGGCTTCGTTCACGGACTTCTCCTGTGTCTTGTCAAAAAATCCCAGTGGGACCTATTCACACTTCTGTGTTTCCCAACCGGGCTTGTCGGCTACGTATTTCTCCGCAGCAGCCAAGATCAGCGGACGCACGGCTTCTTTCATGGGTTCGATCCAGTCGGACGCCCTTTTCCAGACCTTGCCGTCCCATTCCTGGATATAGATGGAATGGGCCCCGGAATGATCCTTACAGGTGACCTGCATAGGCTTGGCAAAGCCTTCGAGACCGATCTCCTTGAGCCGTTCGGCAGTCAGGTTGAGGTTTTCGAGACCGACCCGCATTTCGACGCCGGTGATTGCCTTTTTGCCGGTTTTCTCTTGCGCGGTCCGTATCGCCTCCGCAACCACAACAGCGTTCATGACGCCACGGTTGTACAGGTTTTCACCGACCTTGGACTTGTCCTTGACCTGGCTTTTACCCGCGTCAACCACGTGCTTGATGATGTCCTGAAGGGCACCGAATTCCGAGCCTGTGGCATGGAAGTTTGCAGACTTGTAGCCTTTTGCGCCGGTTCCTGCAGGACGAGCATCGTCATCGCTGCCTGACCACCAGACACCAATGAATTTGTCCATCGGAAAGCGTATCTTGGCGGCTTCCTTAATGGCTGTCGGGTTCATGGCACCCCAGCCCCACATGACCATCCAGTCAGGACGTTCCTTGCGGACTTGCAGCCAGTGAGAAGACTGGTTCTGCATTTCCTTGCCACCCACCGGGACTTTCAACAGCTCAAAACCCATGTCCTTGGAAAGCTGCTCAAGCAAAGGCAGTGGCTCACGGCCGTATCCGACGTCAAGGTAGATAAAGCCAATTTTCTTGCCCTTAACACCGCCATTGGCTTCGATGTATTTGATGATGGCAGAGGCTTGGCTCCAATAGGTTGCCGGTGTGTTGAACACCCAGGGGAACTTCTCCCCGTCAGCCGCAGCCGACAGGCCGTACCCCATGGACAGAACCGGAATCTTGTCGACCGGAGCCTTTGGAATAAGCTGCAGGGTGATGCCGGTCGAATATGGATTGTAGACCACGGCGCCCTTGCCTTTCGTGCCTTCATAGCACTCGACACCCTTCTGGGCGTTGTAGCCGGTTTCACATTCGTCCACGACCAGTTTCACACCACCAATACCGCCATCGCGCTCGTTGAGCATGGTGAAATAATCGTGCATCCCGTTGGCAATCGGAATGCCCGAGCCGGCATAGTTGCCGGTACGGTAGGTCAGAAGCGGTACATAGATCGAGTCCTCTGCCTGGACGGGCTCAGGCATGGACGCCAGCGAACCGCCGAGCATGATTGCTGCAGCGGTACCGGTAGCAAGTCTTTTCAAATTCATTTGTCGTTTCCTCCACTGTTTCACAAGACATCGGACATAACTCCCTGAAAGTCCGACGCCATTCGTCACTTCGTTTACGTCTCGTGCCTTTCGGCATCACGTGATCCGGATCGTAACACCCGGTATTGAAATGACAAACCTCTCACATTCCGTCTGCGTTAACGTCGCCTGCCCTAATACGGGAACGGCCACAATCTGAGTTTTTCCTTTGCCACCTGCCAAAGCCGCGCAAATCCGGCCGGCTCCAGAATGAGAAACAGGATGATCATCGCGCCGACAATGATGAAATTGAGGTGCTCCACGGTCGACGCCGAAATTGAAAAGCCGAACATCTCCGGCGCGGAACGCAGAAATATCGGCATCAGCCAGATGAAGGCGGCGCCCAGGAACGCACCAAGCAGACTGCCCAGCCCGCCGATGATCACCATGAACAAGATGAGGAACGATACGTTGATGTCGAAACTTTCAACCTCGGCGGCACCCAGCCAAAGAAACACCATCATCGCCCCGGCAACGCCGCAGTAGTAGGAACTGACAGCAAAGGCAGTGAGCTTCGCCGGCAATAACCGTATCCCCATGAGCTCCGCGGCAATATCACGGTCGCGAACGGCCATCCAGTTGCGTCCGAACCGGCCACGAACGAGATTCGAAGCGATCCAGGTCAGGAAAACGACAATGCCCAGAACAACCAGATAACGGTGGTTGGACGTGGCTGTTGGGCCGGTCACGGCAATCCCGAGAACTTCGCGGGTTGGAACCTCGATCGCACCGGAGTCATTGTAATTGTAAAGCCACGCAACCCGGCCAAACGCCCATTCAAGAAAAAATTGTGAGGCCAGCGTTGCTACGGCAAGGTAGAAACCCTTGATGCGCAGGGAAGGCAGCCCGAAGAATATGCCCACAGCGGAAGCAACGAAACCTGACAAGAGTATCGCCACGATGACATTGAGATCGGGAAAGATGGTGACCAGCTTGTAACAGCCGTAGGCGCCAACGCCCATGAAACCGCCAGTGCCCAGTGACAACTGTCCGGCATACCCTGTGAGAATGTTAAGACCGATCGTTGCCAGAGCAAATATCAGGAACGGAATCATAATCGAGTTCAGCCAGAAGTCATTAAGTGTCCAGGGCAGAACACCGAAAGCAATAACCAATATGGCAATGATCCCCAACCGGTCCTGGCGGATCGGGAACACCGCCTGATCGGCGCGATATGTCGTCTTGAACTGACCCGCTTCGCGATACAGCATTGTTTTGACCTTCTATACCCGCTCGATAATCTTTTCGCCGAACAGACCCTGCGGCCGGAACAACAGGAACAGCAGCGCGATAACATAGGCGAGCCATCCCTCGATACCGCCGCCGACAAGCGGTCCCCAGTAAACTTCGCCGAGTTTTTCGCCGATCCCGATAATCAGTCCCCCGACAATCGCTCCGGGGATCGATGTAAAACCGCCAAGGATCAGAACCGGCAAGGCTTTCAGCGCCACAATCGCCAGTCCAAAGCTCACGTCTGACCGTGCGCCCCACATGATTCCGGTAGAAAGGGCCACGATACCGGCGGCAAACCAGACAATAACCCAGATCTGATTGAGCGAGATACCGACAGAAAGGGCTGCCTGGTGATCGTCGGCTACGGCTCTCAGGGCCCGACCAATCCTGGTCTTGTTGAAAAACACCGCCAGACCAACCACCATAACCCCGGCAATAACCGCTGCAGAAAGATCAATCTGCTGGATACTCACGATGCCACCCAGGACTTCGAAGTCGAAGACACCGGTGGGAATGTAAAGCTCGGTTGTGATCATCGTTTTCGGCTCACCGCCGAAAACCAGCTCTCCAAATCCGATCAGGAAGTAGTTCAACCCGATGGTAGCCATGAAGAGGATGATTTCCTCCTGGTTGACAAGCGGACGAAGCACCAGGCGTTCGACCAGGAATGCCAGCGCGAACATGATCGCGATACACATCAGTAGCGCGACAAACGCAGGGACACCTGCCGCGTGCAGGCCGACCAAGGACAGCGCCCCGAACACCACCATGATCCCCTGCGCGAAATTGAACACGCCCGACGCCTTGAAAATGAGCACGAAACCCAAGGCAATCAACGAGTAAAGGACCCCGGAGACAAACCCTTCCCACAGCACTTGGACAAAGAAGTCCGGCAGCGAGAACATCTGTACGAACGGATCGATTAGAACCATGTAGAGAAAATCACCCATGTCGCCCCCTAATGGCTCACGCCGAGATAAGCGTCGATGACGGCCTGAGTGGAACTCACCTCATCCGGCGTGCCGTCGGCAATCTTCTTGCCGTAGTCAAGCACCACCACACGGGTCGAGAGATCCATCACCACACCCATGTCGTGCTCGATCAGAGCGATGGTTGTGCCGAATTGATCATTTACGTCGATAATAAAGCGCGACATGTCTTCCTTTTCCTCAAGGTTCATGCCGGCCATCGGCTCATCAAGCAGCAAAAGCTCCGGTTCCATGGCCAGAGCACGCCCCAATTCCACACGCTTCTGCAGACCGTAGGGCAACCGTCCCACCGGCGTTCGGCGAATATGCGGAATTTCGAGGAAGTCGATGATGTGTTCGACGAATTCGCGATGTTCGGCTTCCTCGCGTTCGGCCGGACCAAATCGGAAGAAATGCCAGAACATTCCTTTTTCCATTTTCAGCGAACGGCCGGTCATGATGTTGTCGAGTGTGCTCATGCCCCGGAACAGCGCCACATTCTGAAATGTCCGTGCAATACCCGAGGCTGCGGCTTCGTGAGGCTTGATCTGACGCCGCTTCAGACCACGAAAGGCGACGGTACCTGCCTGTGGATGGTAGAAGCCATTGATCACGTTCAGCATCGACGTTTTGCCGGCGCCATTAGGCCCGATGATCGCGCGGATCTCTCCTTTGGCGATATCGAAACTGACATTGGTTATGGCCTTGACCCCACCGAATGAAAGCGAGATGTCGTCCACATCCAGAAGAACGTCTCCCGCCTTTACCGTCGACTCAACTCTCGTGATCATTCAGCGGCCTCCGCGACAGCATTCATCGGCGGATTAACTTTCATATCGCGAATTTCCACATCCCCTTCGATCGCCCCGCGGCGCCCGTCTTCAAAGGTCATCTCGGTGACAATTTTCTGGTGTGTCTTGGTGGAATCGTAAAGCGCATCGATCAGCACGCCGTAACGTTCGGTGATCAGGCTGCGGCGCACCTTGTCGGTCCTGGTAATTTCGCCGTCGTCGGCATCAAGTTCCTTGTGCAGAATCAGAAAGCGGTGAATTTGTGCACCGGCAACCCGTTCTTCTCCGGCAAGCTCCATGTTCACCTCTTCGACGTGACTTTCGATCATCTTGTAGACATCCGGATGTCCGGCAAGTTCCTGATAGCTGGCGTAGACCACGTTATTGCGTTCCGCCCAGGAGCCAACCGCCGTGAGGTCGATGTTGATGAAGCAGGTTACAAAGTCGTGGTCGTGCCCGAAGGACACGACTTCCTTGATGTTGGGATAGAACTTGAGTTTGTTCTCTATGTATTTGGGCGGGAACAGGGTGCCATCATTGAGCTTTCCCACATCCTTGGCACGGTCGATGATCTTGAGGTGGCCGTTTTCATCGAGGAATCCGGCATCCCCGGAATGAACCCAGCCATCCGCGGTTTTGGTCTCTGCGGTGGCTTCGGGGTTCTTGTAGTACTCCTTGAAGATCCCCGGCGAGCGGTAAAGGACTTCGCCGCTTTCGGCGACCTTGATCTCGATATCGTCAAGCGGCCGTCCCACGGTGTCGGCGTAAATCTCGGCGTCAGGCTGGTTTGTAATGTATACGGCGGCTTCGGTCTGGCCATAGAGCTGTTTGAGATTCATGCCCAGGGATCGGTAGAATTTGAATATTTCCGGGCCAATCGCCTCACCGGCAGTGTAGGCCACACGCACCTTCGAAAGACCGAAAAGGTTCTTCAGCGGTCCATAGACCATGACATCGCCAAGCATATATTTCAGACGCGCCATGAACGGCACGGATTCGCCGTTCAGAATCTTTTCGCCCCATTTGCGTGCAACACCAAGAAAGTAATCGAACATCTTTTTCTTGAGTGCGCTTGCATCTTCCATGCGCACCATGGTTTCCGTGATCAGCGATTCATAGACCCGCGGCGGTGCAAACGCGTAGGTGGTGCCAATCTCGCGGCGGTCTTCGACAACCGTGTCGCGGCTTTCGGGACAATTGACGCAATACCCGGCGGCATAGGACTGGGCATAGGAGAATACATGATCGCCGACCCAGGCCATGGGCAGGTAGGCAATTGTTTCTTCATGTTCGTCCAGACTGTCGAACTTGTTGGCAACATGAGCCGCCCACATGCAACTGTTCATGGTCAGAACAACGCCTTTCGGCCGACCGGTGGTTCCCGATGTATAAAGGATGATCGCCGTATCTTCGCCGCTGCCCTTGTCGATTTCCGCCAACCACTCGTCGGCCGCACCAGTGTCTTCCTTCATGGCATTTCTGCCAAGAGTCTGAACATCCTCGAATGATCGGATTTGATCGACAGCGTAGTTCGACAACCCGCGGTCGTCATCATAGATAACCGTCCGGATGCCCTTGTAGCTTTCTCCAATTTCCAGAAGTTTATCGACCTGCTCCTGGTTCTCCACAACGCCCATGACCACACCGGCGTGGTCAAGCACGTAGGTCATCTCTTCCGCCACAGAATCCTGATAAACTGGCACCGGAACAGCGCCCAGCGCCTGGGCTGCACACATCGACCAATAGAGCCTTGGCCGGTTGTCGCCGACGATGGCGATCATCTCGCCGCGTTGAAGTCCAAGCTGTTTCAGACCAATTGAAAAGGCCCGAATCTCATCGAGAACCTGAGACCACGTCCAGGACTGCCAGATGCCCAGATCCTTCTCGCGCATCGCTGGGCGATCTGCATAGATCTTTGCATTCCTGAGCAACAATTTTGGAAAAGTATCCTCGCCCTGTCCGGGCGATGCATCCGTCCCCACCATTTTCTCCCTTCGACATCGAAACAGCCGTTTTTTCACGGGCTGCCTTGCGTCGCTATTTTCCAATCCCCTCGAGCAACCTAGGTATCTTGTCGAACCTTCTCGCTGCCCGGTGGCTCTTGTAACATGAATACTGCACGACGTTGCACACTAACAGCATTCAGCCGATGCTAAGCTTATCGTGCGCCATACCATACAGGAAACACAAATGATCACATCTCGCACGATGAGAACCAGTGACGCTGGCCAAAACCCGACCTGGTTCTCCTTGGTCGACGCAACACCTTCTATTTCAAGGTAAATTACTCTCTCCGCGAGAGCGGGCATTCAATGGCTGTTATAAATTACACCGGTAAAGGCAGTATCGAATTATCATTTTGCTGTGTTCGGGCTCTGTAAAGAATTGTAAAGCGCTTTGCGTATCCCCGATCTGGCGTCAGAATTGCCCTGAATGCATCGCAGCGGCGACATAAATAATTGGACCGATCCAGTGGCTGAAGACACGGCACGAAATGAACCAACTCCAGCAAACAGCTCCGGGGGACAGGTGATTGAAAAACTGGATTACCTTGAGGCGGCCCTGAACCATCTGGACGATGGGTTCACTATGTATGACCTCGACCTGAAGCTGGTTGCCTGGAACGACCGTTTCTTTGAACTGGTCGATTTCCCTGCTGCCGAATTCGCCCACGTGGGAAAACCGTTTGCGGATTTCATCCGCTACAACGTCGAGCGTGGCGAATATGGCCCCGGCAACCCCGACCGCCTCGTTGCCGAAAGGGTCAAACTGGCAAGGAAATTCGAATCTCACTGTATGGAACGACGACGCCCGAACGGAACAATTCTGGAAGTCCGCGGCAATCCAATCCCGGGCGTTGGTTTCGTCACTGTCTACAAGGACATCACCGAACGCCGCCTCGCGGAACGAGCGCTTGCTGCGGCCAATGAAGACCTCGAACGCCGTGTCACCGAACGCACTCGGGCCCTGACAAGCGTCAACGAACGCCTGGTCAAGGAGATCGAACAGCGCAAGAGCACACTCAAGGCGCTGAAGGAAAGCGAAGAGTGGATTCGCCTGATCGCCGACGGCGTCCCGGTTCTGATCGGTTATGTCGACTCCGACCAGCGATACCGGTTTGCAAACCGTCAGTTCGAGGACTGGATCGGTCTTTCGCCTGAGCAGATCCAGGGCCGCCATGTGGATGATGTCCTGGGGCCGAACATCAATCACACGCTCAAGGAACAGATGTCCCAGGCGCTGGCCGGCAACACGGTATCCAACGAATTCCGGCTGAAATTGCCCAACAGCAAGCGCATCCAGGCCAAATCCACATTCATTCCCCATTTCTCCCCGTCTCGCGATGTCGTGGGCTACTTCATCCTAGCCCAGGACGTCACGGAACAACGTCAGGCTGAATCTGCCTTACGCCAGGCCGACAAGATGAAGGCGGTCGGCCAGTTGACCGGTGGCCTCGCGCACGATTTCAACAATCTCCTCACCATCATCGTCGGTAACCTCAATCTGCTTCGTGAACAGCTTGATCAGGACGAGCACATCGTCTCGCAAATCGATCCGGCTCTCGACGCCGGTCGCCGGGGGGCCGAACTGGTCAAACATCTTCTGGCCTTCAGTCGAAAGCATCCGCTGCGGCCCGAGGTTGTCGATGTGGCGGACCTGCTGCAGAGAATGACTGACCTCCTGAAGCGTACGCTTGGATCTGAAGTCGACGTCGATATGAACCTCTGCGAGCATGGCTGCCACGTGCTCACCAATCCAAATCAGATGGAAAGCGCCCTGCTGAACCTGGCGCTCAATGCCCGCGATGCCATGCCGGATGGCGGCCGGCTGACGATCGGCCTGGAACTGGAGACCGGAACCGGCCCGGACAGGAACGGAAATGAACTGGCCGGTGATACCGCGCTCATATCCATCACCGATACCGGGACCGGAATGCCGGTGGAAGTGGCAGAACGGGCCTTCGAACCGTTTTTCACAACCAAGCCTGCCGGCCGTGGCAGCGGCATGGGGCTTGCCATGGTGTATGGCTTTGTCCATCAGACCGATGGGACAATTTCCATTGAACATACCGGCAAATCGGGCACACGCATAACCATGCGCCTGCCGGCACACCCGACCGGAGCTGATACGTCTGAACCCGCCCCCAACGACGGATCGGAGATTCCATCGGGACAAGAAACCATACTCGTGGTTGAAGACGATCCCGACGTACGGGCCTACACCGTGTCGGCGCTACGGTCATTGCACTACCAAGTACTCGAGGCGTGTGGCGGTAGCGACGCCATTGCCGTCCTGAGCCAGGACCGACCGATTGATCTGCTGCTGACCGATGTCGTGATGCCGGGAAGCTGTAACGGATTCGAGCTTGCCGGGACGGCTTCGAATTTGCGGCCCGACACCAGAGTTCTGCTCATGTCGGGCTATCCGGATGAAGCGGAAGTTTCGGCCCGGACACACAGTCCACGCCCATCCTTCCTCGCCAAGCCCTTTGAAAAACGTGATCTCGCCGTTGCGGTACGCAAGACCCTTGACGGGCTGCCCCTGTCGCAGGATTGACCCCGACCAGCGCCGCCGTTAGACCTTGAATTACAACATCGGCAAAACCCGATTCTGTCTCACGAGGATCATGGCGGACAAATCTACCATTTTGGTGGTCGACGACGAGCCGGACATCTGTGCGCTCGTCATCAACAGCCTCAAACTGGGCGGTTACAAGGGCCTCCAGGCGACCGACGGTCGCCAAATGAAACGTCTGCTGCGCACCGAACCGGTTGATCTCGTGATACTGGATTTGACCCTGGGCGACGAAGACGGTCTGCAGCTTCTCAAACAGGTCAGGGAGACCGAAAATCTGCCCGTCATTATCCTCACCGGACGCGGCGAGCCCATCGACCGCATCATCGGTCTCGAACTTGGAGCCGACGATTATCTGCCCAAACCGTTTGAACCAAGAGAACTCGTCGCCCGTGTCCGAAGCGTTTTGCGGCGGGCCCTGCCCCCGGACCCGGCCGGCATCGACGGTCTCATCACCTTTTCCCGGTGGAGCCTCGATACCGCGTCACGCCAGTTGACCGCGCCCGACGGGTCGGAAGTCATCCTGACGTCTGCTGAATTCGACCTGTTGGCAGCCCTTGCCCGCCAACCCAATCGTGCCCTCAACCGGGACTTGTTGCTGGAAACAACCCGCAATCGAATGGGCACACCGTATGATCGGAGCATCGACGTTCACATCATGAACCTGCGGCGCAAGATCGAGGTCGATCCGAAATCGCCCAGACTCATCAAGACCATCCGCGGTATCGGATACATATTCACACCCAACGCGGACGAAACCGGGTGAGCATTGTCCGGATCCGAGGCAACCTGAACGCCTGGATGGTTGAACGTCAATACACAGAATGGCGGCGCTTGGACCACCACATCATGCGACGGCCCTTTGCTCACGAACACCGGCCCGATACGCCGCCAGAAGTTCTTCTTCACGGGCCTTGGCTTCGGCAAGATGCCGTTCCTTGACGTACCCGTACCCTCTGATTTGTTCGGGGATGAGGGCAATATCGACTGCGACCGAGTGATTGTCCCGGCTGAGTGTTTCAAGCAGCATGAGCACCGTCTTTTCATAATCCTTGACGAGCCGGCGCTCGGTTCGACGCTCCCGTGAAAACCCGAACGGATCGAACGGTGTGCCGCGCAGGAACTTCATACCGGCAAGGGTGCCGAAAGCTTTCATCATCCACGGGCCAAACGTGGTCTTCATGGGTAAGCCGGTATCAGCGTTGCGCCGGGCGAACAGGGGCGGTGCCAGATTGAACTCCAGCGTGTAGTTTCCCGTGAACTGTTCGGCAACCTGGCGCGCAAGCCGGCCATCGCTGTGCAGCCGGGCTACTTCATACTCGTCCTTGTAGGACATCAGCTTGAAGAAGTAGCGCGCAACGGCGTCCGAAAGCTCGGATTTGCCTGGCGTGCGATCACGCTCGGTATCGCGCACCTGATCGATCAATGTCTTGTAGCGCATGGCGTAGGCCGTGCTCTGATAGTCCGCCAGGTAGTCCATTCGGCGGGCAATCACTTCGCCCAGATCGTTGGACGTGTTGTGAATATCGTTCTTGTCGACATCCGGAATGATCAGCGCTTCGACGCGGTTCAGGTCGTGCGCGGCACGTCGTCCCCAGACAAAAGCCCGCTGGTTCATTTCCACAGAAACGCCGTTCAACTCGATCGCCTGCTCAAGCGCATCGGCCGATACCGGCACTAGGCCCTTCTGGTAGGCAAATCCCAGCATGAACAGGTTCGTGGCGATTGAATTGCCGGTCAGGGCCGTGGCAATCCGGGTGGCCGCAACTGTGTGAACGTTTTCCGCCCCTGCCCGTGCCTCGATCGCCAGATGAAGGGCTTTCGACGGCAGAACGTAGTCGGCATCCTGGGTAAAGTCGGCAGGCATGGTTTCCTGGCTGTTGACCACGATCCGGCCACGCCCCTTCTTGACGGTTTCCAAGACTTTCTCGGAAGCCGCAACGATCATGTCGCATCCCAGAACCAGATCGGAACTGCCACCAGCCACGCGAATCGTTGAAATGTCATCCGGCTTCTGAGCGACCTTGAGATGGGCGACGACCGAGCCTCCCTTCTGCGCAAGGCCCGCCATGTCGATGATCCCGCAGCCCTTGTTCTCCAGGTGTGCCGCCATGCCCACCAGAGCGCCGATGGTCACCACACCGGTGCCCCCGATGCCAGTGATGACAATGTTGTAAGGCTTGTCGAGAGACGGCAGGACCGGATCCGGCAGCACTTCGAACACGGCCGGTTCACCGGGCTTGCTGCGCAGCGAGGGTACACCCTTGCGAAGCTCGCCACCCTTCACCGTGACAAAACTCGGGCAAAACCCCTTGAGACAGGAATAGTCCTTGTTGCAGGCTGACTGATCGATCTGTCGCTTGCGACCAAACTCGGTTTCGGCCGGCGTAATTGCCACGCAATTGGACTTCTCGCCACAGTCGCCACAGCCTTCACAGACGAGTTCGTTGATGACGATCCGTTTTGCGGGATCGGGGAACTTGCCGCGCTTGCGGCGGCGTCGTTTCTCTGCGGCACAGGTCTGGTCATAGATCATGACCGACACGCCTTCGGCAGTCTGCAGTTCTCGTTGAATTCGGTCCAGGTCGTCACGATGGGCAACTTCCGTTGCGAACGGGAATCCCACATCGGCCGGATACTTCTCTGGTTCGTCAGTTACGACTGCAACCCGCTGTACGCCTTCAGCGGCGACCTGTCGGGCGATATCGGGAACCGTGAGACCACCTTCGTGAGCCTGACCGCCGGTCATCGCCACCGCGTCGTTGTAGAGAATCTTGTAGGTCATCGTCACGCCCGACGCGACGGCTGCCCGGATAGCAAGAATGCCGGAGTGATTGTAGGTACCATCGCCCAGATTCTGGAAGACGTGCTTGCGTTTTGAAAACGGCGCCTCCCCGATCCAGTTGGCACCTTCGCCGCCCATTTGCGTATAGCCCTCGGTCGACCGGTTCGGCACCAGTTGCGCCATCCAGTGGCAGCCGATCCCGGCATAGGCTCGTCCGCCCTCCGGCACCACGGTCGATGTATTGTGCGGACACCCTGCACAGAAGTACGGTTTCCTTTCCGCGGCATCTGGCAGATTGCGCGCCTGGCCGGTTCCGGCAGCCATATCATTCAACTTCTGGCGAAGGGCCGGATCGTCGTGGCGAGCAAGAATCCGTTCGGCAATCGCAACACCGACCTGATTTGGGTTCAAGGCTGCCTTCGCCTGGAAAAGCGTATCGTCGTTCTCATCTTTCTTGCCAACGATCGCCGGCGCAGTCGGTTTGCCATAGAGTTGCTCACGGATCTGCGTTTCAATCAGCGAGCGTTTTTCCTCAACCACGATGATCAGGTCGAGGCCTTCGGCAAATTTCGCAATGCCTTCCGGTTCGAGCGGCCATGTCATGCCGACCTTGTAGAGGCGCAGTCCTAATTTAGATGCAGCCACCTCGTCGATGCCCAGATCATCCAGGGCCTGACGCACATCGAGATAGCTCTTGCCGGCAGACACGATTCCGATGCGCGGCTCCGGGCCACCGTTCATGATAGTCTTGTCAATCTTGTTCGCCCGGGCAAAAGCAACGGCTGCAAACCGCTTGTAGTCATGCAGCCTGGCTTCGGCACCCAGTGGCGTGTCGAAGGGCCGGATATTGAGACCGTCCGCCGGTTTCTCGAAATCCTCAGGTTCGACAATCTTCACCCGATCAAGCGAACCATCGACGACGGTGGTGGATTCGATCGTGTCCTTGACGCATTTCATGCCGATCCAGCAGCCGGAATAGCGCGACAGGGCAAATCCCAGAATACCGTAGTCGAGCAGTTCCTGAACGCCGGCTGGATTGAGAACCGGGATCATGGCGTCGAGCATGGCAAATTCGCTCTGATGGGCCGTCGTGGACGATTCGCAAGTATGGTCGTCACCCATCAGGGCGATGACGCCGCCTTTTGCCGACGTGCCTGCAAAATTCGCGTGCCGCAGGACATCGCCGCTGCGGTCGACACCAGGGCCTTTGCCGTACCAGATCCCGAAGACACCGTCATAGGCCCCTTCACCGCGCATGGTCGATTGCTGCGACCCCCAGATGGCCGTCGCTGCAATGTCTTCGTTAAGCCCCGGTTGAAATTTCACATCGTATTCAGCGAGTTGCTTAGACATCCGCCCGAACTGCTGATCCAGCCCACCCAGAGGCGAACCCCGGTAACCCGTGACATAGCCGGCAGTATTGTCGCCGGCCTGGCGATCGCGTTCTTTCTGCATCATGGTCAGGCGCACAATGGCCTGGGTACCATTGACGAATATCCGGTCCTTACCGAGATCATACTTGTCGTCGAGGCTGACCTTAGCAAATGTCATGACATTTCATCCCGTAAGTCGGCGGCTGCCTATTGGTCTTATATTGGTTGCCAGGCGCTGCAGTCAATTTTAGGTAAGCATTACTGACATTGTTTTTGGCATCCTGTCAATTCACCATTGCCCGCGAATCTGTGCACGAGCATATCACTCACACACCCCAGTTCCAGAAGTCGTTGCTTTCCTTTGTGTAAAACCGAGAAAGCACCATCTTGTGCACTTCCGATGCACCATCGACAATTTTTGCACAGCGGGCATAACGGTAGATCCACTCGAGAACCGTGTCGCGGGAATATCCTTTTGCGCCACAAAGCTGGATGCAGGTGTCCGCGGCCTTGTTGAGTGTATCGGCCACGTGAACTTTGGCCATGGAGACTTCCTTGCGGGCAAAGTCGCCCTGGTCGAGTTTCCAGGCCGCGTGCATCACCAGCAAACGCCCGACCTGTATGTCGTGGGCGAGACCGCCCATGGCCGTCTGAACGGATTCCCGATCTGCAAGACGCACACCGAAGCCTTCACGCTCACTGGTGTAGGCCGCCGCAATTTCCATGCAGCGCTTCGCCTGACCAAGCCAACGCATGCAATGGGTCAACCGGGCAGGTCCCAACCTGATCTGGGTTAACTTCAGACCGTCTCCAACTTCCATGAGGCGGTTTTCGTCGTCGATCTCGAGCCCGTCGAAATCAAGCTCACAGACGCCGCCATGTTCGTCGGGTCCCATGTTGCCGATCCGTCTGACGATCCGCCATCCAGGCTGGTCGCGATCGAACAGAAACGCCGAAAGGCCGCGCCGGGGATCATCGGAAGTCCGGGCCATGAGAATGAAGTGTTTTGCCACGGCGGCACCGGAAATATACCACTTGCGGCCATTGACGACCCAGCGATCGCCATTTTTCTCGGCCTTGGTCAGCATCATGGACGGATCTGATCCACCGCCGGGGTGCGGTTCGGTCATCACGAACGAAGACCGAACCTGCCCATCAATAATCGGCTGCAGCCAGCGATCCTTCTGGACATCGGTCCCGATCTTGTTCAGGACGCTCATGTTGCCGTCATCCGGCGCCTGGCAGTTGAGGCAAACCGGTCCGAAGATTGACCGGCCGGCCTCTTCATAAAAGGCAGCCCAGCCCATGACAGGCAGCCCTAGACCTCCTCGTTCCTTCGGCATCTGCGGCGCCCACAATCCAGCAGCCCGCGCCTTGGCCCGCATGGTCTCCAGCAGGTCCATGCGAATATTGTCATATTCGTTGTAATTGTCGGGGTCGGCTTCCAGAGGCACCACTTCCTCAGCCACAAATTCACGCACCTTGAGGCGCAGGGCCTCGATTTCCGGGGGGAGAGTAAAGTCCATATGAAGCCGCTGTTCTTTCGGGTTGGAGGGCTAGGCTGCTAAGCAGGTGTCCTAGGGTGACGTCTTCTCGATGGCAATGTAACAATGGACATAATCCATGGCGTGGCCATCAGGGTCTTTCGCAACCATGTTCTCGTAACGCTGGTAGAACTGATCCACGAGGTTGGCTCTCTCATCTGCCGGGCGCGACTTATCGAGGGCGGTGGCAAAAACCGTTTCGCTCCACGACCGCAGCGTGGGAACATAGGACACGGCAAATTCCCGTGAACTCATGGCTCCATTCGAGGCCAGGAACGCGGACCGGTATGGGCATTCGACAACCCCGGTTCGCGCCGATATCAACCGCAACCCAGCCCGGTAAACGTCGCTTGATTCATCCAGCAAGGGCGCACTGAACTCTTCCTTGGTCCGGTAGAACTGCGGGAAGCTTGCGTTCAGGTACTCCCGGTCGTTGATCAGCCCGTCCGTCACCATTGCACGCCAGTGAAGATCGAACGTGTCGAACATGTTGACGCCGCCGGTGTTTCCCAAATTGCGGCCTTCTTCGTCCTTGCCGAAGTTCATGAACACCAGCCGCCCTCCGGGGCGGAGTTCCTTCGCCCTGGCCAGCAGGATGTTGTTCCAGTCATCGGCCGCACGCCGGGTAAACGCATCCAGTGTGGCACCCTTCGCGCCAACCATATGGACATGGTTTTCTATCTCGCAGGGTTTTTCGCTCACATAGTGCATGGCCGTGGCGGAGAACCCCAGATCAAGGCTTGCGTCGGGCAGAAGCTGGCTGTGAAACCCGATACCGCAGGCATTGACGAAAACACCGTCGAACTCGCTCAGATAATTGTTCTCCCGGTCATCCGTCAGCCCCAGCATGTTCTTGAACAAAACGGAGTAGTCATTGCTGGGCAGATCCGTATAGGTCACCGAAATCTGACGGTCGGGAAAGCGGGAGCGGATGGCCGCTATCGTGTTGCGGATGGTCTCCTTGGACGTGCCGCCGTCGGCTGCCCCGAAATCCGCAAGTCGCACTGGATCGCCATCGCGCGGTTCCGGTATTGCCGCAACCGCTTCAAGCAGCATGCCTGACGCTTTGTCGATGACGTCTTTGGCACCGCGTGTTCTCTCGCTGTAGTAGCCGCCACCCTTCATGGCGACCGATGCCCCAGTTGAGGTCACTTGAACGTCAGACATTTCCGCACACCCTTTATTTCGCTAAAATCCGGTGAAACATATTAACCGCTGGGAAAAGCGGAACAACACTCGAATCCGGCTATCCACCCAGGGTAAGCCCCTGACCGCCGTCGATTGTTATCGTGCTGCCGGTCATGAATCCGGAAGCTTGAGACGCCAGCAAGAGCAGAGTGCCATCAAGCTCATGAGGCTCCGCAATCCGGCGTTGCGGTATCGATTTAATCATTGCATCGCCGGCACCGGACTCGAAAAAATTACGGTTGATCTCTGTGAGAACATATCCCGGGGCGATCGCATTGACCCGGATGCCGTGGCGCGCCCACTCCAGTGCAAGGGCTTCGGTCAGCTGCTTGACGGCAGCTTTCGACACGGCGTATGCGCTCAGTCCCGCTGCCACCCTCAACGCCAACAATGATGCGATGTTGATGATACTGCCGCCAACCTCTGCGGCGACCATCCGCTTGGCGGCTTCCTGGGCGGTGTACCAGACGCCGTCGAGGTTCACATCCATCTGACGACGCCAGTCCTCGCGCGTCATCTCGAGCGCTTTCTTGCTGACCGCCATGCCGGCATTGTTGACGAGAATGGAAACCGGACCAAAGTGCTGTTCAACCGCATCAAAAGCTTCTGGGATCTGGTTTTCTGCCGCCACATCCAGCGAAACGGAAACCGCCTGACCGCCGGCTGCCTCAATTTCCGATTTCAGGATTTCCAGTCGATCGACGCTTCGAGCGGCGAGGCCTACCTTTGCACCATGGGCGGCGAGCGTCTGGGCAAACCGCCATCCGAGACCGCTCGAAGCCCCGGTGACCAGCGCCGTTTTGCCTGTCAGATCAAACAAGTCTGCAGCCTTCATCCCAAAGTCACTCCCGGAACAGAATTACTGTATTTCACCACAGTCGCGGATCTTGTTCGACCTGGAAGTTCCGCCACAAAGTACCTATCCACGCTTCGAAAAAATCCGCCAAGCGTCCTCGATCGCTGCCCAACGCCCTCAGAAGCTCATGGAAATGTCGCGATGTTGAGAATTGCAACCTGCCACGTAGAGTGCCTGTTCGCGGGGAATACGTGGCAGCTGCCTCAAACCGATCGTACCGCGGATGGACGATTCGTACTGACGCAAGCCCGGCAACAATTCGGAGGCCCCCTTGCTTCGCCAGGCAACATCGTTCGCCATCATTGTGACGGTTTTTTCGTAAGCCTTGCGTGCTTTCTCCAGGTCCGGCTTTTTCGCACCCAAGGCCCGGCTCAACTTCTTCAGTTCCGATTTGAGAGCGGATGTGCCTTCCAGCGCGCTGACACGACGGGAGACCTCTTTCACGGTTTTTGAGGCAGCCTTCGGGTCTGGTGATTCAAGTGTTGCGCTGAGGGCGATCACGTCCGGTTCCAGAGCCTTCAACGCGTCCGCATCAACCAGCGTTTCCAAAAGCTCACTGATCGGCAGATAGGCGCCATCGGCGCTACGCCGGTAGTTTCTGCGGGCTTTCTCTTCTTCTTTTCTCACCAGATTGAAGGCCTTGTTATCGCTGTCCCAGTTTCGGGGAATCTCGGCCAGTAGAGCGTCCTTTTCGCCAAGCATCCGGGCCTGTCGGCTTTCAAGCGCTTCGATCTGGCCTTCACGGGCTGATCCGTTACGCTTGAGCCGATCGATTTGGTCGGCAAGATCCGAAAGTTCTTTATCATGCTTGCGCATCCGCTTCTGCAGGGCACGAACTTCCATGTGTAGCGGCGCGTAAGACCGCTTCGCCTCGAATTTCGCTGCTTCGGTTTTCTGGACATTTTCCATCAGTTCGAACGTCGCATCAGCTTTTGCAAAACTGCCTGAGACCGACGACTGGAGCTTCTTGGGCAGGTAGCTGATATCGAGGCTCTGTGCTCCGGCAATCGCCTGCCGCAACCCATCGCCATTTGAGGTGAACTGCTCAGCGACATAATTCTCGAGGCAATATTGCAATTTCGGATTGAGTGGCGGCGGTGCCGTATTCGATGTCAGGGAAATCCGATTGGGCAGATAGTTCACGAGGGCGGGAAACACACCCACGATGACGAGAGCGACCAGTTGCAGCCCGATGAAGGCGATTACGCCCTTGTACATGGAGATTGTCTTGACAATAGCCGGCGCCACGCCGCGCAGGTAGAACAGGGCAAAACCGAAAGGTGGCGTCAAGAACGACGTCTGAATGTTCAGCCCGATCATGACGCCCAACCAGACCGCGGTCACGTTTGCCGACGGATCCATCAGCAGAATCGGAGCGACGATGGGAACCACGACCACGGCGATTTCGATGAAGTCGAGGAAGAAGCCGAGCAGGAAAATCACCGCCATGACAATGACAAATTGAACCCAGAACCCACCAGGCAACGTGGTCAGAAACTCACGGACGAGTTCTTCGCCGCCGAAAGCACGGAAAGCTGCGGTCAGCATGGCCGCGCCCAGGAGAATGATAAAGACCAGCGACGTCGTCTTGGCGGTTTCCACCATCACGCCACGCAGGGTGTCTTCGATCTTGTACGCCCGCCAGCCACTCCAGATGATGGCGATCAGAAAAAAGGTCACGGCGATAACCGCGAGCGCGATGCCGATGGCGTCGTCGGTGGTCTTGATGTTCTTGATGTTCGTTGGGTAGGAACTCGTCACCACGACAATCGCGATCATCGAAGCGATAGCCAGGAGAGCCGGCGTATAGGCGCCTTTTTGCCCCTCCTTCAGCCGGTATCCCGCCATGATCATCGCGCCGACAGCGCCAATCGCACCGGCCTGGTTGACAGTTGCAATGCCCATGATGATCGAACCCAGGACAACGAAGATCAGGGTCAACGGCGGTACCAGTGACAGAAAAACCCGCACTGCAAATTTGCTGTCATAGCTTCCTTCGAAGGAAACGGCCGGAGCCATTTTGGGTCTGAAGAAGGCGAAGATCAGGATGAACACCATGTAAAGGCCGACCAGGACCAGACCGGGGACGAATGCCCCCAGGAACATGTCGCCGGCACTGGTCGAAACCACACTGAATTCCGACGGCATGTTGAATTCACCCGTCGTTGCCTTGTAAAGCGCCTTTCGTGCCGTTCCCGCCTGGTCCACCGCGCTGGCCAACTGGTCGGCGAGAATGATCAGGACGATCGACGGCGGGATGATCTGCCCCAGGGTTCCTGATGCGGCAATTGTTCCGGTCGCCAGCGAATGGGAATAATTGTTGCGCAACATGGCCGGCAGCGAAATCAGGCCCATAGCCACCACCGTCGCCCCAACGATCCCGGTTGTTGCCGCAAGCAGGGCCCCAACAAACACCACCGAAATGCCCAAGCCTCCCGGTACCGGACCAAACAATTGCGCCATGGTGACCAACAGGTCTTCTGCAATCTTTGACCGCTGCAGCATGATCCCCATGAACACGAACAAGGGGATCGCGATCAACGTGTCACGTTCGACTTCCCAGTAGACCCCTCGAAAATTCGTCACCCCGGCGCTTAGCCATTGGGCCGGACCACCTTGGGCAAAATAGGCGCTCGAATCGTCGGCAAACAGCCATCCACACAGTGCCGCGAGTGAGATCGACAGAATCGCGGACCCCGGCAGGGCAAAGGCAACCGGATACCCCGCGCCCAGTGCCAGCACCATGAGTAGAACCAATATGGCAAGAAAGACCAGTTCCATAACCGATTAACGCCTCTGTACGCCGACGACCCCTGTTCAGTGAACCAATTCTGGTTCGACCTCTTGTCCGCCGGCTTCCTCCCGTATGTCCGCAATACTCTCTAGCAGGTAGCTGGCGAATTGGATCATCATGGAAATCGCGAAAATCCCCAGAAATCCCGCCATCAGATACTTCACGTACATTCCAAAGCCAGACTGAGACACTTCAATGTTCAAGAGCGGACTGTTGATGATGCTCGATTTGCCCCAGTGACCCACACACAGAATCACCCAGCACAGCCCAATTCCGAGGATCAGAGACCCGACGGCGTTCACCCATCCTCTGGTCCGTTTCGTAAAGCCGGCATAGAGCACGTCAACCCGTACGTGGCCTTCTTCGATCAGCGTATAGGCGCTGGCAAAAAGAAACAGGGCCGCATACCAGAAGCGCACGAGGTCGCCTTGAAACGCTTGTTCATAGGAAAAAATGAACCGCGTTATGACAATCGAGAATTCCGCAATGACAACCAGCAATGCAAGCCAGGTGAAACCCAATGTTCTTGTGAAACAGGCCACGGCGATTGCAAGAATTATCAACGGCATATGAACGTAAGGTCCGCGAAACTGGGAGCGGCCAAGTTTTGTGGTCAAATCGGACCCTACAATCGATTCCAGAAAACCCTCGACCCGTAGGAACGAGATGGCCATGTCGGTCAGGCCGACAAAGACAACCGCCCAGAATGCAGCGCGGATGACAAACGCGGAAAGGTCGGTCATCGACTGGCTGTCCCGGCGCAGCCCCCGTGATTTCCGGGTTAGAACAAAAACAACCGGTCCAACGAAGCAGGCTACATAAACCATTATTTGCAGCCAGCCGTATGTCGCAGCATCACCAGACAGGGATTTGCCACCACCAAACAGCCCCAGCCCTTCAAGCAGGGGCATGGCACCCGGCCAGCCGCGCCAGAAAATAAGATAGTTGTTGATGAGAAATCCGAATGTCGCGGCGACGATCACCCAGGCAACCACACGCCACGCAAGTACCGTCGTACTTTCGTCATGTACCGCCGTATCCGAACCGGCGGTCTCCCCCTGCACTGGTGCCGACATCCCTCAATCGCCCCAATATCGGGGACGGGCTCATGTCCCGTCCCCTATGGTTTCTTATGCGTGTGCCTTAAAGGCCCAGCACCCGGTTACGCTGGGCGTAGTAAGCGCCTTCGGATAGTTTCATCCAGCCACCCACGTCGGCGCGGGCCGCTGCAAAGCTTTCGTGGATCTTATTGGCAAGATCGCTGTGCGCACGGGTTTCCGTGAAGACCTCTTCGGCGGCAGTACCAAAGCTGTCGTAGATTTCATCGCTGAATTCACGCAACTGCACGCCGTGCTCTTTCACGAGCTTGGCCAGGAACGTACCGTTGTTGGCATTGTACTCAGCCATCGAGAAGACATGCTCCTCGCCGCAAGCAGCCGTAATGATTGCCTGATCGTTCTTCGAAAGGTCTGCCCACCATTTGGCGTTCATGCCAAACGCAAGCGTCGAACCGGCTTCGTGCATTCCAGGGTAGTAGTAGTATTTTGCAGCTTCGTAGAATTTCATGAAGAAGTCATTCCACGGCCCGACCCACTCGGTCGCATCAATCGCACCGGAAACGAGGTTTTCATAAATCTGGCCGCCGGGAAGCGAAACAGGAGACGCACCCAGTTTTGCCATGACGTCGCCGCCGAGGCCCGGAATACGCATCTTCAGGCCTTTGAGGTCGTCGGCGGTTTCGATTTCCTTGTTGAACCAGCCGCCCATCTGCACACCAGTGGATCCAGCTGCAATGCACTTCAGGCCAAAACCGCCTGCAAGTTCGTCCCAGAGAGCCTGTCCGCCCATGTGGTACAGCCAGGCATTGTGTTCGTTGTGAGTGAGACCGAAAGGTACCGACGTGAAGTAGGCCCAGCCCGGGTGCTTGCCTTTCCAGTAATAGTCGGCGGCGTGATAGGCCTGCGCATTGCCCGACGCTACTTCGTCAAATGAGTCAAAGGCGCCAACGCGTTCGCCAGCAGCAAAGTACTGAACCTTGATACGGCCTTCCGTAAGCTCGTCAATACGCGCTGCGAGACGCTGTGCGCCGGTTCCCAGACCCGGGAAATCCCGCGGCCATGTGGCGACCACGACCATATCCTTGCGCGACTGCGCAATAGCCGGGGCTGCAAGAGTAGCCGCTGCTGCCGTGGAACCGGCAGCCACACTGGCTGTTTTAATAAATGAACGACGATCCATATTTTTGTACTCCCTCCGAGTGTCGGGCCACTTTGGACAATAAGGCCCGTTAACAAAAGTCATTGGTTACCGGCGGTTTGCAATCAGTCTCTCAGCCGCCAGCCAAAGCCGCGTCGCAATATAAAGACCAAGTCCGCATAAATGACAAGGAATTGAGACAAATAATCCGCTCTGCGGAACAATATTCCAGTTGATTTTGCCTGAAAGCACGATTTGCAATCTCAAACCCCGTTGAGCGCAACAGTCGTTCTTGACTGACCTGCCATGGAGAATTTGTGAACGCTGCTCAAAGGAGCGAAGTCAAGAAAGGGCAGCACATTTGACAGATTACGGTTAGAATGAGGCAGCGATTCTAACGTCTGGACTGAAGTCATGACTACAAACACATCAAGAGCGCCGGCCATGCCGCTGATCGGATTGCCAGCCGACTCAACTCTTATCGACGATATTCCGTTCCACGCTGTCGGCGACAAATATGTTCGCGCCGTCGCTGAAACCGCCCAAGCCGCCCCCGTCATGATCCCATCCCTGGGATCCCTATTCCATCTGCCGCAACTGCTCGAGCGGTTTGACGGCATTGTCGTCACTGGCGCCACCTCGAACGTGCATCCGGCAAAGTATGGAGCAATAGCCTCTCCGGACTCCGAGCCGTATGACGAAGACCGCGACGCCACCACTCTGGATCTGATCCGCTGTGCTCTGTCCATGGCTGTCCCCTTGCTTGCAATTTGCCGTGGGCACCAGGAACTCAATGTGGCCCTGGGAGGGACATTGCAGTCGGAAGTTCAGGAACAGGCCGGAAAGCTTGATCATCGGGCACCAAAGACCGACGATTTTGATGTCCGTTACGGCCCCAACCATTCGGTCATCTGTGCCGGCGGCGGCCTTTTGCGGCGCATCATGGGAAAACGTGAACTTCAGGTAAACAGCCTTCACCGACAAGCCATTGGACGGGTCGCCGGCGGACTGTTTGTCGAGGGAACCGCCGCCGACGGTACCATTGAAGCGGTCTCCGTCAAGAATGCTTCCGCCTTTGCACTGGGTGTCCAATGGCATCCCGAGTACAAGGCCTTGGAGAACCCGGACTCGGTGAAACTCTTTACAGCCTTCGGCGACGCCGCACGCGAACGCGCATCGCACAAACGACTTGCGGCCTGAGCCTGGATTGGCGATCCCGTCCGCTTGGCGACGACGTCGGATCAATAAATTCTGACGCGAGGAATCGATGTCAAATAACCATACACACGATCATCATGACCACGACCACGACCACGGGGAAGGTTCGGAACTGTCCGACGTTGCCCTGAGGGTCAAGGCGCTCGAGTCGCTGCTGGTCGAGCGCGGCTATGTCGATCCCGAAGCCCTCGACACCTTGATCGAAACCTACGAAGAAAAAGTAGGCCCACGCAACGGCGCCCTGGTTGTCGCGCGGGCATGGTCTGATCCGGACTTCCGGGAAAGACTGATGAACGATGCCACAGCGGCAATCGCCGAACTTGGCTTCACCGGCCGGCAGGGCGAGCACATGGTGGCCGTAGCAAACACACCCTCGACCCACAATATGGTCGTGTGCACCTTGTGCTCCTGTTATCCGTGGCCGGTTCTGGGCCTCCCGCCGGTCTGGTACAAATCTCCGCCCTACCGTTCAAGAGCGGTGGCCGATCCAAGGGGCGTACTCCAGGAATTTGGGGTCGACCTGCCGAACGATACGGATATCAGGGTTTGGGATTCAACCGCCGAAATCAGATATCTCGTAATACCCATGCGCCCTGAAGGAGCGGAT
The DNA here is from genome assembly GCA_021775835.1 of Hyphomicrobiales bacterium. The sequence goes on along the minus strand of JAJFHC010000095.1, from coordinate 46,460 downwards.
AGCCTCAATGAGGGACAACTCGCGACACTGGTGACCCGCGACTCCATGATCGGCACTGGACTGGCCCTGCCGCCGGGCAGAATAACCGGTGGGGTGGCGTCGTGAAGGGCGGTCAGGATCTGGGGGGCGTTCATGGCCTGGGCCCAGTCGAGCCGGAGTCCGATGAACCGCCATTTCATGACGAATGGGAACGCCGGTGTTTCGCGTTGGCGCTGGCAATGGGGGCATCGGGGGCCTGGAATTTGGATAAGAGCCGTCACGCCCGGGAAAACCGGCACCCTGCGCGCTACATGCAGATGTCCTATTACGAGGTTTGGCTGGCAGGTCTCGAAGAGCTGCTCGACCAGGTCGGGTTCGTTGAAAAGGGCGAATTGGATGGCCGCGCCCGATCAAAGCCCGTCCTGGCGCCAACACGGGTGTTGCAGGCCGACCAGGTTGCAGCAGGTCTCGCCAAAGGAGGACCTTGCGACCGGGCCGTGAATACACCACCGGAATTTGAAGAAGGCGATAACGTCCGCGTCCGGATCATGGCGACCACCGGCCACACCCGCGCGCCGACCTACACCCACGGCCACGTCGGCATGATCGACCGGATCCACGGTGGCTATGTCTTCCCCGACACGAACGCCAGGGGCGACGGCGAGAACCCGGGCATTCTCTACAGCGTTCGCTTTGCATCACGCGATCTGTTCGGCGACAGCGCCGACCGTACGGCCAGCGTTTACGTGGACTTGTGGGAGGCTTATCTCGAGGCTGTCGACCGATGATAGGACGCGACCAGCTCAATGCCACACCAGGGCTTCCCATAAAGGACAGCGAACCGGTTTTTCAGGAACCCTGGCAGGCCCAGGCTTTTGCCATGACCGTACGCCTGCACGAGGCGGGGCACTTCGATTGGACTGAATGGGCCGAAAAATTAGGCACGGAGATTTCCAGGGCAGGCCCCCACGACTCCGCCGACAACTACTATCTTCACTGGCTCTCAGCCCTGGAAAACCTGCTCAGTGAGAAGAACATCGTATCCCGGCCCGACCACCTTGACAGAAAAGCTGCCTGGGATCGGGCGGCGCGAGCGACGCCGCACGGCGTTCCAATCGAACTTAGTGCGGAAAATCAGGACAGCAATTGAATGCCTCTGGGCTCACGGCATCTGACAAGCCGTTCACAACCCCGCCACCAGGCACGTTTTTCATGGCTCACTGGTCCGGATGAGTCTATTTGCATGTCTCAACAACGCAATATCGAAAGTGTTATGTGATGGTCCGAACTGATCACCTGGGGGATTTCCAGGCGCCGTTGCTGCTCTGCGGAGGTGTATACGGAAACCTTCAGGCTCTCGAGGCTCTGCTGGATGAAGCTGCCCGACGCGACATCCCCGAAAACCACATCATTCATACCGGAGACGTCATCGCCTATTGCGGCGATCCGGAGGCCAGCGCTGCGCGCCTTCGCGGGTCGGACATCCGTGCCATCAAAGGCAATGTGGAAGAACAGATTGGACGCAATGCGCTCGATTGCGCCTGTGGCTTCGACGAGGGATCAACCTGTCAGACCATGGCCGTGGAATGGTATGCTTTTGCCAATGACGAAGTATCCGACAATACCAGACAGTGGTGTGTGGAATTGCCGGATCACCTGACGTTCACCATGTCGGACCGGTCCTTTCGTGTCGTGCACGGCAGCGTCGGCCAAGTTAACCGCTTCATGTTTGCCTCTCTCGACGAAGAGACCTTTCGGCCCGAACTGACCCTTGCCGGAACAGACGCTGTAATCGCCGGCCACACAGGTTTGCCGTTCACTCGCCATTTCGGGCGCCAGATCTGGCATAATTCAGGCGCCCTCGGGCTTCCCGCAAACGATGGCACGCCCAGAGTCTGGTACAGCGTTCTTTCGCCAATGATTCACGGGGTTCGCTTCGAGCATGCAGCTCTGAATTACGATCACCATGGCGCCTCCGCGAAAATGCAACGACACAACCTGTCGCCATCCTATGCCGACACCCTGGAAACAGGACTTTGGCCGTCCCTGGACATTCTCCCGCCTGAGGAAAGACAACGCACCGTCAGGGAAATCGAAACCCGCTCGACCGTCTGGATAAATGCGCCGAGAACAGCCGCCTGACCGTCCGCTTTGGCGCAGACATCAGTCCGGATCTGGCGGCATCAGTCTGCCAACCAGGCTCTTCATGGTCAGGCCCTGCACGATGATTGAGAACACGACCACCGCATAGGTGCAGGCAAGGATCACGTTCTTGTAGGGGCCATCGGGCAAGGACAGCGCCAGTGCCACCGATATACCACCGCGCAGGCCGCCCCAGGTCAGGATGGCCACGGCATTGTCCGTGAATTTTTCCCGGATCGACAGCAGGGAAATTGGTATCGCGACACTGATCAGGCGCGACAGCAACACGACCGGGATGGCCAGCACGACGATCCAGAAGATGTCCGCATCAAAGCCAACGACCAGCACTTCCAGACCGATCAGAAGAAACAGTACGGAATTCATGATTTCATCACTCAGTTCCCAGAACTGGAACACATGGCGTCTTGTGTTCTCGCTCATGGCGAACTTGGCCCCATGGTTACCAATGAAAAGCCCGGCAATGACCACCGCAATAGGACCGCTGGCGTGAATGTGAATCGCAAACGCAAAGGTGCAGCAGACCAACGCCAACGTTATCAATACTTCCAGATTGTGATCGTCTACCACGCGCATTGCCTTGTAGGCGACATAGCCTGAAACCAGACCCAGGACCGCCCCGCCGAAGGCTTCGACAGCGAACAGCTTCGCAACTTCCGGTACCCCGATCTCTCCGTTACCGCCCACGGCGATCGCCAGCAGAATCGTAAAGACCACGACGCCGACGCCGTCGTTGAAAAGCGATTCTCCGGCGATCTTGGCTTCGAGCAACCTGGGAATTTTGACTGTCTTGAGAATTCCAAGGACCGCCACAGGGTCCGTCGGGCTGATCAGCGACCCGAACACGAGAGCCCAGATGAACGGTATCTCCGTTCCAAGTGCCTTCATGATGAACCACATGGCACCGGCAACCAGCACAGTGGAGGTCATGACGCCCAGCGTCGCCATCAGGCCGATCGCCCACTTACGGGCAGCCAGTTCCTCCAGGTCCACATGGACTGCACCTGCGAACAGCAGCACACTCAGAATTCCATGCATGACCGCTTCATAGAAGTCGATCTGCTTGAGTGTTCCCGTCACCAGAACGCCGATTCCGTACTGGGGAGCGAGAAAGTCCGCAAAGACAATCACACCCGATGCCGCCAGGGCGATGACCACCAGGCCAATCGTGTGTGGCAGCCGGAATACCTTGTAATTGATGAACCCGAAAAGGGCAGACAGGCCGAGCAAGATGGCAATGATGTCGAAGAGCGTCATGATAAATGGATAAACCTTTTCGCATTTACCCAAAAATGCGGTGGATTGATACACAAGACCAACGTATTACACGATTCCGGTGTTGTGAAAGACGTGTATTTGTCCCATTAAGAATAATCTTTCTGAGGCAATACACACTCCTGAAGGAATATGTTAGAGACACCTTGGTGACGAGATCGGGAAAACCGGCTGTCCGGGGATTATGAGGAGGCTGACGTGTTGGGGACCGCACTCGATGTTGCGTCCAGGGCCATGGCCCTGCTTTGGCAGGGCGGACCGGTTATGCTTGTGCTTATCGCCCTTTCGGTGATCGGACTCACCATAATTCTTGCGAAAATCTGGCAGTTTTTCAGCCGCCGCGTCGGTCGTCGCAAATTTATAGCACCCGCTTTGCGTTCCTGGCATGAAGGCGATCAGAACGGCGCTGTCGCTATCGTTTCGCAGCAACGAAGCCCGACTGCGAAGGTCATGTTCGTCGCGATGCAGGCGCGTGCGCAAATGGATCCGCGCGATGAAGCCCTTACCGACGAAATCATGCGGGCGGCCAGGATGCAGATGGGTGCCCTTGATTCCGGCCTCCGAACACTGGAACTGATAGCACTTCTTGCCCCCTTATGCGGCATCTTCGGGACCGTCCTTGCCATGATAGGCGTTGGCGCCGGTGCTGAAAACCCGCCTGTCCACGTGGCTCTGGTATCAACAGCGACCGGTCTTGCCGTGTCGATCGTGACCGTTCTTTTCTATTATTATCTCGATGCCCGTGTCGAGCGGGAGCGCCGTGCAATGGAAGCGGCGGTTGCCGCAATTGTCGGAGCGAATGTCACCGTTCGAACCGGACTCGGTCATGAACTCGAAGAAGATGACTACGAGGAAGAGGACGACGAAGAAGAAGAATATTATGAGCCGGAGTTGAGGTAGCGCCATGCGCATCGCTCGAAGGCAGAGGACACTTTGGCGCACAGTGGTAATTGCGGTTCTTGACGTTTTTCTTCTTGTAACTGTTGTGTATTTTCTTCCTGGCGCCGGCGCATCCGCACCGTCGTCCCAGGCGAAATTCATGCTTCAGGCCGAAACGGTGTCGGAAGATTCGGGCCTAACCATCGTGGTTGGCATCGATGCCGACGGGACTGTTTATATTGACGGCGTTCCGGTCGATTCATCGGAAATGAAAGATAGTTTTGCAGAGGCGCTGGAAATCAATCAGGGCGCCCACATTGCTCTGGAGCCTGAGCCCAAGGTGGCCGTTTCCGTTATTGATACGATCATATCCGCCGCTGCTGCAGCAGGCGCGACAAGTATAGGGTTGGTGGCCAGAAACCCCAGTGTTGAGCCATAATGGAAATCGAACGCAAGAACAGACCACGTCTGCCCGGGTTTCTCGCCCTGCTTCTTCAGTGCGTGATGTTGACGGTCCTGGTCCTTGCCATAAACGGCAACAACAGTCCGGCCAAGGTTCTGGCCGGTACAATTGCACTGGTTGCCGGGAACGGCTCTTCGGGAGCAAACGAGATTTTCCTGACCGTCGACAGCCAGGGACAGGTAGGATATGGTTCGAAGACGTTGAAAGTGCGCGAAGTATCGCCCGCGCTTTACCGTGATATTTCGTCACCGGCAGCAGTTGCCGTCACGATCAGGGCGCCCGGCAATGCGGACGCCGCTGTAGTTGCCAGATTGATGCACGAAGTGAGGCGAGTCGGTGTCAAACAAGTACGTTTGAGAATCGCAAAATGACACGTATCCGGATCTTTGAATGGCTGATTGCCGCAGTTCTTATCGTCGTTGCCCATGGAGCCGCGGTCTCGGCATGGTTGCTACTGGCACCGAAATCATCGTCTGGCGTGGTGTTGCCGCAAATACCCGTCAAAGAAAAACCGGCATCTACGGTTGAATCGATCTCTCTGTCTGTCAAGATAATCGGCCTGGAACAGGAAGCCCCGCTTGTCGCCGCACAACCGGCGTCGGCCCCGAAATCTTCAGTGGGAACCGGTACAAGCCCTGGAATAGTCGACAAGGACACATCCCAGGTCCCGAAGGCCGAAACTAGTGACGAAGTCGTTACAACGGTCGTTTCTGCTGCACCAATCAAACAGATCGATACCAATGCAGGCCCGCAGCCATCTGGCCAGAACGAAGTGCTTCCCAGTTCGACAGCCGAAATCATCAAACTCGCTGACCCCGAGGTCGAGCCAGAGGTCGAACCAGAGGAGGCAGAATCGGACGCCGGCCGATCCACGATAAGAGACCCGGTCCCCGTGCCGAAAGCGAAACCCGCCAGTGTATACGTAGCCGGCCAGGCGCCCGCAGACGATGAAAGTGCCACAAACGACTCAGGCGACAACGGCACCAAGATTGCGTCCGCGCCTCCAGCGACACCTGAATCCACTGCTGACAGTCAGGCCGCGAGCGCTGCACAGACAACCTACTACCGTGTTTTGATCGCCGAGTTGAAGAACAAGCGTGTCTACCCCTCTGAAGCAAGACGGGACGGCAAAGTCGGAACAGTATACCTGCAGATCGTCGTCAAGAATGACGGCGCCATTTCATCGTACGAAATCCTTCGCAGCTCCGGTCATGCCGTGCTCGACGAAGCCGCCGTCAACGCCCTGAGAGAAGCAAGCCCCGTGGCGAAATTCCCCGACGAAATCGCCGAAAAGGAACTTAAGTTCGGCGTTCCTATCAGATTCCCGTAACGGGCAATCTGCAACCAGGGACTCCCTGGAGTATCGACGGAAACTTTGTCCGTAATTCCCAGAGCATCATCCGATGGTTCCCAAGGCGGGGAATACATCGAGCAGAAAGTACGAAAGCGCGCTCATGGTTCCGGTCAGGAACATGACGCCGGTCAGGACCAGCAGTCCACCCATTGCTTTTTCGACCGTCCCCACATGGCTGCGGAATTTCTTCATGAAGCCCAGGAACGGTTTCGCCGCCAGAGCTGCAATCAGGAACGGAACCCCGAGACCCAGCGAATAGACAGCAAGCAGGCTCGATCCATACGACACGCTCTCGGAGCCAGCAGCGATCGTCAGAATGACGGCCAGAACCGGACCGATACAGGGTGTCCAACCGAAGCCGAATGCAAGCCCCACAGCATAGGCGCCCAGAAAGCCCGCAGGCCTGGATTTATGGTGATAGCGGGCTTCCCGGTTGAGAATCGAGAACCGGAATACGCCCAGGAAATGAAGGCCCATGAGGATAATCACGATGCTGGCAAAGAACACACCGATCGGCGACGATCCTACGGGAATGTCGATCGGTATGGAAAACAGCGAGAACTTGATCGAAGGTATGCCGCCAAGCACACTATCGAGGCCCGGGATATCGGCCAGTGTCTTACGCAGGAAGACATCGGAAATCAGGTTTCCGAACACCGAAGCGGTCGCCCCGAGCGACACAAAAACAGTGGAGAAGCCTAGCACGAACAGCAGGGCCGACGAGAAAACCCGCAACGCGACACCGTCTTCACCGGGAACATTGTCGGTTAGTTCCTCAAGGGAGGTTCCGGCCAGAAAACAAAGATAGGGCGGCACCAGGGGCAGGACACAAGGCGACAGGAAGCTCAGTATTCCGGCAAATAGTGCGCCTGCGTAAGATATTTCCATAAGAGACTGATCCAGTTCGAAACTTGCCCGGGAGAAAACTGCTCCGACGGGCCGTGACATGCAACACACATTTCGCCGCATGCAAAGTCAAATTCCCGTTAGGCCTGATGCCGAAACGAAATTTCACCGCACAAACCTGCCCCTGTCGAAGATAACGATGGATTCTCCAGAATAGTTCTCGGCCAATGTTCTCCGTTCACGATGAATTTCCCTGTCCAGCGGGGCTTAAGCATCGAGGCGGTGCTGGGCATCATGATCGAAATGAGCATGAGACGACACGTCGAAATCTATAGACGCAATGCCGGACGGGCTTGTGACCTGGTACGCCGAACTGCCGTAATAGGAAAGCGTTACCGGCTCCTCAGAACCCACGAGACCCGCCCGCCGACGCTCGACCATGCGGTTGTGATTGGTCGCCCTCCTTCAGGACTGAAGGCGGACATCGATGTCTCCCATGGATGGCAGCGGAACGCAGTTTTCACGCCAATTCTGACGTTGCCGCTCAAACCGCATTGACCAGTACCCAGCCCAGAGCAGACGACACAACAAGAACCCGTCCGATGCTCCAGTGGAGTTTCAGGAGAAGAAATCCACACACAACCGACAACACGACGACCCGCCAGTCGAGGGTGCCGAAGTCCGGTTGCCACAAGGTAACGGGACCGTATTTCTGTGGTGTCACGGACGCAAAGAAGACATGCAGTCCGAACCAAATCGAAAGGTTGAGAATGACACCGACGACGGCTGCCGTGATCGCCGACAGGGCGCCGCTCAAGCGCGGTTGACCGGAAATCCAGTCGATATAGGGCGCACCGGTGAATATCCACAGGAAACACGGGACGAACGTAACCCAGAGGGTCACCGCCGCACCGGCGAGACCGAGCGCCAACCCACCTTCCCGGAAGGCCGCGATGAAACCGACAAATTCCGTGACAAGAATAAGCGGCCCCGGTGTGGTTTCGGCAAGACCGAGTCCATCCATCATCTCACCGGCACTCAGCCACCCGAAGTCGCTGACCACATCCTGACCCATGTAAGCCAGAACCGCATAAGCCCCGCCAAATGTGACAACTGCGAGTTTTGAGAAGAAAGCCCCGATGTCTGTCAGGATCGGCTGGCCGGATAGGCGGTCAACTGCAAACAGCGGTATCCACCAGATGGCCAGCCAGATGGCGATGTTCTGCATTGTCTTCAACATCGAGGTGCCGGCGGGTTTCTCCACGTTCTCGTCAGTGGATTTCACGCCCCAGAACAAACCAAACACCGCGGCCAGAAAGACAATCAGCGGATACGGCAGGGCAAGAAAGAAGATGGCAACGAACGCCAGGCCCGCGACCACCCAGTAGGATGGCCCCTTCAAGGCTCGTTTCGCAACCCGGAGAAGCGCTTCGATCACGATGATCAGGACGGCGGCCTTGATTCCCAGGAAGAGCGTATTGACAAGCGGTACGTCGCCAAAATAGGAATAGACAGTCGCCAGGGCCAGAACCACCGCCGCACCGGGCAGGACGAACAACAATCCCGCGATCAACCCGCCAACCAGGCCAAACAACCGCCAACCGGCATAGGTGGCCAGCTGCATCGCTTCGGGACCCGGAAGAAGCATGCAGAAACTCAAGGCGTTCAGGTACTGCTTTTCGCTAAGCCAGCCGTTTTCCTCCACCAAGATGCGGTGCATCAGCGAGATCTGTGCCGCCGGTCCGCCAAAGGACAGAACACCGATTCTTGCAAATGCCATTGTCGCCTGATGGAGCGACGGGGCGCGATTGAGATCGCGACCCGCCGTCATTGTTTCCGTACTCATTTTCTCAGGACTTCTGTGACGTTGCAGGCCAATCATGGCCTTCATCGAAGGCATCCCGAGCCCAGCGGTAAAACGCATCGTAGAGGCCCATGCCCGCTTCCAGTTGGGCAAGGTCGTCGCGGTACATGCGTGACAGACCGAGAGAGGCCGCCATCAATCCCGCAGATTCAGGCGCCAAGTCGTGCCGGTCGGTATCGGCACCGCGCACAATTGTTGCCAGTCTGGTCAGCGCCTCGCTTTCCAGCTTGAACTCTTCGATCATGACGTCAAAGGTACAGCGTTCGCCGCGATGGCTCCAGAAGACGTCTTCCACATCGAATGGTGTCGCCTCGAATCTGTCGGCCACATTCAATACTTCGGCTGGCTCAACAAACAGGAATTGCGCGCGCGGGTCGACAAAGCGCCGGATCAGCCAGGGGCAGGCAATGCGGTCGATCTTTGGCCGGTGCCGGGTCACCCAGACCGTGCGGCCTTCGGCATTACGCGGCGGTATCTTGTCGGCCGGAACAAGCGGACCATTGGCCTCCTGCCACGTGACGATGCCCCCTTCCAGACTTTCGGCCGCGATCCCATGATCACGCAGGATTGCCGCCGCACCCTGGCTAAGCTTCAGGCCTTGATGGCAAACGATAACGACGCGGGATCCATTGAGCATAGGTGCCAACGAAGCGATATCACGGAAGGGATGACGGAAGGACGTCGGCAGGAGACGAGGATCGTTGTCGAAATCCTCGTCAATGCAAATGTCGACAATGACCGGTGCGTCAGGCAATCCTATGAGGCGTGAAAGTTGGGATACGGTAATTTGTGATGGAGACGGCATGCGTCCTCCTCCTTGTCAAATGAGGTGAAGTGGACGCGAAATTTTGGCTGACGCCTCACGGGGCACTCGCAAACCCCATGGCCCTTCTCTCGCAAAGAAACATCGCCCTTGTCAACCGCATTTTGCCAATGGCCCATGACAATTCATGCGGCGCCGGCAATATGGCGGGTCGGTTTTCCAGTTCTGCGATTCGTCTATTGTGGCGGCGGGGCCATGTTCCAGAGCACGTTCGTGCCCTGGCCCATCATGGTGTGGGGAAGCTGGCCGTTCCAGCGTTTGGCTCGCTCATATTCCACCAGTTGTGGTGACGTCTTGAGGGCTTCCGTAATCGCGTGAACCGTTGCCGCTTCCGCCTCGCCCTTGACCCTGATGGCATCGGCCTCGGCTTTGGCTTCCGTCAGGATGGCATAGGCACGGCCGTCAGCTGCGGCCTTCAGGGCATCGCGTTCTGCCTCTGCCGTGTTGACCTTCTGCATCGCCTGCAAACGCTGCTGCGCCAGCACATGCTTCTCCCGCTCGGCATTCTCACGGGCTTTCTCCTTGGCCTGCACGGCATCGAGATATTGCTGCGGCAGATCGATATTCTCGATCTGCGGGCTGTTCACGGTCACCGGAAAATTCGCCAGCGTATCCGCCATCATGGTCTGGATTCTTGCCGCTGCCTTGTTGCGGTCTCGGATCAACTCATCCGCCCTGAATTTCGATAGGGCCGCCTTCGCCACGGACCGCAATTTGGGATCGAGAATTCGGTCCTCGAACTGGTCGAGCGTACCGTAGCTCTTGTAGATCTCCAGCGCATTGTCAGCATTGACTGTCCAGTTTATCGACACCAGCGCCGTGATCGGCAACTGGTTGTTGGTGGCTGCCGCAAGCTTCTCGGTGTTCTTGCGCTGCCTGATTTCGATGATCCGAACATTCTCGACCCAGGGTGTCTTGAAGTTGAGGCCGGGATAGACCTGGGTCTTGGCCTTGCCGAAATGGGTGATGATCCCCACATGTCCTTCCGGTACGATCAGCACAGTCTGCCAGGCCGTGGCGATGACAAACAGGACCGCAATCACGCCAGCGGCGATTTTCCACATATCCGACACCTTCATGTTACATCTCCTTTCAATGGCCAATGCAGCACCCGGATCGACCGCGAATCACCAGGACTTCTGGTAAAAGGATACGACGATTGACAAGAACATTCACTTTTTGAACATGTTTGCGTAATATTGCGTCATTCGGAATTCGACTTGGCCTGCACTCAATTCAGGAGGCAAATCGACAATGAAGCCCAGCTCCCCAAAAGGCCTGTTGCGCGGAGCGCTTGTTGCCTTTGCAATGGCATTCACGCCATCACCGGCTGTCAGCCATCCTCATGTAGCCATCGAGGCCCGCAGCGATGTGGTGTTCGACGATGCCGGCAGGATCATTGCCGTGAACGTCGAATGGTCTTTTGACGAGTTTTATAGTGTCACCGCCGTGGAAGGGTTGGACGCAAACCAGAACGGCAAATACGAGCCAGCCGAGCTGAACGGCGTCATCGTGGAAAACATTAAGGAACTTAAGGCGTTCCGTTACTTCACACAGGTAAATGCAGACGGCAAACCGGTCGCTTATGGTGAAGTAACCGAATTCGGGTCGCACATGAAGAATGACATTCTCACCATGTACTTCCAGATCCCGTTCGCCGAGCCGGTTGACCCTGTCGCCAGCCAGGTGAGTTACAAGATGTATGACCCGGAGTTCTACATCGCCATTGAGTACCCCGCCAAAGGCGGCGTAAACGTCGTTGGCAAGGCGCCTAAACAGTGCCGAACGACGATCGCCAAGGCTGAAGCCGATGCCGATGATCTGGGCGACCAGGGCGAGGCGTTCTATGAAAAACTCGCCAACACCAAGGAGATGGGCTCCCTGTATGCAGAGCGGGTCTCGGTCGTCTGCACGCCGGCAGCATCCTGACGCCCATGCGTATACCGGCACTCCTGACGGCAATGGCCGTCGCGCTTGTTACCATCGTGCTTGTGTCGGGGTTTGCTTCGACGACGGCTGATGCGTCTTTGTTACAGCAACGCAGCACGGCAACCGCCGAAGCGAGTGAGCCTCGTGCACAGCCCGGCGTCTGGTCGAGGACCGTTCGCTACATTCAGGTCCAGCAGCATGCTTTCTACCGCAAGCTCGCCAAGGCCGTTAAGCGCATCAAGTCCGATTACACTTTCGAGGCTGCCTGGTCTCTGATTGTCTTGAGTTTCCTTTACGGCATCTTCCATGCCGCCGGACCCGGCCACGGCAAGACCGTAATATCCGCCTACCTCCTGGCCAATGAAGAACAGGTCAAACGCGGTATCATGCTGGCCGTCCTGTCGTCACTGATGCAGGCGGTCACCGCCATTGTCATAGTCATGACCCTCGTCATGGTGCTCGGCATGGCCGGACGCTCCGCGCAACGCAGTGTCATCTACCTGGAACAGGCAAGCTACGCACTGATCTGCTGCGTCGGGCTTTACATGCTGTGGCGGGCGTTGGCGCCACTCTTCTGGAGAGCGCCGGCCGCCGTCGCGACAACCGGTACAACCGTACCGCATCAACATCACGATCATGACCATGTTCACGATGAAAATTGCGGCTGCGGTCACCAACATATTCCGCAACCAAAGGACTTGAAGAAACCGGTATCCCTTGTCCAGGCCGCATCGATTATCTTCGCAATCGGCATCAGGCCCTGCAGCGGTGCTGTTCTGGTTCTCGTCTTCGCCAATGCCATCGGCATCGTTATTGCCGGCATCGGGGCCACTTTCGCCATGGCGGTCGGAACCGCGATTACCGTTTCATCGCTGGCCATCCTGACTCTCGTTTCCAAGAATCTGGCGCTTTCGCTACTGGGCGGAAGAACCGCCTGGCTAGATACCGGTTACCGGGTCCTGAGTGTCGTCGGCGCGGGGCTCATCCTGCTGATCGGCATCGTACTGCTGATGGGATCGTTCGGTCCCCCGCGCCCGTTCATCTAGATTCAGTAGAGATCGAGTGCGTTGTCTTACTTGAACGTGGCGACACCAAGTGGCACACCGAACTTCTTGCACCACACAAAAACCTGGTTGTATTTCTCGGCCTTGATGGAAGCCGGAATCACATAAGACTGGGAACCTTTGTTTTTCCGGAGAACAGAAAACCGGGTTTTGCCGACAAACTTGCCGTTCTTGCCGAAACCGAGCCATGGATCGGGCGCGCCGTCGAGGAAGAAGTTCTTCGCCAGCCTGACCTTGTAGCCCTTTGCCGTTTTCTGGACTGTAACTGTGCCCTTTGTCACATGGCCCGACGCCCCCTTGAAGGAACCGGAGCCGAGTTTTGACGCAGCCTGTGCGTCAGGCGACCCAAGGGCAAAAAGCCCAGCCACGGCGACCATTGACGCCGCTGCGAAGAACGTACGTCTTGAGATTTGATTCATTGGTAACTCCTCACCTGAAAATTGCCTACCAGCCACATATAATGTCCTGTACGGACGATCCAGTGCACCCAGGGCGATTCTTCGCTCACAAGACAACAAGAGATCGTGAGGGGTATCGACTGAACTTCGCGATCAGAGCTGTTTCTTGACTTGTGATGAATGGGCAATCGCCCCGGTTTCCGCAAATGCCTCGTGGTTGCGCTCGATCGTCTTCAGATCGTAGAGATAGTTGACGAGCATCCCTGCGGACTGCCGCAAACCATTCTCGGACATGTCGCCCATCCAGTTGATCTGTTCCAGGCGGGCGCCATTGCCGATGTGAAACCGCGTAACCGGATCTACGGGCCGCCCCCGTGATTTCGCTTCAACCAGATATCGGGCGCACAGGCGCATCAGAAGCGGTTGAAGCGCCTTGGCATGCTGGTCATTTTCATGCCAGCCATCCTGGGAGAGCAATCCCAGCGCATCGAATTCGTCCATCGACAGGAACTCGGAGTCAGTATTTGCCATCTGTGTATCCAGCCACCGGCAAAATCCCGGAACCGGTGACAGGGTCGCGAACTTCTTGAGGCTGGGCAGATCACGGGTCAGCTCGTGCACAACCTGCTTGATCAGAAAATTGCCGAAGGATATACCCGCCAGTCCATCCTGACAGTTACTGATCGAATAGAAGATTGCGGTATCGGCATCTGCAGGATCTTCCGGCTCCTCCGACCGGTCGAGCAAGGGTTGGATCGACGTTGCCAACCCCTGTATCAGGGCGACTTCCACGAAGATCAGCGGTTCGCCTGGCAGGGCGGGATGGAAAAAAGCGAAGCATCGCCGGTCCCGCGCCAAGCGCCGGCGAAGGTCATCCCATCCGTCCATGCGATGAACCGCTTCATACTGTATCAATCGTTCGAGAATGTCCGCAGGTGTTTGCCAGTCGATACGTTGAAGTGTCAGGAATCCGCGGTTGAACCAGGACGAAAGAATATGTTTCAGATCCTCATCGAGGCCCTTCAGTTCCGGGTGTCTGGGCAGGATCTGTAGCAGATGTGAACGCATTTCAACGATGGTCCGTGTGCCGCCCGGCGCCATGTTGAGACGGCGGAAAAATTCCTGCCGTGGCGGTTCGATCGCCTTTGACAAAGCGAGGTAGGACTCCAGATCGCCATGGTCGCGAAAGCGTTGGGCCGTCTCGTCAATTTTTTTTGTATCGGGTCCGTAACGATCGTTGAGTATAGTGAATAGTGAAACCCGTCCATCGGCGTCAAGGCTGTGATAAGCATGCGCCACGTCACGGGCAACAGCGATCCCGGACGCCTCGCCGCGGGTCGAAAGAAGGTCCTCGCACAGTGCCTGGATTGTATCGGTGGACGCGGCGGCATCGTCGCCCCCGCGGCGTTGCCACAGGTCACGGCCAGCGTCGGCAATGGAGTTCAGAATTTGATTGAGCATGTATCGGACAACCGTCTTTTGTTATGCGTCTCGTGGCTCACCCTGCCGTCAGATCACACGACCTGCCAGGGTCCTCATGGACTGGACCGCCAGCATACAGCCGGCAAGCCGCCAACGTCGATACCGGGGCGGCAAACTGTTAGGACGCCAATGTGACGCGGCGGTGACATTTGGCCATGTTCATGGCCTCGCACATTCCCAGGGCGTTAGCCCTCGAAGGCGTCGAACGTGTCGTCGAAGTCGCCATGCCACCGCGACAATGGCGGCCGGTTTTCGGTAACGTCCCGTGCTGACCACAAAACACGTTTGCGATCCTCGTCCGGGCTCACCTCGTTGTCCGGACACAGGATGTAGAAGTCGCCCCGGTCAAGCGCGACAAACATGTAGTCGACGACCTGATCCGGCATCCAAGCGCCCGGCTGGTGATCGCGGTCTCCGGTGGTGGTCCAACCCGGGATCAACAGGTGAGCGCTTACCTGACACTCTTGTGTTGTACGCAGGTCATGCTGAAGCGCTTCGGTGTAAGTCTTTAGCGCGGATTTGGTGACATTGTAGGCGGCATTGCCCGGTGGGTTGGTGATGCCCTGTTTGGATCCCGAATTGATAATCAGTCCCGGTGAGTTCCGGCTGATCATCGCCGGGCCGAAAACCTGGGTGCCATGGACGACACCCCAGAAATTGACGTCAACCGCTGTCTGCCAGTCCGCCACATCCGACCATACGCCGCCGCCGGTACGTGTTACTGCATTGTTCATGAGAATATCGACACCGCCGAACACATCGCCTACTCGGGACTGCACTGACACGAGGTCTTCACGTTTGCTTACATCCGCCCTCAGTGAAACTATTGTTTCGGATCCGGTATGTTCCCTTAGTTGACTGGCTTTCTGTTGGACGCGCTCCGCGTTGGCGTCAACCATGCAAACGCGGAGCCCAAGTTCCACAAGCCGACGGCTGGTGGCCAGTCCGATGCCACTGGCAGCCCCCGTCACGACCGCTACGTTACCTTCATGGATTGCCGGACGCATGGTTCGGCGTCCTCCTAACAATGTCTCTGCGCGATTAGGCGTTTTCAGACGTCAGCCAAATTCGATCATGAGATCCTTGGCATCGATCTGTGTGCCATGCGGCGTATGAATGGCAGCTACTTTACCGTCGACTTCCGCATGCACGGATGTTTCCATCTTCATGGCTTCGATGGTCAACAGGAGGTCGCCGATTCGCACGGCTTGTCCAACCGCCACGGCCACTGACGCCACCATTCCTGGCATTGGAGCAGCCACGTGGTTCGAATTGCCGATTTCCGCTTTCGGATGCGCCTTGATACCGGCAGCGATCGCGCGGTTAGGCACTTTCACAACCCGCGGCTGGCCGTTGAGTTCGAAGAACACCTTGACGTTGCCGTCATCATCCACGTCGCCCATCGCCAGATAACGCACGACCAGCGTCTTGCCCGGTTCAATGTCGATCGAGGCCTCTTCGCCTGGCGTCATGCCGTAGAAGAATGTCGGCGTCGGCAACACATCGACTGGACCAAATTCTTCCAGATGCGCCGCATAGTCGGCAAAGACCTTGGGGTACATGAGATGCGACCAGATTTCCTCATCGCTGATCTCGCGACCCAGGCTCGTTTCGACCACAAGCTTCTCAGCAGCGACATCCACATCGGCCATCATGCCGCCGAACCGTTCCGTCACCGGCTGATCGCCCTTCAGGATCTTGCGTTGCAGTTCCTTGGGAAAACCGCCATAAGGCTGGCCGATCTCCCCCCGAAACAGGGAGATGACCGAATCCGGAAAGGAAATGTCCTTGTCGGGATCTTCCACTTCGTCCCGCGTCAGACCTCCACTCACCATGGTCAGAGCCATGTCGCCAACGACTTTCGATGTCGGCGTCACCTTGACCACGTCGCCGAACATGTCGTTGACCTCCGCATAGGTCTTGGCCACATCGTGCCAACGTTCTTCCAGTCCGAGCGACCGGGCCTGCTCTTTCAGGTTGGTGAACTGCCCGCCCGGCATTTCATGAAGATAGACTTCGGATGCCCCGAACCGCAGATCGCTCTCGAAGGCCGCATACTGCTTGCGCACGAATTCCCAATAGTCCGAAAAGGCCCGCAGGGTGTCGCCATCGAGTCCCGTATCGCGGCTGCCCCCCCGGAATGCTGCGGCAAGCGACCCCAGGTTGGGTTGCGATGTCAGGCCGGAAAACGAGTCTACCGCCGCATCGATCGCATCGACCCCGGCCTCCACTGCCGCCACGATGCTGGCGGCCGAAATGCCGCTCGTGTCGTGCGTGTGAAAATGAACCGGCAAACCGGTTTCTTCCTTGAGCGCCCGAACCAGGAGCCGGGCCGCCTCCGGTTTGACAAGTCCCGCCATGTCCTTCAGGCCCAGCACGTGCGTGCCTGCAGCCGCGAGTTCCTTCGCCATGGAAACGTAGTATTTCAGGTCGTATTTGGATCGATTCGAATCCGTAATGTCTCCTGTATAACAAATTGACGCTTCCAGCAGCTTACCGGTCTCGAGCACGGCGTCCATCCCGACGCGCATGTTTTCAACCCAGTTCAGGCTGTCGAAGACACGGAATACGTCTATGCCCGACGCCGCGGCACGGTGAACGAAGCCGGCCACCACGTTGTCCGGGTAGTTGGTGTAGCCGACACCGTTTGCCCCCCTGAACAGCATTTGAAAGGCAATGTTGGGAATTCGTTCGCGAAGGGTTGCCAAACGTTCCCAGGGACATTCCTTCAGAAACCGCATCGAGACATCGAAAGAGGCACCGCCCCAGCATTCGAGACTGAACAGCTCAGGCAGATTGTGTGCATAGGAATCCGCCACCGCCGCCATATCGTAGGTCCGCATGCGGGTGGCGAGCAGTGACTGATGTCCGTCACGCATGGTCGTGTCGGTCACCAGGACCCGCTCCTGGTCGAGCATCCACTGGGCAAATCCTTCCGGTCCGAGAGCGTCAAGGCGCTGGCGCGTGCCGTCCGGTTTTTCTGCCTGCTGACGTTCCGGAACCCTGGGCTTGGGACTGGCCGGGGCCACTGGGCGGCCTTCGACTTCCGGGTTACCGTTGACCGACACATCCGCCACGAATTTCAGAAGTTTCGTCGCCCGGTCGCGCCGTGTCGACAATGCGAACAGTTCTGGCGTTTCGTCGATGAACCGGGTGGTATAGTCGGCGTCCTTGAAGCGCGGGTGATTGATCAGGTTTTCGACAAACACCAGGTTGGTGGCAACGCCCCTGATCCTGAATTCGCGAAGGGCGCGGTCCATACGGGCGATGACTTCCTGTGCCGACGGCGCCCAGGCCGTTACCTTCTCCAGCATGCTGTCGTAGTACCGGGTAATCACCGCGCCCGAATAGGCCGTGCCCCCGTCGAGTCGTATCCCGAAACCGGTTGCCCCGCGATAGGCCGTGATCCTGCCATAGTCCGGCACGAAATCGGCATCGGGATCTTCCGTCGTGATCCGGCATTGCAGGGCGTGACCGTTCAGGACGATTTTGTCCTGGCTCGGCACTCCCGAACTCTCGTCGCCGATCCTCGCCCCTTCAGCAATCCTGATCTGTGCCTTGACGATATCGATCCCGGTCACCTCTTCGGTCACCGTATGCTCGACCTGGATACGCGGGTTCACTTCGATGAAATAGAACTTCCCCGTGTCCGCATCCATCAGGAACTCAGCCGTTCCCGCATTCACGTAGTTGGCAGCCCTGGCCAATTTCAGTGCCGAGTCACACAGGCTCTGCCTGGACTCAGCATCCATGTAGGGCGCGGGCGCCCGTTCAACCACTTTCTGGTTGCGCCGCTGGACCGTACAGTCGCGCTCGAACAGATGAACCACAGTGCCGTGACTGTCGCCTAGGAGCTGGACTTCCACATGACGCGCCCGCTCGACCAGCTTTTCCAGATAAACCTCGCCGTTGCCGAAGGCTGCCTCGGCCTCCCGGCGGCCGGAAAGCACTTCGGCCTCGAGCATCCCTGCATCCGAGATCACGCGCATGCCGCGTCCGCCGCCGCCCCAGCTCGCCTTCAGCATCACCGGATATCCGACTTTCTCTGCAAGCTCACGGACTTCGCCGATGTCTTCGGGCAATGGCCCGGTTGCCGGCATGACAGGCACGCCGGATGCCTCCGCCAGATTGCGCGCCGCGACCTTGTTTCCAAGCGCGCGCATAATATCGCCCGACGGCCCGATAAAAGTTATCCCGGCCGCGACACAGGCATCGGCAAAGTCAGGGTTTTCGGAAAGGAAGCCGTAGCCCGGATGTATCGCATCGATATCCGCTTCCCGGGCGACGCGGAGGACTTCATCGATGCTGAGATACGCCTTGACCGGCCCCAGTCCCTCACCGACCAGATAACTTTCGTCTGCCTTGAAGCGATGCAGGGAAAGCTTGTCCTCGTTTGCGAAGATCGCAACCGTTTTCAGTCCCAGTTCGTTTGCAGCACGCAATACCCGGATCGCAATCTCACCCCGGTTTGCGACAAGCAACTTACGGATTTTTTTCACTTATCCCTCCAAAACGCAGACATGAAGCCGCACATGATCAGATCTTGTTTCGGGGCAGCCACACAATGACTGCGTGTTAACACAACAACAGTCTGTTGTGCGGCGTAATTTACGACAAAGCCGACGGTTGTGTTTGTATTGTCGTCAACGACCACGTGCTGATCGTAGACGGCGGCTTCACACCGCCGGGGATTACGCCCGGATCCAAATGAGAGTATTGCAAACAAACAGATTGTCATTTGAGATCCTGCTGGCATAGACTTCGACCCATGGAACAACGTCCGATGGATAAGATGACCGGAGCCGATACCCGCTGCAGCGCATGCATGTGCCGTTCGCAGGTGATTGCCTGGATCTATCCAGCGCGCGACCATTGGCCGGACCGAGCCTAGACAGGCCGATCTGATTGCCCCTGTGCCGCTTCTCCAACACGGCATGAGAAATCCCCAAGCGCTTCAATATTCTACCCGGCAACCGTTCGGTATGTGACAGGCCCACAGCGTGCAATGCGTCTGCCTGCATCAATGCGAAATCAAGTTCCCACAAAATCATCGCAATGAGAAAACAGATATGAGACTGGCAAACAAGACAGCGATTGTGACCGGCGGCGCCTCTGGATTTGGACGCGGCATCGTCGAATCCTTTATCGAGGAAGGCGCCTGCGTCGTGATCGCGGACCGTGATGGCGACGGCGCGTCCCGAACGGCAAGTGAATTGGATCCTACCGGCAAATGCGTTGTCGCGCGCCGCGTCGACGTCACAGACAGCCGGTCGGTGGCGGACTGTGTCGCGGAAGCACAACGTGTCTTTGGCGGCCTCCACATCATGGTTGCCAATGCCGGTATCGGACAGCGGCCCTGCCGGCTGGAAGACACCACCGACGAAGAATTCGATCTTCAAATGTCGGTCAATGTCAAGGGTGTCTTCAACTGTGCCAGGCACGCCGTGCCGGTTTTCCGTGCTCAAGGCTCGGGCAACATCATTATCACCGCGTCCGGTATCGCCCTGACACCCCGGCCCAATCTGGTGGCGTACGCGGCTGGCAAGGGGGCGGCCGTCGCCTTCGCAAAGGGGCTAGCTATGGAACTTGCCCCGGAAGGCATCAGGGTGAATGCCCTTTGTCCAGCTGCGGGAGATACGCCGATGCTGACCGAATTCATGGGCGGCACCGCCAGCGACGAAGCCCGGCACCGGTTTCGGGAGAGTGTCCCTATGGGGCAGCTGATTTCACCCCACGACATGGGACAGGCCGCTGTTTTTCTGGCGTCCGATGCTCAGGCAGGGACGATCACCGGCACAGCTCTGGCCGTTGATGGCGGCCGCTGCATCTGAGCAATGTTTGAAAACGAGGTTGATGAGACAATGTCAGAACCCAGAAAACGAGCCGGCCGTCTGGGCGGACGCTCCGCCAGACACACCATCAGGAGCCAGCCGCTTGCAGTCGAAAAGCGGCCGATTTGGCCTGGCGCCAGTGGCGGACAGTACAAACCACTGACGGACGCGCAAGTGAACCAGATCTACGATGCAGCTCTTGATGTCCTGTCGACGGTTGGCATGGGAGAGGTGCCGGAAGTGGTTATCGACCAGGCGGTTTCCCAAGGCTGCACGACAGATGAAAACGGGCGCCTCTATTTTCCCAGATCATTTGTCGAGGATATTGTCGCCGGCGCCGCCCGTTCCGTGACCTTGTGTGGGCGGGACCCGAAATACGACCTCGATGTATCCGGCAAACGCGTTCACTTCGGCACCGGTGGGGCAGCCGTCAACGTGGTTGATTTTGCAACCAATGACTACCGGGCCTCGACCCTGCTTGATCTGTTCGACTTTGCCCGCCTGGCCGACGCCCTCGACAATGTCCACTGGTTCACCCGCTGTGTCGTGGCAACTGACGTGCCAGATGAATTTGGCCTCGACATAAACACCGCCTATGCCTGTCTTGCCGGAACCACAAAACACATCGGCATGAGCTTTGTGCGCGGGTCTCATGTGCGCCCGATCATTGATATGTTCGAGCATGTCACCGGCGAGGAAGGTAGCTTCCGCAAGCGCCCCTTTTGCAAGGTACATATCAGTCCGGTGGTGTCCCCCTTGCGCTACGGCGAGGACGCGGTCGGCGTGACCCTTGCGGCCATCGAAGAGAACATGCCGATCAATTGCATCATCGCCGCCCAGTCCGGCGCCACCGCCCCGGCGCCGCTTGCTGGCGTGCTGGTGCAGACACTGGCGGAGACCCTGGCCGGCCTGATCCTCGTCAACCTGTTTTCTCCCGGTTATCCGGTGATCTTCTCCAACTGGCCGTTTGTCGTCGACCTTCGATCCGGCGCCTTTGCCTGTGGCGCCGCCGAAATTGCGCTCCTCAATGCGGGAGCGGCCCAGCTCTCCAATTTCCTGGTATTGCCCAGCGGGGTCGCCGGCGGCATGGCAGATTCGAAAATCCCCGACGCACAGGCCGCATACGAAAAGGCCATCAGCCTGTCGGCAACGGCGTTGGCCGGTGCCAATATGGTCTATGAATCCGCCGGCATGTACGCAAGCCTACTTGGCGCCTCGTTCGAAGGTTTTGTACTCGACAACGACATCGTCGGCATGGCCCTGCGGCTCGCCCGTGGCATCGAGGTAAACGATGAGACCATGAGCCTTGCGGCCATCCGGGACGTGGTAGCCGGCCCCAATCACTTCCTCAGCCATCCCCAGACCATGGACAGCATGGAGACCCACTATTTCTACCCTGAGGCTGCCGACCGGGAATCCCCTGCAGTCTGGATGGAGAGAGGCAAACACGACGTCAACGCACTCGTCCGCGATCGGGCCCGTTCGATACTCAACGACCACTACAATCCGGAATTCCTACCCGACCACCTCGACCACGACATACGCGCCAAGCACGACATCCTGCTGCCGCGCAAAGCCATGATTCAGGGCAAGCGGGTGTTCTGATTGTCCAACTCCATCCTGATCCTCGGCAGGCACCGCTGGTATTACCCAGGCAAGGATGATTTCATTTCATCAAAAACAAACAAACCCGACACATCGTCGAGGCCCTCAATCGAATGAATGCGCGCAAGCAGAACGTCTGCATTTCTGTCGCCTACCTTCGGCGCAACGCAATCGCGAAACTTCTGCCTTAGTTCATCGTCACTGAGGGGCCGGCCAGGCGCTCCCTTCGGGACATCGCATCGCCCTTTTAAGACACGCCCATCGGACATCGTCACCCTCAGGCGCGCGGACTCCACTGTCTCCAGGTTGTTCTTGTCGGCAATATCCCCGGTCCTGTGTGAAACCTTCTTCATCAGGGCGCGCACGGCAGGATCATGAAGAGCTTCTCGCGACAGGTGCTCCGGTCGGATACCCCCCATTATCAGACGGCAGGCAATCGCAAAAGGCAGGCTGAAACGGGCCTGGGTAACGATTTCTGGCGCATCGTAAGGCAGCGATGCCGTCACCAGTTCCGCTACTTCCAGGTCGATCGCAGCAATCTCGTCAATGGCGATCGTTTCGTGTTCCAGTATCCCTTCCAGAGCCTCCACTGCGGGATGGATTGCCGTACAGGCCGGGAAGCGTTTCACGCCGATCCCCGGATCGAGAAGCCGGTATCTCTGTCCGATCGTCAAAGCCTGGCTGAGGTCGGGATTCACATTGGCGAATTGGTGGAAGAAACCGGTTTCGTCTTCAAAAAAGGTCTCAGGATAGGTGTGCCCCGCCTGTCCAAGCCAGCCCGACTCCACGGCAAGCTTCGCCGCCCGGCCCACCATCAGAGGTTTGAGATCGGTCCCGTTGTTGACGCGTAACCCGACGGGCTGGGATGCGGCAATGGCAATCGTCCGCGCGATCTGGTTTTCGTCGTCCCCCAGCAGTTTCGCCACACCGGCAGCGGCCCCGATCTGGCCGAATGTGCCGGTCGCAAAACGGCCAGCCATGAACAGTCTGTCGCCGACACAATCGCCCAGCGCATAGGCTACTTCGCTGGCGACCACAAAGGCTTCCAGGACTTCCTTACCGGAGTTTCCATTGTCCTGGGCCACCGCCAGAATAGCCGGCAGAAACACCACGGAACCATGGACAATGCCGGCATAACAGGCATCGTCGAAATCAAGCACGTGCCCGGCGGCAGCGTTGACTAACGCGGCGTGCGCCGCCCCGGCACGCCTGTCGGTCCCGATGCAGGTCGACATCAGACGACTGCTGTCGTCGAGGCCGGCATCATCGCGAATTCGCGCGACCATAGGTTCGCCCGAGCCTGCATAGATCACGGCAATTGTGTCAATCAGGCAGCGTATCGCCACCTGTTTCACGGGCCCTGGAAGAGTTTCGAGGCGGGCATCCGCAGCCCAGCGGGCGAGACCGCGCAGGATCGCCGGGCGGGCATTTTCGTCGTTGTTTGACATGATACTGCAACGCCTTGAATTTTGTTGTCCCGTTCAACGCACAAGCCTATACCGGATCAGACGCTTCTGGCCGAACCAGGCCGCCACTGTGTACAAAAATATCTTGAAAGGACGCAACCATGTCACAACAAAACACCGACCCCGATCTCGATATCATGTCGCGCGGCCTATACTGGTTTGGAATCCCCACATTGTTCCGTTGTGGGCACGACACCGATCCGGCCAACTGCGATATAGCCCTGGTTGGTGTGCCGCACAGCACCGGCAACGGCACCACCGAGCGTGATCAGCACTTGGGCCCCAGAGCCGTGCGCCACATGTCGGCACTCCAACGCCGGGTCCACATGAAGTTCGGGTTTTCGCCCTGGGACAGTTGCCGGATCCATGACCTGGGCGACGTACCGTTTCCCGAAGGCAACGACAATGAAAAGTGCATCGAACGCATGACCGCCTTTTTCGACAAGGTTCAGGCGGCCGGCGCCAGACCGGTTTCGATCGGCGGCGATCACTCCATTACCGGTGGTATCCTGCAGGCTGTCGGCGGGCCCAATTCCAAACTCACCGGCGGGCAACCGGCGGCCCTGCTTCATCTCGATGCCCATACCGACACGTTCGACAATCTCGAACACTTCCTGGGTGCCAAGAAATCGGCCGCTCACTGGGGTAGCTATCTTGTCCGACAGGGCCAGGTCGATCCGCACAAGAGCGTGCAGATCGGCATCCGCGGCAACCCCAGAACACTTGACTGGCTCGAGCCCAGCGACCGCCTTGGCTACAAGGTAATCACCATGGATCAGTACGAAGAAGCCGGTCCCGAACGCTGCATGGAAATCATTCAGGAGCGCATCGGTGATGCCCCGCTCTACATCACCTTCGATCTGGACTGTCTCGATCCGACCATCGCGCCGGCGGTGTCGAATCTGGAACCGGGCTGCAACGGTTTCACGATCAATCAGGCGATCCAGCTGCTGCAGTGCGTACGGGGCAAGAACATCATCGGCGGCGACGTCGTTTGCCTGATGCCGACCAAGGACCAGCCCAACAACATCACCTCGATGGTGGCGACGTCGGTATTGTTCGAGATCATATCCCTGATCGCCGACCGGCTGAAGACGGAACGTGGCGGGTAGTAGGGAGATCATCGGGTCGAACCCGATGATGACAGGGAGTTGTAGGAAGAAGAGACAGGATTTTACTAAATGTTGTCATCCTCGCGCACTGACGCAAGGATCTCCAGAACTTCAGCAGGCATTGCGTGTGACGCCGCTCATCAACGCCCTGCCTTTGCCATTTCCAGGGCGCCTTCCACGATCTCGGCCACGAGATCGCACTGGGCGGCGGTCAGGGAGAGCGGCAGACGCATGTCGCACAATCCCTGCAGCACATTACGGGTGGCCGGCAGGTCCTGGGTGCCGCCGGCATAGCCCCAGTCGGCGTAGGAACTGGTGAACCCCCGGGGCTCCAGCCGTCCGAACCATTTGACATTGACTCCCGCCCCTTCACAAAGGTCGATGAACCGGTCGATCACAGGGTTGTCGAATCCCTGCAGGGAAAACTGAAGTGAACTCGCCACGTAGTTTTCCTTCTGATCCCGGACCGGAACGTGGACCCCGTTGATGCCTCTGAGCCGTTCGACAATTGCGTTGTACGCCTCGTTCCAAAGGGATGCGCGGTTCTCGACCAATGGCAATTGCGCGCGCACTAGGGATGCTGCAAGGGCTGTCATGCGCATGCTGCAGTTGGGAATGTTGTACTTGTGACGCTCGAAGACATCGAGTGAGGGCCGCGCCGTATGCTGGGCATAGAGCATGTAGGAACCGGAATAGAGGATGGCTTTGGCGGCAACGTCCTCATCGTCGGTCGTCAGGATTCCGCCTTCTCCGGAATTGATGTGCTTGAAGGTTTGCGCACTGAAGGCCGCCACCTTGCCGAACCGACCCGTCGGCGTCCCGTTCCAGTCCGCGCCCAGTGTGTGCGCACAGTCCTCCACCACCGTCAGGCCAAGATTGTCTGCCGCAGCCATGACCCGGTCCATGTCGGGGACATGGCCGCGCATGTAGGACAGGAGCAGGGCTTTAGCGCCGCAGTCAGCCGCCTTGCGGGCAAGGTCATCCACGTCGATGTGGTAGTTCTCGTTGATTTCCACGAAGACAGGCTTGGCGCCTGCGTGATGAACAGCACCTGGAACGGGCGCCAGCGTGAACGCGTTCATCAGGATTTCATCGCCATGCTCGACGCCGGACGTCTTTAACCCAAGGTATATGGCGCTGCCGCCCGAGTTGACGCCGGCGGCAAACCGCGCACCGACATAGGCCGCAAACTCTTCTTCCATGAGGGCTGCATGATTGCCGGTGGAACCGTACTCTCCGTACCGGAAAAGCCTGCCCGAACGCATGATCTCCACGGCCGTTTCGATGGCCTCGTCCGGAATGGGTCCGGGGTCAGACAAATCAACGTCGAGTTTCGGCAGGATCAAAATATCGGACATCGCAAATCGCAAGCCTCGTATGGGAGTGTCGCTGTCTTGGTTGAACAGGTTTTTCCGGCCCGACGCAAGCGGTTACCTGTGCCCTTCAGCCTCAAGCTTTTGCCAGATCGCTTCAACTCGTTTCCGGATGACAAGCGCATCCTGCCAGCGGTCGGACAGCTCATACCCTTGTGCATCCGTCATGGCATATTCAGGTGGTCCCAGTTCGCACAGGAAATTCAACACGGCATCGTCCTCAGATCGTGCCCGCCACATTGAAATCCCCTCCTCCCACCAGTCGGCAAACAGATCGAACCATTTCTGGTGTTGGGGAAAGTCGACCTGAAGCTGGATCTGTTCTCGCGAAGCAACTCTCCCCTGGAACGAGTCTGAACGTTCCAGAATGCGGTGGATCAGTGCCCGGTCCTCCGGCGTGATCGGATACCAGAATTCGCGGTCGATGAGATAGTGAGAGAGGTCTGCACAAAGCCTCATCTCGGGGATCGCATCGATCAGTTGCAGAGTTGAAAACAGGTCGTTGGTGATGCAGTTGCGATGGGTCTCGAAGGTAATCGTCACCCCTTCCTCCCGGGCCATGTCGATCCAGGCCTGGATTACCGGGATCATGTCGTCGACCGCAATCGGCATCACCTGGCCGATCACATTAACGAACCGGGCATCAAGCTCCCGGGCCAGGCGCAACGCCGGGCGCAGATCCTCGATGGATTCGGGAAAGGCGGTGATCAGACATCCGAGACTATGACGCTCGTAGAGCGGACGCACGCGTTTGACGATCGCCGGGTCCGACACACCGGCATCGAACGCCATGCCATGATAACCCGCCGCCTCGACCAGTTCGAAGGCTTCCTCGTAACTGCGTTCGACCCCGTCTGGCCGTCGCAACTCCATCGCCCACAAGGATTGAAAGATCTCAAGTTTTTGCATCAATCGCTTGTTACACAGGCCAAAGAGCGGTGCAACGGCGTTCGAAGGGTCGAACCCACCATCCTGCACCCGGATTGATGGTGCCGTGGAACGCCGCCGGTTGCAGATCGAATTTCACGCATTACCTTAAGTCTGTTGAAACCTGAATGGGCTAAAGTGCTGATCATGCTACGCCTTGTCCTCACAGTTCTGTTTCTCACTGCCTGGTTCGACCCGGTCCACGCACAAAAGCGCGTTGCCCTGGTGATCGGCAATTCGAGCTACAAGCACGTATCTTCGCTTTCAAACCCGAAAAACGATGCAGACGACATGGCAAAAGCGCTGGAAAGACTGGATTTCAAGGTCCGGCGCGAGAACGATCTTGGCAGGCACGCCATGCAGGATGTTCTTGCCGAGTTTTCCGACACGGCGAGTGGCGCCGACATGGCCGTGATCTTCTATGCCGGCCATGGCATCGGAATCGACAAGCAGAATTACCTGATTCCGGTTGACGCAAAACTGAACACCGACCGCAAGGTCAGATTCGAGACCGTCTCCCTTGACACGGTACTGTCGTCGCTCGACGGCGTGAAAGGCGTCCGGATGGTGTTGCTTGACGCTTGCCGCAACAATCCGTTCATGGCCAAAATGAAGGTCACCTCGGCCTCGCGTTCCGTTGCCCGCGGCCTTTCTCGCGTCGAACCGTCCGGCGCCACGCTAATCAGCTTCGCCGCCAAGGATGGCACAACCGCAAAGGACGGTACCGGGCGAAACTCCCCCTATACGGCCGCTCTCCTGGAACACCTCGATCAGCCGGGTCTTGAGCTACAGTTCATGTTCCGGAAGGTGCGCGATGCGGTGCTCAAGGCAACCGCAGGCGAGCAGGAGCCGTTTACATACGGCTCGCTGCCGGGAACGCAAATCTTTCTGAAGGAGCCTGTCGCTGAGGCCAAGGCCAGTCAGCAATCCGCCCCTCGTCTAGACAAGGAAGTGGTGTTCTGGAACAGCGTCAAAGATGCCCGTGAAGCTCGGCCCCTTGAGGAGTTTCTCAAAGAGTTTCCAGACGGAACCTTTGCGGGTCTCGCCCGTTTCAAATTGGCAAAACTCAATGCCGGGAATTCCGAATCCGATGCAACAGCAACGCCGGAAACTAAAGTTGCTGTTGGCGTCTTTCCAAACACTGTCGAACCCACAACGAAACCGGCCTACCGGCCAGGCGAGGTTTTCAAAGATTGCGACAAGTGCCCGGAGATGGTTGTGATCCCGGCCGGGTCTTTCCTCATGGGATCGCCCAAGGCTGAGAAAAAGCGGGAAAAGAGCGAAGGCCCGCAGCGCAAGGTAACAATACCGCAACCATTTGCCGTCGGCCGGTTCGAGATCACGGTTGACCAGTTCTCGGTGTTTGCCAAGGAAACAGGACACCGAACCGGCAACAAGTGCTGGATCTACTCACAGGGCAAATGGCAAATTCGTTCAGGCCGATCGTACAAGAAGCCAGGTTTCCGCCAAACCGGAACCCATCCGGCAGTCTGCATCGGCTGGTCGGACGCGAACGCCTACCTAAAATGGATCGGGGAAAAGACCGGCAAGCCATACCGGCTGTTGTCGGAAGCCGAATGGGAGTACGCGGCCCGTGCCGGGGCATCGACAGCCTTTGCAACTGGAAAACGAATCTCGACCAAACAGGCCAATTTCGACGGTCGCTACGTCTATAATGGCAGCAAGAAAGGCGGCTGGAAGAAGAAGACAACCGTGGTTGGCAGTTTCGACGCCAACCGCTTCGGCCTCCATGACATGCACGGTAATGTCATGGAGTGGACCGCAGACTGCTGGAGCCCGAACTACCGTGGTGCTCCCACCGACGGTTCTGCTCGTGTGACTGGCGATTGCTCCAAACACGTGTTGCGTGGCAGTTCCTGGAACGACGAGCCCTGGTTCCTTCGCTCGGCCTATCGCTACAAGGACGTGGATTCCCGGAGTTATGACCACGGTTTCCGCATTGCAAGACCGCTGGATCGTTGATTGGCTAAACGTTGTTTCTCGCGATGAGGCCGTCCTCAGGTCATTCGAAAATCGACAGCTCCAGCGGGCGCACCGCTCCCATCCAGATGGCATGGTCACGGTGATCGGAGATGTCATCCCCGGTGTTGGGGTGGATAAACAGGGTCAGGCCGTCCCGGTTGAGCGCGAGCCAGGGAACGATCCGGCCGAACTGCTCAGCGTCGAATCCAACCTGATAGCTCCAGTCGGGATGCGGTCCCACGGGGCGGTCGTGCCAACGGCCAAAGTCTGCTTCAGGAAATGAAGCCTCCAGCAGGCCGCGCAGTTTTTCAGCGCGGCCCTTGGAAGCTGCATCGTAGTAGACGTGCGCGTGATAACTCTCGATGGTCGAGACGGCCTTATCGCCCATGTACGGTCCTTTTCAGGTATCGGGCGCCGCTCGCGGTTACTCCGCTGCTTCAAGCACGCCCCTGCGGATCTGGTCTTCTTCTATGGACTCGAACAGGGCCTTGAAATTGCCTTCGCCGAATCCGTCATCACCCTTGCGTTCGATGAACTCGAAGAATATGGGACCAACGACGGTCTTTGAAAAGATCTGAAGCAGAACTTTCGTCAGACCGCCGTCGATCACCCCCTCACCGTCAATCAGAATACCGTTGTCCTGAAGCCGTTCGACCGGTTCGCCGTGGCCTGGCACCCGTTCATCGACACGGTCGTAATAGGCTGCACCGGGCTTCGGCATAAAGTTCAACCCGCGCAACTTCAAAGCCTCGACGCTTGCGTAGATATCCCGGCAGCCACAGGCGATATGCTGGATGCCTTCGCCCTTGTAGTCCTTCAGGTATTCCTCGATTTGGCTGACCTCATCGGCGGATTCGTTGATCGGAATCCGGATCTTGCCGCACGGACTGGTCAGCGCCCGCGAGAACAGCCCGCTCATTTTTCCTTCAATGTCGAAGAAACGGATTTCCTTGAAGTTGAACAGCTTGCTGTAGAACGTGAACCATTTGTCCATGTTACCGCGCTGAACGTTGTGGGTCAGATGGTCGATGTAATAGAGGCCGGCATCCTCGGTCCGGGTCTTGTCCTGTTTCACGGCCTCGAAGGCATCGTCATAAGGCGAAGCGGCTTCTTCGTTGAATTCGACGAAATAGAGAAGACTGCCGCCAATACCCAGGATGGCCGGCGCGTCAATCGTCTTGTCGTCTCCCTCATAGGCCATGGCCCCCTTTTCGAGAGCCTGGCAGAAGGCATGCTGAGCATCAACCACACGCCACCCCATGGACGGCGCGCAAGGCCCGTGGTCTTTCTGAAACCGGTCGGCGAACGAGCCTGGTTCTGCTGTGACGATGTAGTCCACATCGCCCTGTCGCCACACTGTTACGTCCTTGCTCTTGTGACGGCACACCGGCGAGAAGCCCATGGTCGAGAACAGGACTTCCAGCTCATTTGGATCGGGATGAGCGAACTCAACAAAGGCAAAACCGTTGGTACCCGCCGGATTTTCCGCCGTGATTTCAGCGATCGGCGCATCGTGAGGGAAGGGACCCATAACACTATCTCCTTGTGTGAAATTCTATACCCTCAATATGCGCGTCAAACGACGCAACTTCTTTGCATAATCTAGTTTTCTCAAAGATTGTTTGCACAAATTCGTCGTGATATAGATGTTACATGCAAGAAACAGTCACGCTCGATCAGTTCGATTTCCGCCTTCTTGACGCCCTTCAGACAGACGGGACGCTGACCCAGCAGGAGCTGTCAAAACGCATAAACCTGTCGCCATCCCAATGTTCAAGACGCAAACAGCGCCTTGAGGAACTGGGCGTCATCCGGCGTTACCGGGCGGAGCTGGATGCGGAGCGGTTGGGCCTTGCGATCACCGTCTATCTGCATGTGTCGCTGGCAACGCACACACCGTCAAACGCGGACCATTTTCGAAGACTCGTCAGGATGACTTCCTCAATTCTGGAAGCCCACATGCTGACCGGCCAGGCCGATTATCTGCTGAAGGTCGTGGTCTCGGACCTTGCGGAACTCACCGGACTCATCAATGACGATCTTCTGCCCAATCCGGGAGTCGACAAAGTTCGCTCAGACATCGTTCTGGACTCACTGAAAGTTGCCGGAAACATTCCCCTGCCCGGTTGAAACGGCCGTCAGGACCGCGGCAATCACTAATTCTGTATGGTCTTGAGAAAAGCAACGATCGCACTGATACGGTGACGTGCCCTCTCCTGCGCAGGCTTTGCATCCGCTAACGAAGTGCTCTCTCCGACTTCCTGATTGACGAACCAGAATCCCCACACCGGCATCTCGTTTGAACGATGAGCTTCCATCGTGTCGATGCCTGCAACCTTCGCGTAGATCGCTTCAGATGGAAAAATGCCGCCATTGTGTCTGGCAATCTGCGTAAGATCGGCAGGCTTGGTATCGAGACCGGCACCAACCGCTCCGTCTCCGCGGCCTTCCCGACCATGACATGGTGCACAGTATGCTTGAAATTCCTGAGCGACCCTTTCGACGTCCTCTCCGGCTGCCACAAGTGTCGGCAGTACGAACAGACCCGATGCCGTGAAGGACAGTATTATTGAAAACAGTGTTACACGCTTCATTTGCCGCACTGGCGAACACTCCTGAGCCTTTGTCCAATAAATCATGATGACATTGTCACAGGGAATTGCAAAGGCTACGTTGGGCCGGAGCCGGCCTAAATGGGCAGGCTTTGGAAAAAATCAGACTGTCGTGGGAACCAGAAACAGGGAAACATTGGTTGGATTGGCATTTCGAGTACATCACGAATTGGATGCCGTCGACCGCCCTAGACTGGAATCTTGTTGTGTTGGCACGATAGGTGACACTCGTTATCATCAATAAATGGCCATGAATTCTGTGGTGGCGGTAGAGAGAGGGAGGCGTTAGCTGTGATTTCAGAACTGCCACACATGATGAGACGCTCCGGTTGGTCGGTGCAGAGCGTCGTCGATCCCGCTTATGCAAAACTCGGCGGCCTTGTGCGGACAGAGGGGCCTATCGAGCCGGGTTCATTCTGTTACTTCGGCGTACCGTTCGAAGGTTTGCTGATCAACGAAGTCGGCGGCAAGGGCGGCCCGGACGCCTTGCGTGCGGCCTTGTCGAAACTGCGCCCCTATAGCGTCGATCTTGATTTGGATTTTACCGAAACCAACGGCTTTCTGGACCTTGGCGATGTCGAGGTCGAATATCTGGACTACGACATCACCTTTGAACGAACCGAACGCGTCATGTCGGAGTTGCTTGCGCGCGGCGGCATACCAGTGGCCGCTGGAGGCAGCCACAGCATTACCGAAGCCACCCTGCGGGCCTTTTCCGAACATTATGACAAAAACGTCGGCGTCGTTTGGTTCGACGGACACCCGGATTTCATGCCCGACTACAAGGGTGACCGCCATTACTGCGGCTGTCCGTTGCGCCGCCTTGTGGAAGGCGGGCACGTGCGTCCGGAGAATGTCGCATTCCTGGGGTTGCGCGGTTTCGCCAACGCCGGCGGCGAAATTCGAGAAGCGCGGGAAATGGGCGTCACGTTCTACACGATGGAGCAGTTTTACGACAAAGGTGTGAACCAATGCATCGAAGAGGCGATCGAAATCGCCACCCGAGGAACCGACGCCTTCTATATTACCTTCGACATCGACGCCATGGACCACACCTTTGCGCCGGGAACCCAGTATCCTGGTCCGGGTGGCTTTCAGCCATTCGAGGTCATGCGCTTCGTGCGGCGCTTAGGCATGGCGGGTGCCGCCGGAATGGACGTCGTCGAATACGCCCCCTTGATCGACCCGACCAAGAACACAGGCAACATGCTCGCAACTTTGCTGTGCGAGTACATGTCGGGCAAGGCTCATGCGATGCGGTCAGCCTGAGGTGGTCTAAGTCCACCCGGTCTTTGCGGCGAACGATCGATCGAACACCTCATCCTGGAGGATCTCCACCACGGTGTGGTTCTGTGACGCGTGAGCCCGCCCGAGAATTTCTTTCAGCTGGATCAGGTCGTGGGCGCGCTCGAATCCGAATCCGAACCCTTTCGAGATCGGTTCAAAGTCAGGCGTGAACAGGTCGACGCCTTCCGGCTGGATACCGTTTTCAACCATGTAGCTCTTGATTTCGCCATATCCGAAATTGTTCCACAGAAGGATGATGATGGGCGTCTTGGCTTCCACCGCGGAGGCCATTTCCGGCAGCGTAAACTGTATGCCCCCGTCTCCGATCAGGCAGACCACGGGCCGCTCGGGAGCGGCCAGTTTGGCGCCGATGGCGGCAGGCAGCGCGAAACCGAGCGTGCCGTAGCCGGTCGAGGAGTTGAAGAACGACCGGGGGTGTTCAGGCTCATAGAACTGATTGGCATTGTAGACCGGCTGGGTCGAATCGCCGACGATCACAGCTTCGGGCAGCGCCTCCTGGACCGCCGTCATGACCGGTTCGTAGTTTGCACAACCCGGCCACCAGTCCTCACGCACGGCATCGCGCATTTGTGCAGCCCGTGCAGCCCCCTCACCGGCACT
Source organism: Hyphomicrobiales bacterium (assembly GCA_021775835.1). The sequence continues at coordinate 13,127 of JAJFHC010000095.1, read as the reverse complement.
GGCCAGACTGTTGCGTCCTGATACCCGCAAGGCCTCCAGCAGAGCACTGCAGGCAGCATTGGCGTCCGCGACCACGGAAACATCGGGCGTCCCGTTGCGCATGAGTTGCTCAGGGTCGATATCGATCCGGATAAAAGTGCCGCCGAATTCGAGCGGCCGACGGTCGGGATAACGGTCCGTTTCCCCGATTTCCGTGCCAATCGCCAGCACGACATCTGCGTCGTGGACTGCCGACCACAGGGATGGAAATCCGGTGTTGGAGCCGCCGTGAAGCTGATGTCCGGGCGCCAGAATGCCTTTGGCGTTGACTGTCGCAATCGTGGGCGCATCAAGATATTCCACCAGGTCGACCACACTGTCCCTGGCGTCCGCCGCCCCACCTCCGAGCAGGACGAGAGGTCTCTGGGCGCCTTCAAGAGCTTTTGCCGCTGTAGCAACGGCTGATGCCGCAGGTGCAGGTGCCTCGGGAATTGCCCATTTCGTGAGGTCGATGTCACTGGCATCGGCTTTCATGACGTCGATCGGTATCTCGATATGGACCGGCCGGGGTCGGGCACTTCCAAACACGGCAAAGGCTCTTGCCATCACCTGTGGCAGTTCACTCGGCCGCAGCAAAGTGTGCGAGAATGCTGCCACATGAGACACCAGCCCCCTTTGCGACGTGAGCTCATGCAGACGCCCCTGACCAAGGCCCAGATTCTGCGTTTCATTGACACTTGAAATTACCAGCATCGGCACGGAATCCGCATAGGCCTGGCCCATGGCGGTCGCAATGTTGGTCATCCCCGGACCGGTTATGATGAAACACACACCGGGCTTGCCAGATGTTCTGGCCAATCCGTCTGCCATGAAGCCTGCGCCCTGCTCATGGCGCGGCGTAATGTGGCGGATCGGCGATGTCGCCAGACCGCGATAGAGTTCGACCGTGTGAACCCCGGGTATGCCGAACACATTCTGCACACCGTAGGCTTCAAGGATCTTGATCAGAGCCTCACCGCATGTTGCCATGGAAACACCCTCAAAATTCAGTTGCCGGATTGTCGTTTGCCAACGCCTATCAGGACCGGCGCAACGGGGCAATCCTCGGCTGTGATTTGCCGCAACAAAAATGGCTGAATTAATTTTCTTATCCCTCAAGTTCCGTGCCTGGTGTTTCAGATGAACTTCACAGCCATCGGGAACTTTTATCGACATCGGACGTTGTCATGAAACAGGAGGCCAACCCGTTCTTGAACTCACCGGATTTGCACGTCACCGCAAACCCGCAACGCAAAAGAGGTTTACATGAACCGAAGGCAGATCATGCTCGGCATTCTTGGCGTCGTGGTTACGGCTCCCGAGGCACTGGCGGGCAACAGCGACGGGTCCTTTATCGTCGCTACGCACAAGCGCAAGAAACGATATAAAAAAAGGGCCGCCGCCGGGTCGCGGTACCGGGGCAAACAGGTTGTCAGCTACAGGACATCGGAGAAACCCGGCACGATCATCGTCAACACGCGCGAACGTGCCCTCTATTTCGTGCTCGACCGCCGCAAGGCCATTCGCTACGGCGTCGGTGTTGGACGCCAAGGCTTCACCTGGAAGGGAACGGCAAGCATTCAGCGCAAGGCAAAATGGCCGGCGTGGTATCCGCCCGAGGCCATGCGCCGGCGCGAACTCAGGAAGGGTCGCCGGTTACCCAAGGTCATGAAGGGCGGTATCAAGAATCCTCTCGGAGCCCGTGCGCTTTATCTCTATCGCGGTGGTCGCGACACGCTTTACAGAATTCACGGCACAAACAATCCCAGTTCCATAGGCCGGGCGGCCTCGAGCGGATGTGTTCGCTTGCTGAACGAGGAAATCGTCGATCTCCACAAGCGTGTTCAGATTGGCGCCAAAGTCATCGTGATCTGACATCCGGAAATAAGGGCGCCCGTCGAGCGGTGGTGATCCATTGACCGTGGCGCCTCCGAACCGATAGAATTTGGCAGCGGTGGTCCGGCAGGCAACGACGCCTGGCGAAGTCTTGTGTTTACAGTATCTGCCCGGCCCCACACGCAAACAGGTTTGCGAGAAGGGCGTCGATTTGGTCGGCTCCCCGTACGGTGGGAGTGCATTGAATGCTCAGGCAAATTTCATCTGTTGTCGCAATTGTCGCAATGATGGTTGTCGCCGACAAGGCAGACGCCAAGACCAACATGCTGTTTGTCCTCGATTCGTCCGGCTCCATGTGGGGTCAACTGGACGGTGTGGCAAAGATAAAGACCGCCAAGACTGTGTTGTCCCGGCTCATGGGTGACCTGCCGGAAGATACTGATGTGGGTCTCATGGTGTACGGGCACCGCGACAAAGGCTCGTGCGAGGACGTGGAACTGATGGCGCCCATCGGCGCCTCGTCTGCCGCCGCGGCAACACAGGCGCTGAAAACCCTTTCGCCGAACGGCAAGACACCAATCGCCTATTCTCTTTCCCAGACGAAACTTGCCTTCCAGAACGCCGGGGCAGACGACAATAACCATGTTGTCGTGATTTCCGATGGCATCGAGACCTGCGGAGGTGACCCTTGCGCGGTCGCCGCGGCCCTTGCCAAGGAGAATATCAACGTCAAGGTGCATGTGGTGGGCTTTGACATTTCGGCCGAAGACCGCGAACAGCTCCAATGCATCGCGGACAATGGCAATGGCCAGTATTTTTCCGCCGACAGCACACAAGGGTTTTCCGATGCAGTGGCCGAGGCAGTGATCGTCGTTGCCGCACAGACCCCGGAAGCGCAACCGGAAATCCAGCCCGCAGCACAACCTGAGCCACAGCCAAAATCCGGCGCGTTTTTCTTCGACGATTTCGATGGTGCCGTGCTGAAAGACCATTGGACAGCCGTCAACCCCGATGCTGAATCATATCTCGTGGAGAACGGGCATCTAATCACGGTCGCAATGGGCGGTGCCAATCTGGACAAAGGCAACGTCCTCGACATGTTCAAGCTGAACGTTCCAATGCCCAAGGGCAACTGGGTCGCAACAATTCAGTATCGCATGCCCTACCAGACCGGACGTGAAACCCCGTTTCTCAGTCTCTACGAAAACAAGGACAATCATATCGCAGCCTTCGGCAATGCCTGGAGCTACTATGGCGGCACGAGAGGTTCGCGCCTTTATTTGAGCGCCAACAAACTTGCCAAGGGCAAAAAGACGACCTTCAACAAAGTGGTGTGGGGCGGAGCCTCCGGTCTCCCGTTCAAGACCGGGGAGGCGCCCAATCCTTTTGCCCTACGCATCACCAAGAAAGGCCGCAAATACACCCCGGCTGTAAGGCTTTCGAACAACGCGGAAGAATCCTGGATTGAGCATGAAACCGTCACCGCTTTGCGGGCCAAGGGTCAGCTTTCTTTTGGCATCTACCAATCCGAGAAAGTCAAAGGAGAAACTCCGATTTATGTCGACTGGATAAAAATTGAGACCACCGAATGAGGCGGCCGGCGAAAGTATGAACCCGGCAATCAACTGAGGGACAGAAACCGCAGAATTGTTGCAGCAGGACAATCAAAGGGAGATCGGAAATGTTCAGGAAATCGATGGTGGGACTGGCGCTTGCAGCCATGGTTGGATCCCAAGTTCCGACGCAGGCCGGGGAACAGATTTTTATCGACAATTTCGATGGCGATGCCCTCGCCTCCCATTGGGAAGTCCTCAATGAAGATGCCGACAGCTACATCGTTGAAGACGGCGCCTTGTTGAGTATTGCCACGGGCGTCGGCAGCCTCAGCAAGGGCACGGCTACCAACATCTTTAGGTTGAAAAACGAACTGCCGGCCGGGAATTGGGTGGCAACGATGCAATATCGGATGCCCTATCAGACAGGGCGGGAGACGCCATACCTCGCGGTCTATCAGGACAAGGACAATTACATTGTGGCGACCGGCGGCGCCTGGAGTTATTACGGTGGGACGAGAGGTGCCCGGATGTATTTGGGCGGCACCAAGATCGTTAAGGGCAAGAGCAATTATGCATCGAATGTCGTCTGGGGCGGCGCTGACGGCGTTGCCTTCAACGAGGATGGACCGCCCAACCCTTTTGTCTTGAGACTGACCAAGAAGGGCCACAGCTACACACCGGCCATCCGCCTTTCGAATGGTGCGGAAGCCACCTGGAAGGAATTTCAGACAATCACGCTGCTGCGCCCAAAGGGCGGACTTGCTATAGGGATCGTGCAGGCGGAAACGGTCAAAGGAGAAACACCGATTATCATCGATTCTGTGAAGATCGAATCCCTCGATTGACACGACGGAAGCCTTGAGATCAGCATTGCCCGTCGGGCAAGACCGGCATTTTCCCAGCCATTCAATCCCACTTGGACTTGAGGACGATCTCGTTATACATTGCCGTAACAATTCGGTGATCGGCGCAGCCACCGGGACCGGGATGCAGGACAACCATTCTTTCGGCAAGCTCCTGCGTAAGTGCGGTTTTCAGTGCAGTATTTGACAAACGCTGCGATCAGGCAGATTCCCCCCCGGACGAATGTCCGGCTGCACAGATAAAGTGACTCGAAAAAACGTGGCAGACGAACCGACACCCAAACCCCAGGTCCCCCGCGTTGCCGCGGCGTGGGCCGTTCATGCTTTCACCGCATCCGGTGTCGTGCTGGGATTTCTGGCGCTCGTGGCGATACTGGAGGGCGACAAGATTGCGGCCTTCATGTGGCTCGGCATGGCCCTGTTCGTCGATGGAATTGACGGAACGCTGGCACGGCGCGCAAAAGTCCAGGAAATGACTCCGAAATTCGACGGTCAGACCCTGGACAACGTCATAGACTATTTCACGTATACAGTTGTTCCGGCCCTCATGATCTATTGGTTCGGTGTCGTGCCGCCGGGATGGGAAACAGCGACTGCCGCCGGCATAATGGCTGTCTCCTGCTACACGTTCGCCAATCTGAACATGAAGACTCACGACTACTACTTTTCGGGTTTTCCAGCGCTTTGGAACCTGGTTGTGCTCTACTTCCACGTTCTGCAGACCGACCCTTGGACAAATCTCATTGTTCTGGCTGTACTGGGTATCCTGACCTTTGTTCCGATCAAGTTCGTGCACCCGCTTCGTGTCCAGAAGTTTCGTGTGATTACAATTCCCATGACCGTCCTGTGGGCAGCGACGTCCCTGCGCCTCGTCCTTATCCGACCGGAAGTCCAGAAGGCTCAGGAAGCCTCACCGACGATTTTCTGGCTTTGGGTTTTGGCATCGCTTTATTTTGCCGGCATCTGCATCTGGCGATCGATCAGCCCGCAGGAAGCCGAAGACAACCTTCACGATCACTGATCCGTATGCGCAACACCCCGGATTGGAATGCGGATGCCTATGGCCGGCATGGCCGCTTCATTTCACGTATGGGGCTTGAACTTCTGGGATGGTTGGCTCCGCGTGCCGGCGAGACCATCCTCGATGCCGGATGCGGTGACGGCTTCATTACCGAACATATCGCCAGGTCCGGCGCACACGTCCTGGGCATTGACGCCAGCGAGGATATGGTGGCTGCGGCGCAGTCCAGAGGCCTTGACGCTCAACGCATGGATATTGGCGGTATGGAATTTGCGGAGCGTTTCGATGCCGTCTTTTCCAACTCCGTGCTGCAGTGGATCGCCGAGCCAACACCGGCAATCTCTGCCATGGCCGGGTGTCTGAAACCCGGAGGCCGGCTCGTGGCAGATCTTGGCGCGTTGGGTAATTTGGCAGCCGCCCTCACCGCCCTCAGGGCAGTTGGTGAAAAGCACGGGGGCGATCCCGTGTTGGCAAATCCGTTCTACGCACCGACAGGCGAGGAGTTCTCAGCGTTGCTGCAGGGCAATGGTTTCACGATCGAGAAGCTTGAGGTGCAGCCCAGGATCACGCCCGTGGAAACCAGTCTCCTGAACTGGATCGTGACAATCTTCCATCCGTTCTTCGATCAGTTCGAGGCGTCGGAGCGAACTCGCATAGGCCGCGAAGTCGAAACATTGCTGAAACCGGTACTCTGCGATCGGAAAGGCCAGTGGTATGCGGACCATGTTAGATTGCGGGTACTCGCCGTAAGGTCCGGCTCAGTCGAGCCGAAAGAGACGGGCGACGAACCGCAATTCCGGAGTTTGAAATGAGACTGAAAGACCACAACATCATCGTGACCGGTGCCGCCTCGGGCATCGGCCGGGCGATCGCCATCCGGTTTGCCGCTGAAGGGGCACACGTGGTTCTCTCCGATATCCGCGAGGCCCCTCGCGAAGGCGGCGACAACACACTTCAGCTCATAATCGACGCGGGAGGATCCGCTGAATTCCTTCAGTCAGATGTTGCCAATCCGGCAGACGTGAACGCACTCGTCGCCCATGTCGCACAATCCCGCAGCAGGCTCGACGTCATCGTCAACAATGCCGCCATTGGCGAAGGTGGCCGTTTGACGGAAACACCGGACAATCTGTGGCATGATACGATAGCAACCAACCTGACCGGTGTATTCCTGTGTTGCCGTGCCGCGGTTGCCCAGATGCTTCAACAGACTCTGCGCAATGAAGTGCGTGGACGCATCGTCAACATTTCGTCCCAACACGGCATGGTTTCCTCACCCGGCCATTTTGCTTACGGGGTCAGCAAGTCCGGCGTCGTGTACATGACCCGGCAGATTGCGGCGGATTACGCGAAGGACGGCATCGTGTGCAATGCCGTGGCGCCGGGCAAGATCATTACCGGCAAAGGTGGTGACGCCCAGTCGGAAGATACCCTGGCTTATTCTCACAGCCGGACACCTTGGCCGCGTCTGGGCCGTCCGGAAGATATCGCCTCCGCTGCACTGTTTCTGGCCAGTCCCGAAGCAACCTACATCACCGGCGAGAACCTGATGGTCGACGGCGGTTGGATGGCAGGATAAGGGGGCTTCAGATGCAGAACAAGGCTTTCGGCAATTGATCCAAAGCTCGCAATTCCGCGTATTACACTCATGACGATGGCATGGACAAACGCTCGATGCGGTATCGCGAAAACATCATGCAACCGATGTTGCTGACAGAGGGCCATCATGAACACCACCAACGGAGACAAGGTCGCCTGGATCACCGGCGCCGGAAAAGGAATCGGCCGCGCACTGGCCATACGGCTGGTTGACCAGGGGTGGATCGTCGCTGTCAGCGCACGCACCACAGGCGACTTGTCCAGCCTTGCGTCCGAATGCCCGGCCGGCCGGATCATAGAATGTCCGCTGGACATATCCGACCTGGAAAAGACAAAGACAACTCTTGCGTTCATTGAGAAAAATCACGGAGCCGTGGACCTCGCCGTTCTCAATGCCGGCACTCATATCCCCATGAGCGCAGACGACTTTTCGGTCGACGCATTTCGAAACCTCGTTGAGATCAACCTCATGGGAACGGTCAATGGATTATCGCAATTGCTGCCGCGCTTCATTGAACGCAAGGCTGGACATATCGCCGTCGTTGCCTCGGTGGCCGGATATCGTGGCCTGCCGACGTCCGCTGCTTACGGTGCAACAAAGGCTGCCTTGATCAACATGTGCGAGGCCCTGAAGCCGGAACTGGAGCCCCATGGCGTACGTCTCACCCTGATAAGCCCGGGTTTCGTCGACACACCCCTGACCGACCGGAACGATTTCCCCATGCCGTTCATGGTCTCCGCCGACGAGGCCGCCGACCGGATCGCGACCGGGCTTAACCGTTCGGCATTTGAGATAGCGTTTCCCAGTCGGTTCGCCTTCCTGATGAAACTCCTGCGCATCCTGCCGGATCGGTTGTTCTTTGCGCTGACACGGCGGATGATCCCGAAATGACCGAACCGCATGAGCCATACAGACAATACCTTGAGACCTTGAGCCCACAGACACTTGGCCAGTTGGCAGAACATGTCACCAATGACGTGCACTTCAAGGACCCTTTCAACGATGTGCGCGGTGTCGCAGCGATGACGGCAGTTTTCGACCATATGTTCAGTGCCGTGAAGGGCGTAAAATTTCGTGTTAGCCACGCCATGACGCAGGGCGATACCTGTCTGATGTCCTGGAGATTCGAAGGCGAGTTGGCAACCGGTCCCTGGACGTTCGAAGGAACAAGCGTCATACGGTTTTCCGCGGACGGGCGCGTTGTCGAGCACGTAGACCATTGGGACGCCGCCCGCAACTTCTATGAACGACTGCCCGTAATCGGGCACCTGCTGGCCCGGATACGCCGGCGGCTGGCTGTGAGTTAAGCGCTGTCCTGCGTCGCGTGACGGCGGCTCAACCTGCGGCGCACGATCGCGTGTTTCTCCGCCGTCAGCGGAAATGACCAGACAAGCGCTATTGCCGCCAATTTTATGACAACCGGTGCCAAAGCATAAAGCCCGATCAGCACATACCGGCCGGCCTCGGTGGGAGCAGACGGATCGAACCCTCCAATTTCCAGACCGGGCAAGGCCAACCCTACAGCCACCGCCAGGGCCAGTTTCGTACTCATTCCCCATAGGGCGAACTGAACTCCGGCTCGCGCCCGGCGTGTGCGCAGTTCGTCGTAATCCACAACATCGGCCTGGATCGCTGGCGGCAGTGCCAGATCCGCCCCCAGTGCCGCGCCGGTGACCACGCAGACGACCACAAACGCGAGAAAGTTGCCGCTGTCGATCCAAGGGACTGTGACAAAGGCTGCACACGCAGCAATCATTGCCCAGGACCACGAACGGTGTTTCCCCAACCGGTCGCTTAGCTTGAGCCACGCAGGGATAAAAACGATGGCAGCAGCAAAGTAGACTAGAATAAAGAGCGGTCTCATCTGGGCACCGGCACCAAGGCCATATTCCAGGTATATGAAAAACAGGGCCGCCGGGATGCCGTTGGCGAGACCGTTGAGGAACCACGCACACAGCAGTCTCAGAAAGAGCTTGTTGGCAGCCAGCGACCGGATTCCCGCCAGCATCTGCGCAAAATCAAAAAATCTGGATTGCGAGGTAGGGTTGTAGAGATCGGGAACCGTGGTCAGCAATAACGGAAAAACAATCACGCCCACGCCAATCGCTGCCCAGGCAATCACGCCAACAGATTCTATCTCGGTCCAGCCCAGCCCCACAACGACCGCTGTCAGAGCCCCGGCACCGATGATCCCCAGGAGTCCGGCACCTTCCCGCAGCGAGGTTATGCGGGTGCGTTGATGATAATCGTCGCTCAGTTCTGCGCCCCATGCCAGATAGGGAACCGCCACCATGGTCCACCCTGTGTAAAGGAAGACCGACCACCCGAGCAGATAGAGCGGACCAGCGCCCACCGAGGGATTCAGCACCTTGAAAAGGCCGATGCCGGCGATAATGGCGCCAATGGCGATCCACGGTTTGCGGTGATTGCGTCGAAATGCGAACCGGTCGCTCAGTGTTCCGATCAGAGGATCGGTTATGGTATCGAAGGCCCGCGCAACGAGTATGATAATGCCGGTCATCGACAGGCCCAGTCCAAGCTCGATCCCATAAAGGGTCGGCAAATGAACAAAGACCGGGATTGTCGGCAACGCGATGACGAACCCCGGCAGGGCATAAGCCAGCAGCACGCGAACAGACAGCCTGTCGCGTCTTCCCCCGGTCATGGAAGTGCAATCATTCGCGTTCAACCTGATTTTGTCGTTACGGCCGTTCAATCAGGAACTGGCCAACATCAATGTGCCCGCAATCGAAACCGACTTCGCAGTAGCTGAAGTAATAACGCCACATTCGGCGAAAACGGTCGTCAAATCCCAACCGTTCAATCGACGGCCAGTTGTCCTGGAAGGCCCGATCCCACCGCCGCAGGGTTTCTGCGTAGGACCGCCCAAAATAGAACACATCCTTGATGTTCAAACCGGCATTACGCACCGCGTCATTGAAAGCATGAGGACTCGGCAACATACCGCCGGGGAAGATGTAGCGCTGAATGAAATCGGGCGTGCGGCGGTAATGTTCGAAATGCTCATCAGCGATCGTGATGGTCTGTACGGCGGCTCGCCCGCCTGGTTTGAGGTGCCGCTTCAGGGCGTCAAAATAGACGTTCCAGTTGTCCTCGCCGACAGCTTCAAACATTTCAATGGAGACGATCTTGTCATACTCCCCGCCCACATCACGGTAGTCCTGCACCCGGATATCAACGGTTTCGTCCAAGCCCGCATTGATCATTCGGGCATGGGCAAAGGCCGCTTGTTCCGACGACAGGGTGAGGCCCACGACACGGCAACCGAATTCTGTTGCAGCGAGTTCCGCAAATCCGCCCCAGCCGCAACCGATCTCGAGGACCCTGTCTCCTGGCTTCAACTCAAGCTGCTGGGCCAGCCGAAGGTATTTTTCGCGCTGCGAACCAGCCAGAGACTGCCCCTCTCCTGCAAACAGCCCCGACGAGTAGGTCATGGAATCATCAAGCCAGAGGCGATAGAAATCGTTCCCCAGATCGTAGTGTGCCGCAATGTTCCGGCGGCTGCCTCGGCGGGTGTTCGCCCTGCCCATGTGGCGCATCCTGTTTACGAAGTTCGTAATCCGGAATCCCGACAATGCCCCGTCAAGTGCTTCGGCGTTGACGGCTCCCATCATCAGCAGTGCCGACAGGTCAGGGGTCTCCCATTCGTCATTCATGTAGCCTTCCGCCAGGCCGATGTCACCTCCGGCCATCAGCCGAAAGACGACCCGAAGGTCATGAATTTTGACAAACGCCTCAAGGGTGGAATCCCCACGCCCGAATACACCTCTTGCACCGGACGGGAATTCGATGGTCAGACGGCCGGTTTCTATGCAGTCAAACCAGCCGGCCACAAGTCTCTCGGCCAAACCCATTCTTCTGGACTGTTGCTGAGGCTCGATGTCTGCCCGGGTTTCATATAATGAGTTTTCCATGATCGTCGTTCTTAAATATTGGTCTTGTTGTGATGCCCGACGCTGCTTTGAATCGCCGCAGATGTCGGTTTGTGAGGAAACACGCGCAAACCCTTCAACAAAAGCAACAGGGCTTCCCAGTGGATCGCCGCAGTTATCTTGAAGGTCAGCAAGGGAAATCTGGCAAGGCACCCGATCAGTGATCTTCTGGTCAGGGCGACTCTTTCACCATCGAAGGTCGCCGTGAGAAGAGGGCCGTCCGCGTTGGACTGTCTTATGGCAATATTGACGTTGCGTTCAGGTGGGCGAATCCGAAACTGATAATCGCCTTCCACAGCCAGGAACGGTGACACATAAAGCTGTTTTTGACAGTTCTGGCGGATTACTTCCTGGTCAGTTTGATTTGCCGGAATTACGTAGGTGTGGCGTTCATGGAAGGTGTTGCATACCTCATACAAGATCGCCGCCAGCATTCCGTCCCGGCGGTAACAGAAATAGACACTGAGCGGGTTGAAGACGTACCCGAGAATCCGGGGGTAGCATAACAGCCTGATACGACCCCCATCCCATTGCACTCCAGCCTCGTTCAGGCGGGTCTCTACCCAGGGACGCAACGGTTCGCCGGTTGCCGGTCCGTGATCCGAATCGTGAAACGAGAGCAGCCCCCGCCGGTTGTATCCGAACACGGTGAACCGTCGATCGAGCTCTTCCAGTTCATCCAGGTCAAGGAGCAGGGAATAAACGTTGTAGCGGAGACGATGGCGTTTCGGGCGCACCCGTTCGTGAGCCACATGTCCTGTGTATATTGCTGAGTGTAACATCACGCAGCCACCCGGCTCTCCCGAAGAACACATATTCTACCGTTTTGTTCCTCGACAATCCACGGTCTCGCATGTCCCCCAAGTTCTTCGGCAACCGCCAGGCCTGACTGCAACGCATCTTCGTGAAATCCATGGCCAAAGTAGCTGCCGCAATACCAGGTCCGCCTGTGCCCCTGAAGCGACCAGAGGCGTTGCTGCGAAGCCAGTGCGGCCCGATCGAAAAACGGATGTGAGTACTCGAACTCCGCCACAATCTTCTCCCGGGCGGGCTCGACGACGGGGTTCAATGTAACGAACAGAGGGTCGGCGTCGCTGAGTGATTGAAGTCGGTTCATCCAGTAGGTAACGCACAATGGCCGTATCTGGTCGTGGGCCTTGCCGCCCAGGAAATTCCAACTTGACCAGACACGGCGACGCTTCGGCATAAGCGATGGATCCCGGTGCAGAATTGTCCGGTTCTGCGTATACCGCCAACAGCCCAGGAGGTCCTTTTCCAGCGGATCAGGATCGTCAAGCATCTGGAATGCCTCGTCGGCATGAGCTGCAATAACGACGTGGTCGAACGTTTCTGACCGGCCCAGGCGATCCTCGATCGTAACGCCCTGACCAGTACGGCGGACCGCTCGTACACTCTCGTAGCGGATCTTGTCATGCAACGTCGCCGTCAACCGCGAGACATACTCCCGGCTGCCGCCTTTAACCGTGCGCCACTGCGGGCGGTTCCGTAATGTAATCAGTCCGTGTGATTTCAGGAAACGGACAAATGCAACAGCAGGGTAGTCTTTCATTTCGGGCGCGGTCGTAGACCAGATGGCTGCCCCCATCGGCAACAGATGATCGTTTATGAAGCTGTCGCTGTAATTCTCTCTTTGAAGATACTCCCCGAGACTGAGCTCACCAGACTGCGGATCCTCGAGCAACTCTGGCGCCTCCCGGTAGAAGCGCAACAGATCCTTCACCATGCGCCAGAATCTTGGGCGCACGATGTTTCTGCGTTGCCCGATCAGCCCGTTGAGATCCGTGCCGGAATACTCAAGCTCACCATCATCCAGTGAGGCAGCAAACGACATTTCACTTTCCTGCGTCGGCACACTGAGATGTCTGAACAATGCCGTAAGGTTTGGATAGTTGCGTTTGTTGTAGACGATAAAACCGGTATCAACCGGTGTTGTTCCAGAAGCTCCTGGTACGTCGACGGTGTTGGAATGGCCGCCGACGCGATTGTTCTGTTCATAGACGGTGATGTCATGGTTGGGTTCGAGCAGCCAGGCGGCTGACATTCCGGCAATACCAGTGCCTACCACCGCGATCTTGAGGCGCTGGTTCCCCGCGTTGAGCGTTTGCGTCAAGAGACAGGTCTTTCTTAAGGGGTGAATTACGTTGCTTCTGGACATGATTACGAATCCATTTCACACTTGGATCACCCGCAGCGCGAAAGTTGGGAAATACCGGTGATCCAGGACCCGGCGGCGTGCGTACCAGAGGTATGAATGATTCT
>JAJFHC010000094.1 GCA_021775835.1 Hyphomicrobiales bacterium | reverse complement strand
TGACGCACTCCAGTTCCACCTCACCCAACTGTACCCGCCTACCGATCCATCCGAACTCATGCCATGGCGGCAGTCCGGAGATGACGAGATTGCCTCTAAACCGAACCGGATCGACCTCATGTCCGAGCATCTCTCCGATTGACCGAACGGTCTCCAGATTAATGATGGAGAGCTCACTGTCAGGATAATCCCAATACCCCTTCTGCGGCGACCGGCGGACCAGTCGGGGTGCCGCCTGTTCGCCGTGTGGGAACACGCCCGCCAGTTTCGCGTTGGCAATGCTCAAGCCGTCATCATCGCCCATATTGATTGACATGCCACCGTTCGGTGTTCCTGTAATGGTAATTACAGACCGCTGATCATCGGCCGTGGCGCGATACTGAAGCATTCCATCGACCAGAGTGTTTATCAGGAACGTCCTTGCCTTAGCCCACTCTCCCGGTAGCGGGGTGGTGTTCGATGAACCGTTCAGAACAGCCAGCTGCCTGTCGAAAGGAATGCCTCGGCCCACCTTCAGACTTGCTGTATCCAAGCTCTCTCCACTAAAGCTTTTGACAGGGAACCTATGGATTGCATCGAGTCTAATCCGATTGGAATCCGTCATGAAAGCTTATCCTGTCTATAGCGCTGTTCGTTGAAATGAACACTTTCCCCCGACGCCGTTCATTGTCAACACGGCACATCCCAGCCAGCTCCACTCAGTGTGGTCCTGCACTCCTTACTGCAATCTTCTCTGGACAAAGCACCCAGCGTCATTAACCCTCTCATCTCTAGACAAAATGCAACAGGAGATAGGGTGTTCATGGCGACTTCGTTCAATCAACCACTCGGCGGCAACGACATGCCCCGGTTCGGCGGTCCCGCTACAATGATGAGGCTCCCCACTCAGCCGACCGCCGCAGGTCTTGACGTCTGCTTCGTCGGTATCCCCATGGACATCGGCACATCAAACAGATCCGGCACCCGGCACGGGCCGCGCCAGATTCGCGCGGAGTCGTGCATGCTCAGACCCTACAACATGGCGACGGGAGCAGCGCCTTTCGAAAAACTCCAGGTCGCCGATGTGGGCGACATTGCCATCAACACTTTCGACCTTAAGGACTCGGTGTTCCGGATTGAGAAGGCGTACGATGACATTCTCTCGCACGATTGCATTCCCCCGGGCATTGGCGGCGACCACACGCTCACATTGCCCATCCTGAGGGCCATCAAGGAGAAACATGGTCCCGTCGCGCTCGTTCACGTAGATGCTCACGCAGACGTAAATGATCACATGTTTGGTGAGCAGATTGCACATGGCACACCGTTCAGGCGCGCCGTTGAAGAAGGTCTTCTGGCACAGGACAAGGTGTTTCAGATCGGCTTGCGTGGCACCGGTTACGCGCCCGAGGATTTTGACTGGCCAAGACGCCAGGGCTTCACGGTCGTTACGGCAGAAGAGTGCTGGCACAAGTCCATGACACCAATGATGGCGGAAGTTCGTGAAAAGATTGGCAATCATCCAACCTATATCAGCTACGACATTGACAGCCTTGACCCGGCATTTGCACCAGGCACAGGAACCGTGGAAATCGGCGGCCTGACGATATGGCAAGGTCTGGAAATTGTCCGTGGTTGTGCAGGTCTTTCAGTCGTGGGCGGTGATCTGGTCGAAGTGTCACCGCCTTATGACCCGTCAGGCAACACGGCGCTGATCGGCGCCAATCTTCTCTATGAAATGCTCTGTATTCTTCCCGGTGTATGACACGCCGGGCATTTGCCCGACGTGTCAACGCGACCTAAACATCCCCCCAGAAAAACTGGGACGTGCGTAATAACGGACCGCTGGAGTAGTCCGTAGGTTCCACCAACGCTTTCTGGAAGCTGGCCTGACAATGCAATCCTGTTTCATCCGTCAACGCGGACTACACCATCTGCCCCCAACGAGCGTCGGGGGAAGTTACCCCCGGTCGCCCAACGTTTATCTCCTATAAACGTTAACAAATCGTGGTACTGTACCGTACAGTACACAAAACAAGAAAACCTCATCCCACCCATTGTGAGTTTTCACCTTGTCTACCCAAGAAACGCAATTACCTACGCCCAACGACGTTTCCGGAAGACCACACCCGGACAAGCAGGACGCCGTACTATCCCCCAAGCAAAGGATGAAGCGAACACAGATACTCGCGGCGGCGACCAACATCTTTATTGAAAACGGCTTCGATGGGACAAATGTCGATGCCATCGTTGAGGCCATTGGGGGCTCGAAAAGCACCGTCTACAGGTTTTTCGGGAGCAAGGAGGGACTGTTTCGATCAGTTGGTGCCTACATCTCCGAACGGTCCAACGCTATCTTCGATACAGCAATCTGCGAACTGGAATTCAAACCGGACAACGCCACAATTCTTGAAGACGGCCTGACGCGTTTCGCAGAGCGTTGTCTAACATCGCTGCTTTCGGCCAACGTCTATGCTCCCATAAGAGCCGTTGTTCGTTCTTCAGGCGTTGCTCCGGACGTTTCCGAAGCTTTCTTCGACAATGGGCCTGTGCGTGCGGCAAGGCTTCTCTCAGAACACTTTCAATCCTGGAATCAGCTCGGTCTGTTGGCGATCGACGACCCGCAGATTGCGGCAGAACAGTTTCTGGGAATGCTCCGTTCGAATGCCGTACTGAAGATATACTTCGTCTCCAACCCAACGCCTCCGACGGCCGACGAGGTAAGGGTAATGAGTGTGAGCGCCGTTAAGTTGTTTGTATACGGATCAAAAAACACCGACACCTAGTTCGATTGCTGAATCTTCTGCTCAATCGTTTGCGCTCAGCGCCGCCTTGATGTCACGCCTGGCCCAGATGTAGCCTTGGCGCTTCGCTTCAGCGGAAAGGCGACGCAAGTCCATTTTAATCTTGGCACTCATATTGCCCTCGCGAACCGCGACCAGCGCCCGTCCGCGCGCTACAAAAAAGTCAGCCCAGGGAAGAGATTCATGTCGTGTGTACCGCTCAAGGTGACCAGCATATCTCAGGGCATCCTGATTTTTTCCGCTGATAAGTGCTGCGTCAATGGAGTCGCGATAAAACCGCAAATAGTTATGGCTGATGGCACCCTTCTTGAGAATCCGTGTTGCTTCCGAGAACGCTGACTCCCTGGTGCGGTCCTTCTTGGCTATCATGATGATACCTCCCAGCACCGTACCGCCCTGAAATCCAGGTCCGGTTTCCCTTGCGATCTTGACGGCTTCGCCAAGCAAGGCCCTGCCTTCGTCTTCTCTGTGGAGTTCCACGAGCGCGCGGGCCTTGAAGGCCGCTACAGGCGCGCGGTACCGGAGTGCGCCAATCAGTTCGATGAGCTCAAATGCCCTGTCCGCGTGTGTCAACACAGCCTCGTACTGCCCAAGATCGTAGAGTGAGGAACAGATAAGCAGCTGGGCATCTATCTCCGCGCTGTGATGTCCCATATGGGCGGCTTCTGAAACAAGCCCCATGGCCTGCTCAACAACATCGCGGAGCGGATCGCTGTAATACTGAGCATGTCCGGCGGTTGATCTATTTGCCAATTCGATCTTGCGAAAGTCATGTTTGCGCGCGATTTCAATCGCCTGCCAGTAGTGACTGAATGCGCTGACCATCTTTGCCCGGGCATAATTGGCGTCGCCCAGGCCACTATGGGCGCCGGCCAGGTCTTCCCACGCATCAACCGCCCGACCAAACTTGATAGCAAGTTTTTGGTGTTCCTCGACTTTATCAATCTTCCCAAGAGGAAAACAAAAATTTCCCCGAAGTCGATGAATGTGAGCCAAGTCCTCATTTGACGACAATCGGGTGGCAGCCTCTTCGGCTTTGTCGAGTATCTCCAGTGCCTCGTCGTATCGCTCGAGCAGACGCAGCCCAACGGCTTCGCCTATACTGGCTTTGCATCTCTGAGCATCATCCGCACTCAAGGCGCCGGCTTTACGGTAGACTTGGACGGATTCAGCTATTTGACCAAATTTCTGCAGAACGTCTCCTTCGAGACAGGTCAACATCCACCGATCCTTGGGGGCTGACACGATCTGGATTCCATGGCGTGCAAGCCTCAGTGCTGACTCGAACCGATACTCGGACGCTTCAATTTCGGTGGCGTGTACAAAAGCATCCGGGGCTTGGGGATCCGCTGCGGCTCCTAGGTGGTGGGCATGGAGAAGAGGATCTCTGTCTGCGAAATAACTCGCTGCTCTGAGGTGCAGTTCCTGCCGGGTACGGCGTTCCAATATGCTGTACAACGTCTCATGCATCATCGGCTGCCTGAAAATCAGACGCTTGCCGTCCTTGCCGATGATTTGTTCCTCGAGCAACGTCACCGGGTTGAAGGCTTCATCGCCCAAAACAAACCGCAAGGCATCCAGCGAAAACCTTTGTCCGATGACAGACGCTGCCAAAATGGCATCCCCGTCGTCCTCGGTTAGCCGATCTGTTCGTGCCAGCACAGCCCCGTGAATGTTGGAGGGAATGTCTCCGGACCCACTGACAACTGCAGAAAGCATCAGTTGTTCCAGAAACAAGGGGTTGCCCTGCCCACGCCCAATGCACTGCAGCATTCGAGGTGAATCGGGATCACCGAATGCTGCCGTCAGAACGTGTGCATCCTCGGGCTTCAGAGGCTCCAGCCGTATGGTCCGTGAGTCGTTTGCCTGAAGTGCTGAAATCCATTCCGGATTCAAGGGCGCCGCCTGCTTGCGCGCCGTCGCGACAAAAACGACGCATTGATCGGCAAAATCCTTGACCATGTGTGCAAGCATCGCCAAATCCGACGGCTTGGCATCATGGATGTCCTCTACCGTAATGCAAGTCGGAGTTTCCCCTCGAACCGCTCTGAACAGATCCGCCAACAATGAACTTCGGGCATACTCGAGATCATCCTTGTCCAGGAGATCGACGATGACACGGGTATTCGGGGTGTGGGGAATTCCCAGGAGATCATAAAGAAACGGACGACTGCTCTCGACAACCAGCCCATCTGAAATCGCTTTTGTTACGGTGCGCACCATCTCATCGGGCGACGCATCGCGCGATACTCTGAGAAGAACACAAACAAGATGGCTAACGAGAGACTGTCCAATTCCCAGACCAGAACCGAAGGCTCTGACGCCAATGTGGGACAGGCCCGCCCGATGTGCCCGGTCAACAAACTCTTCAAGGAGCCTTGTTTTGCCAACTCCCGCATCTCCAATCACAAGGAAGGCGTGGCCGCGTTTGGATGCCTTGGCATTTTCGACCATGCGGGCAAACCGTGAAACCTCGGTATCGCGCCCAACCATAGGTGTTGACCGAAATCGCTCCGTATCCGACACGATCGACTTTACACGCCAGACCCGCAAAGGATCCTTGTGGCTCTTCACGTCGATTTCCCCGGCCGTTTCGCATTGGACCAAACGGGCGACAACTTGATAGACGTCGTTTGATATGACCGTTTCACGAGCGCCGGCCATTCCGTTAAGGCGGGAAGCCAGATTCACCGCATCGCTGACCGCCTGATACTCGCGTTCCGATATCGTTTCATCGCCCTCCACGTGTATGGCCACAGTTGAGATGCCAATCTGGGCCGAAAACTTTACACCAATCGCCTCACTGAGCTCATCGATGGCGGCATGAATGACATACGACGCCCGTACCGCATTCTCGACATCGTTGCCCCGATTCACGGGCGTCCCGAACAGGCCTACAACAGCGTCGCCGACGTGCTTGTCCACGACACCGTGTCGCCCCTCGATTGCCGCGTCAACAGCATCGAAATAACGATGAAGGAGATCCGCAATCTGTTCCTCATCCAAACTGCCCTGGAGTTCCGCGAAGCCGGCAATGTCCACAAAAAGGGCGGCAACACGACGATTCCGACCAATCGGTTTCGGAAAATTCGGACCGGGATTCGTCGGCGTCTGCACAGACGCCGTCGTCGCCACACTTTCCCCAGCCGGGTCGACGTTGGGTTCGGCCATTGGTTCGGCGATGGGTTCAATGACCGGTTCCGGTGTCGGTTGACGGATCACCTCTTCTACGGCGGGGCCCACAGTCGCTTCATGCAGTACGGGCGATTGGATCGCTTCGGAGATCGAAATCGTATCGACCTTGTCATCGTTCGCTGGCTTATCGCCCACCTGAGGGTGACGGATCCTAGTGGGTATGTCCTGAGGGCCGGAGACTGTCGGCGGACCAACTTCCGCGCTACGCATGTTATCGATGGCGGCAATCAGTTTCTTGCGATGGCCAAGCGAAAGTACGCCAAGTTCCTTGAGGTCCGCCTCAGACAGGACCAAAAGGACGTCAGCATCCACGTCGTTTTCAACAAAACTGGCAGCATATTGACCAAAACCGAGGCTGCTCAGCCAATCAGCAATGTTCATTCCGAATATTCCTTCGCCAACCCAGGCGGATCCCCAACAGGCGAACATTGAACAGGTAAACTCAATCTCCATTTTGTACAGCCGTTGCGATTCTGCCACAAGCCGGCATATCAAAATTAAGCTGGGTTCAAGGCAATGAGATCGGCGGTTGACGGAATTGGAACCTTTTCAAATGAGGTCAGGACATCCGCAGGCTCCCTCATGCCTTTTAAGACACCGACGGCAACCCTTCCGGTCGACTTCTGGTAAAATGGATTAACGGGTCTGTCCCGACGATGTTGTGTTCCTCCATGGGAGCGAATTAGATGTTCCCAGGCGGAACATGCCGCAAGCCTCGCGCGCGGCATTCTACAGGTCAAAAAAGACGGTTTCCCTGTCGCCCTGCATGTGAATATCAAGACGATAGGTGACCACACCGTCGCTTTCTTTCCGCTGCGCAATCAACGTGTCTCTGCGGTCTTGTGGAACAAGCGAAAGTACCGGATCGGTCGCGTTTACCTCTTCTTCGTCACTAAAGTAGACCCGTGCATAGACGTGGCTCAATATGCCGCGCATGAATATCGTCAGGGTCACGTGTGGAGCCTGGCCATCTCCGATGGTCCCAGGCTTTATGGTCTCGAAGCAATAGTCTCCTTCGACTCCTGTTCCCATTCGACCGAAACCCGAGAATTCCGGGTCCAGATAGTTGTCCGTACGATCATCCGTTGGATGATTGTAGCGTCCGTGGCCGTTTGCCTGCCAGATTTCGATCATGGCATCTGGAATTGGCGCGCCCTCACCATCGAGAACACGGCCGGTCAGCCGAATTGGTTCCCCCTCAGTTTCCTGCCCGGCAAGAGTTCCATCGGCGATACTCTGATAGGTGTAGCCAAATTGCTGTGGCGTCAGGCCATAGGCAAAAAACGGTCCGATTGTCTGGGACGGGGATTGCTTAAGTTTCATGATTCAATCCTCCATCGGTGTGGCAAGCCGTCCGCGCAGGACGATATCGAACACATAGCCCAACGCAAACTCGGGCTCGGTGACGTCGAGCGAGAAATCTGCCACCAGCGAAGCCCGCGAGCTTTCATCCGGCAGACTCTGGAAAATCGGATCGAGTGCCAGTAAAGGATCGCCGGGAAAATACATCTGGGTGACCAGACGCGTCGCCAGGCACGGACCGAAGAGCGAGAAGTGAATGTGGTTAGGACGCCAGGCATTGTGGTGATTACGCCAGGGGTAAGCGCCCGGTTTTATGGTTCTGAATGTATAACAGCCATTTTCATCCGTAATGCATCTACCACCGCCGAAAAAATTCGGATCCAAAGGTGCGTCGTGCTGATCCACGTGATGTATGTAACGGCCTGCGGCATTAGCCTGCCAAATCTCCACCAGCAGACCAGACACCGGTCGGGCGTATTCGTCCAGAACCCGACCGGTAACAACAATACGCTCACCTTGTGGTTCACCGGTCTTGATACCGTTTTTCGTCAGATCGCCATCAAGAGGTCCGATACTTTCGTGTCCGTACACGGGGCCGGTAATCTCTGTTAGCGATTGGGGTATCGCAATAAGGGGGCGTGTGGGACCACGCAGGGACGTCGAACGGTACCCGTCATCGATATAGGCAGGCTGGCGGGACCAGTCTCGTGCCGTATATGTCTCATGGCTCATTTTGGGCTCCACAGATTGTGCCTGCACTTGAATCGACTGCTCCGGCACGGAACACGATGACATTCCATACGATGTCAATCGGTCAGTTAAAATGACTTTTAGACAGAAAACAGTGCACAGTCCAAATACTCACGTTGATGTGGGAACCTGATTGCAAAGCATGCCCACTTGTTGTGAGGTCGTTCCTGATTGCTGTATGGTTTGTCAGAATCAATATCACGATGAAAATGTGAAACACGCATGAAGAACCTAGCTGCCAAATTTTTCGTTTCAGCCGTCTTTTTTGGAACGGTCGGAATGGCTTGGGGGATTGTCATGTCGAACACCCAAGACACATCAATGTTGGCCGCGCACGCTCACCTGATGGTCATGGGGTGGGTGAGCTTTGCCATTTTTGGCCTGTTTTACAATGCCTTCCCAAAAGAGGCCGAACGGCGCCTCGCGACAATCCAGTTCTGGGCGTCTCAAGCTGGACTTGTGGTACTGATTCCGGGCATTGCCCTGGTTTCAGCCGGCCATCCATTGGGGGCGCCGCTTGCGGGTATCGGATCCATCCTTTCGCTGGCTTCCATGGTGATGTTCGGACTGATTGCGGCACGCGGTTGGCGCTAAAACGAACGCCGCTGAGCCGAATTTCCTCTGATCCATCGCGACAATTGATCCCGATCAAGGCGGCCCTAGCCTTGAACATGTTGAATATCCCTTTGTAGCCATTTGTCTTACGCCGGGATGTAACTCTTATGATTATCATTGTACGTTTTGCAGCAGTGCTGTCACTTTGCTTGGTAGGCAGTTTCTCAGCATTGGCCGCCGACGGTGACGCTGCCTTGCCGCACCCTGTCCCCATTCAGATCGAAGATTTTGGTGGCGGGTTCATCCTGGCACTTGGTGGCAAACTCTATGACGACATCTGGACCATGACCGGCGTTCCCTCTCCGCCTGGGACCCACCCGTCCTATCCGAAGTCGTTACCCCAGATCGGCCCAATGAGCCGGCGCTGTGTTGCTTGCCACGGCTGGGACTACAGCGGAAAGAACGGCGAACGTGGAAAATTGGGCGCAAAGGATGCTTTTGTCTCACTGCGACCACTCGCCGGGCAGGATCCAAAACTCATTGAAAAACGCATTCTGGCGCAACCCCATGACTATCCACCTGAAGTCATGAGTGAAATGACACTGTCATTGCTCTCCCTCTTTGTCAGTCTGGGGCAATTCGATCAGTCACTCGTTGTGGATGTTCAGGGGCGTGGAACTGGTGATCCTGTGCGCGGCCGCGACATATTTGAAGGTGCCTGCATGAACTGCCATCAGCCCGATGGTAAAGCTCACCTGATCGGGGAACACGGAGACAAGTCATCCCTGGGCTGGATTTCACGAAACCGACCGGAACAGGCCTTGCACAAAATTCTCTACGGTGTGCCGTCAGCGGAAATGCTCTCACTGCGATTCATGCTGGATCGCCAGGTTGCGGATCTTTTCGCATACCTGCAAACGCTGGATGCGGACTGACCCGAACTCGAACATGTGTTCTAAAAACGATCTCCATGACGCCCAATTCTATGCAACGGGAAAGCGGACAATGACTTCAAGGCCACCTTGTTCGAGATTCTTCAAACTGATTTCTCCGCCATGATTCCGGACAATGGATCGGGCAATCGAAAGTCCGAGTCCAACGCCACCGGTGTTTCGGTTGCGTGATGTCTCTAGTCGGGCAAATGGTTCGAAGACATCCTCGGTTTTGTCAGCAGGTATGCCCGGACCTTCGTCCACGATGCTTATGACGGCATCGTTCCCCTCTCGGTCCGCCGATAAGGTAGCGCGTTTGCCGTAAGTCACCGCATTCTCTGTGAGGTTCCGAATCGCACGTTTCAACGCAGTCGGCCGGCACCGGCCTTCGATTGTCGAAGAGATCGTGCAGGTTAGTTCGTGGCCTATTTCGTCAAATTCGCGGCATATCGATTTGACAAGCTCTCCTATGTCAACAGACTGCGTTTCCTCCTCGGCCGACTCTTCTCGAGCAAATGCGAGCGTTGCCTCGACCATTCGTTGCATCTCGTCGAGAGTTTCAATGATCTTGTTGCGAGTTTCCTCATCGTCAACAAATTCGGCCCGCAACCGCAGACTTGTAATCGGCGTCCTCAGATCGTGACTTATAGCGGCAAGTGTTCTCGTTCGACCGTCCACAAACCTGACCAATCTTTCCCGCATTTCGTTGAAGGCGTGATTGGTCCGCTGGATCTCCCTAGGCCCCGATACAGCAAGTGGAGCAACAGTTTCACCGCGACCCAATCGGTCCGCCGCATCGGCCAGATTCTTCATTGGCTTCGTGATACGGCGAATCATGACGATCACGATGACTGTTATGGCTAACGCCATCAGAAGCAATGAGAAGAGCCAGGGGCCACGCAGTGGAAACCGGTGCGCGTGAGCATCAGCATACAGATTGAGCCACCGCCCTGACGCCAGTTGAACGGACAGATAGAGGCCGTTTGTGCCCCCTCCTCTCCATCGCCAGTTCTTGCGCTTGCGTCGTTCCCCACCTCGGGACCACCGGTCGTGGTGTTTTCTGACTTCGCTCTTTCGGGCAGACAAATCAATACGAACGGTCCTTTGCGATGGCGCCAGCGCGTTCCCCAAACCAAGCCGCAGTTGCTGCGCCTTTCTGCCAATAGTCCCGTTGGCATCAATGAAACTCTCATCGGAAATCCAAAATCGCAGCCGGCGTGTGCTAGCAGTTGCAACAAGACTGTCGTGGAGTTCGAAGGGGCTGCCTTCAACAAGGTGCACCATTGCCACGATGCGTCCGACCAGAAATTCACGGTTCAACAACGACAACACCTCTCGGCGCTCACGGTAGAACAGCAATCCGGTTGCTATCTGGGCGACAACAATCGCGCACAGAAGAAGGGCAATCAATCGCCCGGCGATACTTTGCGGAAACAACCGCTTCATATCCGTTCGACCGTTTCGCTAAACTTGTATCCCCCGCCCCAAACAGTGAGAACCAACTTGGGGCGCTTTGGATCGCGCTCGATCTTGCGCCGTAGCCGCGACACTTGATTGTCGATGCTTCGGTCGAAAACCCGGGTCGAACGACCCCTCGTCAGATCGAGCAGTTGGTCTCTATTCAGCACAATGCCAGGACGGCTCAGGAAAACCGACAGCAACAGGAACTCACCTGAGCTCAGTATCTCGACATTGCCTCCTTCGTCCTTCAGTTCCCGCTTGTCCGTGTCCAGTGTCCAACGTCCAAATCTGTAACACTCACCGGTTTCAGGTTCCCTGCTCGGCGGCAACGCAGCCACCCGGCGCAAGACCGCTTTGATCCGTGCTAGCAACTCTCGTGGATTGAACGGCTTTGTTACATAGTCGTCCGCGCCCAGTTCCAGACCCACAATTCGGTCGGTCTCCTCTGCCATGGCCGTTAACAAGATGACTGGCAGGGATGTTGTTTCCCGCAAGGACCGGCACAACGATAGACCGTCCTCACCAGGCATCATGACGTCGAGAACGACAAGATCGTACGCGGCGGATTTGAGGGTGGCGCGGGCAGAGGCCGCGTCCATCGCCGTGGTTACCCGCAAACCGTGTTTTACGAGGAACTTTGCAAGCAACTCACGAATATCGTGATGATCGTCAACGACGAGAATATGAGGCGTTGTATCCATATCTGCATTCTATACCGGGCTCGGATTGACAGAATATGGTTGTCTCGCGCGGCATGGGCAAAAAACTTGTATCAGAATGTATCAGTTCCAAGCACTGGCACACGTTGCGACCAAAACCACCCATTTGCGCCGTAGTTCTGAGACAAACGTCGACCATATATGGACTGTCCAACGAACAAACCAACGAGGTTGAAAATGAACAAAGGTCAAAAACTTGCTATTGCAGCATTCACCGCCGTCGCCCTGGGAACAGCGGGTGTTGCGGGCGTCGCCTACGCAGAGCGCGGCTGGGGCAGCGGTCATGGCAAGCACCATGGATACAAAGGACATGGCATGGGGCTTCGACATGGCATCATGAAAAATCTGATCAAGCGTCACGATGTCAACAATGACGGCAAGATCACGCGTGAGGAAGTCACGAAGACGCAACAGGATCTTGTCAAGAAATATGACGCCGACAACAACGGATCGCTCTCCCTTGATGAATTCAAGCCGCTTTGGCTCGATATTTCGTCTATGGGGATGGTTCGCGTGTTCCAGTTCTTTGACGCGGACGGCAACTCCGGCGTGACATTCTCGGAAGTGGACGCGCCCACCGACAACATGTTTGACCGCATGGACCGGAACGACGATGGCGTCATTTCAAAGGATGACCGCCGCCGGCGTGGCTGGCGTCATCGGGATCGCAGGGAAAAGCGCAAAAACGCTGAATAATCCGAGATGTAGTCACAAGGGGGGTAGATTTTGTTAGAAAGTCTCCCCCCTTTACTTTCAAACCACCTGCTCAAACGTCATGGTTAAGCGTTGGTTAACCATGTAAATCTACACTCTCCACACCGTTTGGAGATAACTGTTCTATGACAGTTCGGCAAACGTACCTATCCAGTTTCCAGCACTCGGACAGATCACGTGTCGAAATCGTCTCAATCAATCCTGATGGAACTGACACTTCATTTAGCACTCCATATCCATGGTGAAGTGTCATCGACCGCAG
The DNA here is from genome assembly GCA_021775835.1 of Hyphomicrobiales bacterium. The sequence goes on along the minus strand of JAJFHC010000094.1, from coordinate 3,428 downwards.
GCACCAATACCCAGACCGCTCGCGACCTCAATCGCGCCATTCGAAAATTCGAAGAAACCTGTTCGTTTTCCGGGCACAGCGCTCCGGATGCATCGGTAGAATCCGGCAGCCTTGCCACGGTCGTGAAACGGGATGAAGCCCTGAGTGCCGATTTCGGTCGATTTGCAGAATGGGTCCGTGAACTTCTAGATCACTCAGCCACCAAGCACGCCGGTCATTCTCAAACTCTCGACAAGGTACGCAACCTTGCCACCAGCCTGATCCTCAAACGAATAGCCCACTCAAAATCGACCGCTGTCGAACCGAACCTACAATCCGATGATGCCATAGAAAGCATGGATCAGGCACAGTTGGCGACAGCAATATTGATGCTGTCGTCGGTTGCCGCCATCAGCTCGAGGCCTGCAGTCAACGAGACTTCCGACGCGGAAACCAATGCCCGGCCCCAAATCGTTTCCCAAAAACAACAAGCCGACAATCAACTAAGGGACATGCCACACGAACAGCTGTTCAATGTGGTGTCGCTCATGGATCAGGGTGTGCTCGCCTATGATGCTGATGACAATGTGATTGTCGGCAACGATCGGTTACGCGAGTTGCTGGATGTGCCGGCGGAACTTCTTAGAAGCGGAATGCCTCGCCGCAAGCTCGTAGAGTTCGGTGCACGTCGCGGAGATTATGGTGAGACCAGTCCGGACGTCGTCGATCGGGTGATGGCTAATTTCAAACCCGGCAGCACCTCTGTAATGGAGCGGACGACCAAATCCACCGGGAAGGTTTTCCGGGTTCTGAGCAGACCGCTTCCGGGCGGCGGCGGCGTGGCGACCTATACGGACATTACGGCCCTTAAGCGCCAGCAGGAACAGATCAACGAGAATGCCCAGGCACTCAGTGTCATCATCAACAACTCCAAACACGGCATGTCCTGGATTGACAACAACCTCGTGCTTCGGGCCTGCAACAAGGAGTTCATGCGCCTGCTCGATTTTCCTGAGGACCAGATCAAGGTCGGTGATCCTTTTGACCATATCATCAGGTACAATGCCCAACGTGGCGAGTACGGCCCCGGAGACGTCGAGACCCAGGTTGCCGAGCGGGTTGCCCTGGCCGGCAAGTTCGAAGCTCACAGCTTCGAGCGTATCCGCGAAGACGGCACAATCATCCAGATCGAAGGATATCCGGTTCCCGAAGGTGGGTTCGTCACATTTTACATGGATGTGACGCAGGAGCGTCGTCGGGAAGCAGAACTGAAGAACACGTCCGACACTCTTCGGTTAATACTCGACAACACACGACATGGGCTGACTTGGTGTGACGAGAACATGATCCTTCGCGCCTACAACCCGAACTTTGCCGACAAATTCAATCTGCACGAGAACGGAATCAAGGTCGGCGATCCGATTGAAAAAGTTGTTCGACTGAATGCCGAAAACGGCGACTTTGGCTCAGGCGATGTTGATGAACTTGTAGAAAAGAGAATGATCGTTCTGGAAGCCAACGAACCAAGGGTTCTGGAAAGTGAAAGGCCAGACGGTTCGATTTTCAGGCTCGAGAGTTATCCGGTACCTGAAGGCGGCTTTGTAACCGCATATATGGACATTACAGAGGAAAGAAAACGGGAACAGGAGCTTCAGCGCGCCCGTGAGAACGCCGAGGCGGCGTTGCAGGCAAAGTCTGACTTCCTGGCAAACATGAGCCACGAAATCAGGACACCCATGAACGGTGTACTCGGCATGGCTGAGATACTTTCCCGGACCTCACTGGATGACCGGCAGTCAAGATGTGTCGAAACAATTACCAAATCCGGATCGGCTCTCATTACGATCATCAACGACATACTCGATTTCTCTAAAATTGAAGCTGGAAAAATTGAACTGGACCCGATCTCCTTCAATCTGCGCAGCGCGATCGAAGACGTTGCCACGCTCATGTCGAGCAGTGTCGAGGAAAAGAATCTCGAACTGATAACGAGAGTGAAGCCCGATCTGCCGGATCTGTTGATAGGAGATGCCGGACGGATAAGGCAGATCATTACCAACCTCGTGGGTAACGCCGTAAAGTTCACGCCCTCCGGGCATGTGCTGATCGACGTGGATGGCGAGATCCAGGATGGTACAGCCAACCTCAAATTCAGCGTAACGGATACCGGAATCGGGATTCCCGAACACAAACTTGCCAACATATTTGACAAATTCCATCAAGCTGACACGTCTTCAACGCGCCAATACGGCGGAACCGGATTGGGACTTACGATTTCCAAACGCCTGATAGAGCTGATGGGTGGTGAAATCAGTATAGAGTCGACATACGGGCGTGGGTCGAAGTTCGAATTTTCCATCGATTTGAAAACTGATGACAGTGATGCGGCGGAGCGTTCAGGTGCACAAAGCGTTGGTGCTCTTCGTATTCTTCTAGTGGACGATATTCCACTCAATCTTGAAATCCTCCGTGAACAAGTCGAAAACTGGGGCATGCGTCCAGTGAGCGCTCCCGGTGGGCGTGATGCCATCACAGAACTCAAAGCCGCAAAATCTGAAGGCAACCCCTTCGACCTCGCTGTACTCGACTTTCAGATGCCAGATATGGATGGGGAAGAACTCGCACGGGCCATCAAGTCCGATCCAGAAATATCGGACGTGCCACTGATCATGCTGACTTCCGTCGGACAGGTAGGAGACGCAAGGAAATTCAGAGAAATTGGCGTCGCTGGATTTCTCATGAAACCGACACGGTCTTCCCAGTTGCTAGCAACCATCTGCGAAGTATCGAAACCAAGGGCCACGGATGCCACGTCTCAAACCCGGAATAGTGTTGTGCCTCTCGATACCGGGGGCGAACCCGCTCCTTCAACACGCCGACGCGTTCTGGTTGCCGAGGACAACGAAGTCAATCAGCTGGTTGTTGAGCAAATGCTTGATGGATTGAACATATCTCTCATGATCACGAACAATGGTCGTGAGGCACTGGAGACGTTTGAAACACAAGGTGCCGATGTCATCCTCATGGACGTTTCCATGCCAGAAATGGATGGCTTCGAAGCGACCAGATCGATCAGATCCCTGGAAGCGCGAAATGGACTAAAGAGAACTCCCGTCATCGCCCTTACGGCACATGTGATGGAGAATGACCGCAAGCGTTGCACAGATGCCGGTATGGATGACTATTTACCCAAACCCATTGCCATGGACCCATTGACGGCAATGCTGGAAAAGTGGCTGTCGATGACGAAAGATGACGCTGCCGTACCCGACTTCTTGGGTCGGGAAACCGAATCTGCCTAGCCTCAACTGAACTAGTTTCGACTTTATCTGACACCGCTCCCGTTTCAGCGAACTGAATCGGGAGCGGCGCATCTCTTGTAGGAGATGATGGTTTTCCGTTTTGATGGTGGTGCGAACCAAACCATTGAAACAGGAGACCACAATGTT
>JAJFHC010000093.1 GCA_021775835.1 Hyphomicrobiales bacterium | reverse complement strand
TGTAGAGTCGTAAACTCACAAGTCTTCCCCTGCCTTGGGGCCGGCGGATCGTCCTGATTTCTGATGTGCAAAGGGGAACGGCTGCCGGCCAGCGATTTCAGCTAACTGCAGATAATAATGTCGCAAGTGATAATGCGAAGTTTATGCCGGTTCGTGTTCATCGGCGCGGACAATGCGCGGGAATCGCTTTGTGGTCAAGGCTGCGTTGTGAAAAACTGGCGGTGAAGCCAAATGCGCTGACGGCCATCTGCCGGAAGGTCAACCAGTTCAGCGAAACTGCCGGCGCCGGAATGCCACGTTGTGTCACTTTTCGCCTCAAAGCGGTCGCGGACGGACAAACCGGTCGTCGTGCCGCCCGTATCATCACCCCCATGAGCAAATCGACCGACATCTGCCCCATGCCGCTGTCCCTTGAGAGCGACCTTTCCGACATCGGCATGCTGGTGCGCGGCGGGTTTCATGCCGACCGCAACAACGACCAGGACGAAGCACTTCCCGATGATGTCTCCACGGTGTTGCTGGTGGGGAATGCCGGGGCCGCGTTGTGGGATGTGTTTGCGCAACACGCGAGCGATTTTCCAAACCCGCTTGACCGCTGGACCAAACACCACGTGGATGCGATTGCCGCCGACCATGGCGCGCGGGCCCTCTACCCTTCCGACGGGCCGCCCTATTTCCCGTTCCAGGCCTGGGCCAAGCGCTGCGATACCGTGTTCACGTCACCGCTGGGCATTCTGATTCACCCGGAGTTCGGGCTCTGGCATGCCTACCGCGCGGCACTCCTGTTTACCGGGAAACTTGAACTGCCCCATCGCCCCGATACGGCGAGCCCCTGCAAGACCTGTGTGGACAGACCCTGCCTGTCCACCTGTCCGGTCGGCGCCTTCGACGGGCAAAACTATGATGTGCCCTTGTGTGCCACCCATATCAGAACACCCGCTGGTAACGACTGCATGGCGGAAGGCTGCCGCGCCCGGCGCGCCTGCCCGGTTGGCACGCAAGGCTACGCTCCGAGCCAGGCGGCGTTTCACATGGAGGCGTTCGAGCGGGCCCGGCCGAGATCGTGAATTGAACCACAACCCACCTCAATTCGGGACAAAGACGTAGAGGCAGCGGCAGACCTCACTGCCCACCGAAAGACAAGCATGGGGCATGCGGCCGTCGAAGTGAATGCTCTGGTCAGGCGTCAGGGTGAAGGTCTCGTACCCTTCGGAGTGAAACGCCAGTTCCCCTGAGAGCACATAGAGCATGTCTTCGGTGTCATGGCGGTTCCAGGGTCCGAACGCTTCCAGATCAGAACAGGTGAACTCCACCACCATGGATTCGAACGATTTGCCCTTGAGTTGGGCTGCCAGCGGAAAGAGGCGGTTGTTGGCATACTCGATGATGTCTTCTGACGTCTCGCCCAGGGGACCGCGGTCGACGCACAGGCGGCCTGTGAGGGTTGGCTTGTCTTGCGTGTTCAGGAGGTCGGCCACATCGACGCCAAAGCCGTGCGCAAGCTTCAGCAGGATTTCGAAGGTTGGCGACAGTTGGCCGTTTTCGATCTTGGACAGGGTCGAGCGGGCAAAACCGGCCTTTTCGGCAAGTTGGGCCTGGCTCAGTCCTCTCTCCCGGCGCCACCGATAAACCCGTGCAGAAAGTTCCGCGTGGGCGTGGCTCTGGATGGTACTGACTGCGTTCTCCACAGTTTCGTCTCCGTCGGTCTCATCGGCTCAGGCACGATTGACTTCAAAATGTTCTTATAATAACAATTTGCCACATTCGCAAACAGAACACGGAGTTTCCTCTAATGAGTGGTTCAGCGTCTCAGAGCTTGTTTGACCGTGGCATGAAGGTGCTGGTGGAGGGTGTGTCGTCGGCGTCGCGGGGCCCGGCCGCCTTCGGGACGACGCCCCGGTACATGTCGCACGGCCAAGGCACGACACTCTACGATGTGGACGGGCGCGAATATCTGGACTGGATGATGGCCTTCGGCGCGCTACCGTTGGGGCATGCTCATCCGGCGATTGTCGAGGTCGTCACCCGGGAGGTGGCGAGGGGTACGCATTTCGCAACGGCGCTGGAAGTGGAAGTCGAGGTTGCCGAAATACTGGTCGACCTTCTCCCCCATGTGGAAAAGATCCGATTCGCCAACACCGGGACCGAAGCCTGCATGGCCGCCTTCCGCCTGGCCCGCGGCCACACCGGCCGGCGCAAGATCATCAAGTTCGAAGGCCACTATCACGGCTGGTCGGACTCGGTGTTGATCAATACCAACCCTCAACCGGTGACGGCCCTGGGCCACCCCAACTCACCGATCCGAATTCCTGACAGTTCAGGCATACTGGAGGAGTGCTGGCTCGATACCATCGTCGTGCCCTGGAATGACATTGAAGCGCTTGAGCGCGCCATGGAAGTCCATGGCCGGGACGCGGCCTGCGTGGTGACAGAGGGTGTCATGTCCAACATGGGCGTGATCCCACCCAAGGAGGGCTACCTGAACCGCATGCAGGAGCTGTGTCGCGAACATGGCGCCCTGTTCTATCTCGACGAGACGGTCACCGGTTTCCGGCTGGCCGCCGGTGGTTGTGCCGAACTCTATGGCCTCCATCCCGACATCGTCACCTACGGCAAGGCCCTGGGTGGCGGCGTTCCCATGGCGGCGATCGGCGGGTCGTCGGAAATCATGTCGGGACTGGAGTGGGGCAAGGTGCTGCACTTCGGGACCCACAATGCCGGGCGTCTGGCCCTCCATATCTGCAAGACCATGCTGACGACGATGCTGGCGGACGACCAGAAGGGTTTTGCCACGATCAAGGATCTCGGCCAGAAAATGACCGCCGAGATCCAGAACGTCGCCCGCGGCAACAACAAGCACGGCGTGATCTGCCAGGGCGTCAACTCCATGTTCCAGATCTTCTTCACCGACCTGGAAGACGTCAGCGACTACCGGGATTTTTGCGGGCACGTGGACCGGCTCAAGTTCCGCGACTTTACGTTGCGGCTGTTCGACAAGGGCGTTTACATGAACCCGTCCGCCACGCTGCATTCGCTGTCGTCCGTGGTTCACACGGAAGACGACATCGCGTTTACGGCACAAGCGATCGCCGAAGTGCTCGACGAGATGCCCTGACCCATGCGCGACGGTACGCCTGCACATTCACCCCGAACAACGCTCGGCATCATCGGCGTCGGCCGCCTCGCACAGTTCATCGTGCAGGGCCTGGTCAGCGCCGGGAGCGATTACCGGATCGTGCTGTCACCCCGCAGCGCCGAACGTGCGCGTGCCCTGTCGGAAACCTATGGCGTGGAAATTGCCACCGATAACCAGGCGGTCGTGGACGCCAGCACCATCGTGCTGGTCTGTCTGCCGGCCGTTGAAGGCTCGGACATTCTCTCCGGCCTGAGGTTTCGCGAGGGCCAGACTGTCCTTTCTGCCATGGCCGGACTGCACCCTGGTGCCCTCGCCCGGACGGTGTCTCCGGCCAGCGCCCATTGCACCATGATGCCAGGCCACGCCAACGCCCTGGGCATCGGCCCAAGCTTGCTCTACCCGCCTGACCAACCTTGCGAGACCCTGCTTGGACACCTGGGACCGGTACATGTCTTTACCGAGGTTGCGGCCTTTGAGGCGGGTTGCGTCTTCGGCGCTTTTTCGGGCGCCAGTTTCATCTTCATGAACCAGATCATGTCATGGTTCGAAGACAAAGGCGTTGTCCCGGAGGTTGCCAGAAACCTGGTCGCCGACACGTTACGCGGCAATGCCGAGGTCGTGCGAACGGCCGGCCAGTCCATGGCTGAGATCATCGACGGGGTCGCGACACCGGGCGGCATCTCGCGGCATTGCGTCGATGTGGTCGAGGCGGGCGGTGGCCTGGAGGTCTGGTCGACGGCACTGGAGGCCGTTCACAAAAAACTGCAAGACAGCTCCGACTGACCTGGCTCGAGACCGCTCTGGGCGGCTCAGAAGAAATCCAAATTCCGAGACAGTGACAAAAGACGCTTGCACTCAGAACTCTTCTTGCCATTCCTCAATAATGCATATGACTTGGTGAATTATTCTGCTAAATTCAAATAAAAATTTGGATCACCCTCTCTTTCTGAAAAACAATATAAATATTCACTGGCGGAAATGACGAAAAACATAGTGATATTGTGTGACGGCACTTCGAATGAAATTTCTGAAGACAGAACCAATATCTTGCGCCTCTACGGAACACTATCCAAGAACGACGAACAGATTGTCTTCTATGATCCAGGCGTCGGCACATTTGGCGCCGCAAATGCCTGGTCCTATTACTATCGCAAGGCCCATGAAATCTGGGGTCTTGCAACCGGATGGGGTCTCGATCAGAACGTCAAAGAGGCGTACAGGTTCCTGGTCGATCATTATGACGACGGCAAACGCCCCGACGGACAGCGCGATGAACCGGATCGGATATTTCTGTTTGGCTTTAGTAGAGGCGCCTACACGGCCCGTGTTCTGGCGGGGTTCATACACGCGGTTGGCCTGATCGACCCTATCAACCTCAACCTGCTTGACTATGTGTATCGTGCCTACAAGGGTGTAAGCGACAATGGGAAACCAAAGTCACGGGCCCAGTCCGCAGACTCTAAAGCAAATGCGTTTGCTGAAGTTCGCTTGTTTGAACGCATTCTTACTCCGAAGCGGCCCGCTATCCGCTGTGTCGGCCTTTTCGATACTGTCGGTTCGGTCATCGAATGGGGACGTATTGGTCCACGATTGCGAACGCACGCCTACACGAGGAGCAACAAAAGCGTTGAATCTGTACGCCACGCCGTGGCGGTGGATGAAAAGCGGACAATGTTCCAACCGCAGTTATGGCCTGAGGGCGAAGAATACTGGGCCGGGCCATTCAAACCCAAGAACGTCAAGCCACAGGATGTCAAAGAAGTGTGGTTTTCGGGTGTTCATGCCGACATCGGAGGAGGCTATCCGGAACGCAAGAGCCAGCTGGCAAAAATTCCCCTCGAGTGGATGATCGAAGAAACCAAAGAGATTGGGTTGATCTACAAGGCCCGAACCGTGAATGAAATTGTGCTCGGCAAGAATGCCAAAAAGCATTATGTCGAACCCGATCCACTGGCTCCTCGCAACGAGTCCATGAATGCCGTTTGGTCGTTTGTCGAACTTCTGCCGAGACGGATTTCCCCGACCAGTTCAACCGCAAGTCGCTCGATTGCAGGTTGGTACATTCCATTTTTTGAAAGGCGGGCCATTCCGACCGGGGCTGCGGTCCACAATTCTGTCTTCAAACGCCGAGGTACACCGAGCGATTTCGACCAACCAAACATTCCGGAAGATTACGTTAAAGTCTAAGATATCGGATGTTTCCTGTCGCACCCAAATGGCCCGGCTAATTCTCGTCGGAATTTCAATCGCGACCGTAACTCAGGCCTTCCATGATTTTCGATTCGAGCGTCAGACCGCCGCCTGCGTCGCGGTCTAACAGAAACCTGCCGGGGCGGAGCACCCCGCCGAATCCAAACCTCAAAGACGGCGTGACCGCATCCTGCTCGATCAGCAGGCGACCGAACCCGCCCTCCTGCGCAACCGTCTGACCTTGGAAGCTGCTCGCCATCGTCAGTCCGGCCCGGGTCAGCACGCTGGTTTCGCCCACATGGGCGCCAAAGATCAACGGGATTTTCCGGTCTGTCGCCTCTGCGGCAATCGCCAGCGATCTCAGCAACCCGCCATTCTTTGACACGCGAATGTTGGCGACGAAGGTTTCCTCAGACGCCTCCAGTTCCTTGAGCTGGTCGATCCGCAATAGGCTTTCGTCGAGAATGATTTTTACCCCGAGCGCTTCGGCAATGTGTCTTTGCTCGGCGTAACGCCCGGCGCCCACCGGCTCTTCGATGGCCCAGAACGATGTTCCCAGTTTTTCCATGAACCGGATGCAGGACTGCGGGTCTGGCCATAGATTGTTTGCATCCGCGCGAAGCCTGATGTTTCCGAATTTTGCAAAGAGCCGGAATATCGAAAACTTGGCGCGGTCGCGATGGAGATCGCCGCTGACTTTGACCTTGAAATCCGTGAAGCCGAAGCCCCGGTAGAGCAGTGCCTGGAGCCAGAACTTCCAGGGCCGGGAATCCCCCAGGACGGCAGAGTAGGCAACCCTGTCGCTCAAAGGAGGCAGATCAAGCAACGCTTCCAGGGAGATGCCGTCACGCTTGGCAAAAAAGTCCAGCAGAGCTCCTTCCACCGCTGCAAACGCTGCGAGATTCTCGTCTATCTGATCCTTATGCGCAGCCATCCAGGACGTGAGATCTGCCAGGTTGCTGACCTGCGATTCCAATTCTTCCCCATGCGTTGCGACGAAATCCAGAACCGAATCGTTGGTCTCTCCGGTGACATATTCCCGAGGACAGCTTTCTCCAACTCCGACCTCGCTCGCGCTGAAATCAGGCGTGTCGGGACGGGCCAGAACCAGGACGGTCTGGGTCTTGCTCCGGACGGCTGAGGCATGACCGAAACTGACGCGCAGGGGCGTGTCGAATTGATGGGCGATCAGAACAAAACCGGTCACCGCGAAGCCCCTGGAACAAGCCAAGGTTCAAGATCGAAATCGAACTTGGATGCATATTCGAGACAAGGCGGTTTGTACTGGGATTCGCGCTGGCCGGCGGCGATGGCGTGGCGCTTGATGGCCTCGCCAGTGCCCGGATTGACCAGCACAACCTGTGGTTCCTTGAGCCTGCCACTGCGCCGTTTTTCGGAGTACTCGATGTTGGCTTTCATGAGAGCCCCATCGAGTTCGGTGGCAAATGTCTCTATTAACGAGGGGTCCGGATCAATGACCTCGATGTATGCCGTATAGGTGGCCGTCGCTTCGTCGGCAAGCAACAGGCAGAATTCAAGGGTTGTTCCCAAGACGCCTTGGGTGCCGGATACGGCCTCGAGGGCCTGATGCACGTAGAGCTTCTCTCCGGTGATGCTGGTGACACCCTTGCCCTTTTGAAGGAAGTCGATTGACGGGCAGGATCCGTGGGTGCCGGTGACGTGCACCACGTCGTTGACATCGTAACGGTAGAGGCCGGAAGTTGTCGTCACGAAGACGTAGTAATTGGCACCTGGTTCAAGCTTTGACATCGGCGTGAAGTCAGCGTTGCCCGCCTCCCAGGTCTTCTGCTCGACAAACTCGAACACGGTGTGATGGAGGGTTGGAATGCAGATGTTGCGTCCGGCATCGATGTTGATGGAGCCGATGAACTCGCTGGCACGGTAGCCGAGTTCGACAAACCTGGTGCCGGACGGTGCGTTGACTTTCAACTTTTCCAGAGCCACGGCACAACTGCCGCCAGTCCACACGGCAACGGCCTTCAGGTTTGGCCAGAGGTTTTCAATTCGCACTTCCCGTGCCTCTGTCAGGAGGGTCACGAGTTCGTTCACCCGTGCGGGACAGTCCTCACACGCCTTCCTGAATTGTCCGGCGAACCCGGGCGTTGGCAACGGTCCGTGCCGTGAGATGTCTCCATCCGTGAGGTCGGCCATCAGATCTTCGCGCCGTTCGTTGGCAATCTCCGCCAGCCTGCAGATCGACGACGGATTGGCCGTGGCGATCCCGGTCACGTTCTTTTCCAGCATGCCGAACAGGACATAAAGATAGTACTTCAGGTCGTAGTCGCTGATCGCCGTAATCTCGCGGGGGATTACGTATTTGGACTGCAAAAGCCATGACGTGTTGCGATTGGCCTGGCCCGAGGACGACCCATAGGCCAGGCCGTTCTCCAACCTGCCTTCTACGTGCGAACCGAACAGCGCCATGATCCGGCCATCGAAGAAGCCTGTGTCCCGGTACAGTGTCAGCGCCAGTAGCCGTTGTGCGTCCTGCACGATTTCGAGGCCGGCTGCCGTCATCGGAATGTCTTTGGTCGGTCCGGTCGTGCCGCTGGTCCGGGCAAGCGACACCAGCGGAGACGCCACAAGTGCGGTCTGTGCCGTTTCAATCTGTTCCGTGATGTAAGGTTCAAGCGACGCATGGGTCTGGACGGGAACATTCTCCCTCAAAGTCGTCCAGTCCGTGATCGATGAAAAATTGTGATCCCTGCCGAATCGGGTTTCCCGGTTGCTGGCGGTAATGGAACGCAGCAAGGCCAGTTGCGACGCCTCCACGGTTCGCGACGCCTGCATCAGTTTTCGCCGGTTCGTCCAGGCGATGGCTGTCATTGCCGCCGGCAGGAGCCAGTTTGTCCAGTTCAGGCTCATCGCGGCGTATCGGTGTCGGGGCTTGAGACGAAAGGTGCCAGTGTCTGGCCGACCAGGTCTTCTGGATATTTGCTGTTGCCGATACCCAGTTCGCCGACCTGCTCACGTGGCGGCAGAAACCGTGTCCCGAACACGGCATCCCAAATGATCAGGTTGTTGCCGAAGTTGCAGTTGGCCAGTTCATACGCCTTGGCATGATGCCACCGGTGGAGTTCAGGCCCGGCGATTATCCAGTTCAACGGGCCCAGTTTCACGTTCGCATTGGAGTGCTGGAAGAACCCGTTGATGGCATAAAACACAAAATAGGCGGCGAGCACATTGCCGCTGACGCCCATCAGGGCAAACGGCAGGGCATCCAGCAGAAACTGCAATGCCTTGTCGCCGGGATGAAACCGGCCGACGTTCAGCGAATAGAGGACTTTCGGCGAGTGATGGACCGCATGCAGCGCCCACAACCACCGGGCCTTGTGTGATGCACGATGAAGCCAGTATCGCAAAAGGTCAGCCATCAGCATCATGGCAACAACCTGTAAGGAAAGCGGCCAGTGGTGCGGCCAGAACCCGACGGGATCGATCCGGACTGCTGACAGTCCCCAGACCAGGCCGCCAACGACGACGAGTGAAAGCACTGCCGGCAAGAGCACCTGCACCGCCACAAGATAAGCGGCGTCCCAGGCGACTGTTCGCGAAGCGGGAAGCCAGAGGCGCCGATAGGGCAGCAGCAGTTCATGAGTCAGGATAAACGACGCGCCCAGGGCCACGGCCAGGTAGGCTGCAAACCCCTGGCTGATGCTTTCCCGGACCAACCAGGCAAACAGGCCTGTTGCACACAACATGATGAGAGGATAGCCAAGAACTGGAGCGACCTTGCGCGGGATCCGGTACCACCGATGCTCGTCTGCCAATGGGCCCGCCCAGTGCCATCCGAGAACCAGGATGAAGGCCGCGATCACAACATGAAAGGCGGTTGGCAACGGGTGATTGAACCATGTGTGGTTGCTGAGCTCGAAAAATCCGGCAACGGCACGGCCGGCCATGACCGCCAGATACGCAGAACCCACAGCACAGAGGACAACCCCGAACCGGGCCGACCCCAATCCCTTGGCCACGGCAGCAATCGCGGCGACCATCAGGGCAATCAACACAACCTGGCTTGAGAGCAGAATGGCGTAGGAAACAGTTCCGCTTTGCCAGCTTTCAAAGGCCGGAAGCCCTGGAATGTGCCACAACGTCTGAACAAACTGGCTCACGATGCGAATGCAGAAGAGAAATGCCAGTACGGAAAGCACAATCAGCGTCGGCAACAGTTGGCGGTGACCACCGTCTTCCACCTTGTTCCGATTGGCGTCCGCATTGATCGGCACGGTACCAGCTCTCCAAGATTAGTTGCGACTTGAACTCAAATAACTGGTCTTGGTTTTATCGGAATACGATTGACCGGTCCTTAAACCAATACTGAAAAATCCATTAGACTTCTGAGAGCCCACGATTGATCAAGGGCATCATCGTTTTGTTTGAAACTACGAGTAGTTTGAAACCACGAATGGCGTAACACGAATTTGTCGCAAGAAGATGTCAATACCTGGTTCGCCGTCCGGATAATATTCCAGGACGTGGACTCACAAACGCCTGGCCACAGTCCAATTGTTGTGAAAACCACAATCCATGGGTTGCCAGACGAGGGTCAGCAAGCGAGGGCTGGCAGTGTTTCCTGGGCACGCCAAATTCACATGACAGGGTGCTACACGCTAGAGTCGGTAGGCCATCTGCATGTGACCAGGACAATAACTTTCCTTGTCGCTGGTCTTGGCGCCGCAGAGAAAAAAGCCGCTTTGTCTCGGATCGCCAATTGGCCAACGGCAGTGCGATTGCCCAACCGAGATGATTGTTTGACGTTGCGAAACGGGAATGTGCTCGCCGTCCGGCTGACGGTTAGACTCAGCAATTACTCCAAGATCAGGCAGTCTATGCCCTATCAACGGCTTCAGGCTTTCGCGCTTCGCAACAAAATTCAATGTCATGACTCTTAACCAGATTATTGGGGCGGCCCCGCAAAAGAACAATCTACAAATGCAAGCGTTTTGTCCTGCACCTGCCGAGTATTCCTAATTGGATGGAAGCGGGGTCAATGGTGTCGCGCCATTTCACTGAATATCAATTCTATGGCACATGGCTCCAATAGCTGAATTCAGCATACTTCAATCTCAACTAAATGTACAGAAACAAAAAGATGACCCTGGCCGCACGACCGGGTCCCGAGGCGCCTTCACTGTCGGATTTGACAAGTCGGAAAAGGCGCGAATAGAACGATGCTCCTCGTCCTGTATCAACTCCGTCATCTGCTCACGTCAACGCTCCAGGATCCCGCACCGGTTACATAAAGCCGCGGTTCGTTGTACCATCATGCATCGCACGTTTTTCCGGACCCGTTAAGAATATGCTTCGCCGACGCGCCTTCGTATTGAAATTCTGGACCGCCATAATTGCCGCAGTCATGCTGGTCCCAAGCTATTCTTTGAAGGCTCTTGAAGTCGTCAAGTTCAAGAGCGCTGCGTTCACCTATACCGCCTCACCTTTCAAGATCAGACAAGCCAGGAAGAAAGGGATAACGCTTGCCCCGAAGATTGAGCCCAGCGTTCCGCTGACAGGGCTTCTCAGCAAGCCTGAGGGCGACGGCCCTTTTCCCGCTGTTGTCCTGATGCATGGCTGCGCCGGAATCGGAATCTGGAACAGGCAATGGACCGACAGGCTCGTTGCCTGGGGTTATGTCGTACTGGATATGGATTCGTTCACCCCTCGCGGCATGACTTACATTTGTGACAATCGAGAGATCAGCACAGCGACGCCCTGGACCCGTGCCCTGGATGCCTATGGTGCGAAAAGCTACATGTCGGCGCTTCCTTATGTTGACCAAGCCCGTATAGCCGTAATGGGTATGTCTCATGGCGGCGCGGCGGTCCTGCATACAATTGAGCGCGCGACATCGGCGGGCCTGCAAACCAAACCGTTTCAGGCTGCAATTGCGCTTTATCCACTTTGCAGAAGACTGCAATCCGTCGACACACCAACCTTGGTCCTGATTGGCGACAAGGACACCTGGACACTTGCAAGTTGGTGCACACGGCACTTGGACGAGCTAAAGTCGCCTCATGACATTACCTTGAATATATTTCGGGGCGCCCATCATCTGTTCGATGTCGAGGGGATGAACGCGGAGGAAGTCGGCCATACGATCCGCTACCACCCGCGGGCAGCTGCAGAAGCAATTGAATTGATCAGACGGTTTATGCAGGAACGCCTCGGCAAGCATTGACCCACTGCAGATTTCGGCTAATGAGTTCGCTTCGATTGGCGAAGACGACAATTGGGCGCCAAGGCTCTGCACTATGGCGTTGCCCTGGGCGATTGAAACTGAAATACGCGCATATTCAACAAACCCCAGACTGAAGGACCCTTCATGAAACTCAAGCTACATCACCTGAACCTGTGCACCACGAATGTTGCCGCCATGGATGATTTCTACAAGCAGGTGCTCGACATGGAGGCGGACCCGACCATGGACACGCAACGTGTGAAGGGACAGGGCTATCCGGGCGATGTGTCGTTCGTCACCGACGGCACGACGCAGGTTCATCTGGCTGAAAAGGATCTAAACTGCGGCTTCCGCACCAACAATATCGTCAATCCCATGGAGCGCGGACACATAGCCTTCCGCACAGACGACATCGCCGCCTTCAAGAAACGCCTCGACGACACAGGCGTCGCCTATTCCGACTATGGCGGCTGGGCGATGAGTGGCTGGGAGCAGATCTTCTTCTACGATCCGGACGGCAACGTCATCGAGGTCCATCAGGCACCGGAGTAGAGCCGGTGGAATTCAGTTCCGAAAACCTGGCCATGCCTGAACCGGAACAGGATCCGTGGAGTCTTCTGTCGCCCGTCCGGCGGAAAAAGGCGCAAGGCCTGTGCACTTATCTGTTGGGCGACGGCAGGCTCCATCGCGACAAGAGCGGCACGTCGGCAGAACTCTGCGACCGGCTTGTCGATGCCGGCCTGCCGCTTGACCGGTATGCGTCAATCATCCGCATTCTCCACTCGACACAAAGTGCCATGGTCCAGTTCTGGGAACCCGGCATTGGTTTGTCCGATGTGGCAATTCCCTACAAGTCAGCGATGGATGAAGCCTATCGGTCTTCGCCTCCGGCCTTTGCCCATGAACACGGCACCTGGATCGGCTTCGATCCTCACGAGATTCCCGTCGAGCAATTCGGCATCGTGTCTGAACTCCGGGAGGCCGGTTTTCACCACTATATCTGTGCGCCGGTGCGCCTGGCCAACGGCATGGAGGATTCCTTTTCCTTTGCGACCAAATCGGCGGCGGGCTTCAGTATCGAAGACATGGCCTTGTTGCGGGCGACCTTTCCGGCAATCTCCGCCTATCACGAGATCCTCGTCCTGGAACGCATCCTGAAGGAGGTCACGCGCATGTATGTGGGCGAGGAGCCGCACAAACGCATTCTCTCCGGCGACGTCCACCGGGGCGAGGTGACCCGCATCGAATCAGCGATCCTGTTTGCCGACATGCGTGACTTCACGTCCCTGACGGCCAACATGTCAGCGGAAGATGTCACCGCACTCCTGAACGACTATTTCGACTGCATCGTGCCCGCAATCGAAAGCCAGGGCGGCGAGGTTCTCAAGTTCATGGGCGATGGTGTCCTCGCAATCTTTCGCGGTGAACGCGGTGCCGAAGATGCTTGCAAACACGCCCTTGCGGCGGCCCGGGAGGGATTGGACTCGGTTGCCAGTCGCAACGAAACGGCCGATACCGGATTCGAGATCGGCATCGCCCTGCACTACGGCAACGTCGCCTATGGCAACATCGGTTCCGGCAGGCGTCTCGATTACACGGTGGTCGGCCGCGACGTGAACCTGGCCAGCCGGATTGCCTCACTTTGCGGTGCTCTCGACGCCTGCCTCCTGGTTTCGGAGAATTTTCATGGCCTGCTGGAGCCAGGAGCGTTCCGTTCCGCAGGTCGCCATGAGATGAAGGGGTTTTCCGAACCGATGCCGATCTTCGAGCCGGTTGGTGCCGGCAGCTAGGAAGGGAAACACTGGCTCCTATTGCCAATCCGTGTGAGACTCTCGAACTGTCATCCACATGCATCGATCGAAGGAAACGGATCTGCCATGCCGGTCATCTGCTACGATATAGAAATTCCCCGACTAACCGAGTCCGACCTCAGCGCCTGGCAGGATATTCCAGCAGCGGTGGCCTCCGATTGCCTGGGCCGTTCGCAGGCCATGGCCGGCGCAATCTCTCCCCTGGCGTCAACCATGAGGATCGTGGCCCAGGCCCGCACCGTCGAGTGCATGGTCTCGGACAACAGTGCGCTTCATGCTGCCATTGTACGCTGCCGGCCGGGAGACGTGCTCGTGTGCGACGGCAAAGGTTTCGAGGACGGGGCGCTGTTCGGTGGTCTGATGACAAGGTCGGCAATTGAGCACAAAATCGCCGGACTGGTGATCGACGGCGCCGTGCGTGACTCAGAAGAGATCGTCGAGGCCGGTTTTGCCTGCTTTGCCAGATCGGTGGTACCCGGCGGCCCGCACAAGGGTTTTGGTGGTTTAATCGATGGCGCCGTCAGCTGCGGCGGGGTTTCGATCTCGCCGGGCGATCTGATCATCGGCGACGCCGACGGCGTTACGGTGGTGCCCTATTTCCGGATCAAGGACACACTCGAAGCGGCCAACGGCCTCCTGGCCAAGGAACAGAAGGCGCTTGCCGGACTGGCCAGTGGCGGCTCTCTCGCCGATGTTTATGGCGTCCCCGAGGTCACGATGGTCAAGCCTGGCGGACCATAACTGGAATCCCGAACGGAAATCCTTGACCCGAAATGTCCGATGCACACGTTAGCCCCCTGCCTCATCACCTTGTGGAGGAACTGACCGGGGTTCAATGGCTTGAACCCTGGTGGGATTTCGAGAACGGGGACCGTCGGTGGTGGCAGACCTTCGAGAAACAATTGCTCATCGAGTTGTGCGACATGCATGTGCTCTATCCTTGCCGGATGAGTGCCAGAGCAATTTCGAAACGGAACGATTGCGACGACGTTCTGTTCTGGACACCGCAAGCCCAGCAGAAATTCGTCGTCGTCCACCTGACCTGGAGCAAGGGTCGCGAAACCGATCCGACGTGGCCACGCACTTCATTGTTCAACTCGATAACAGACTTCGTCGAACAGGATATGATCCCAACCCACCGCGACTGGTCGATCTAGGTGTTCAGTTCTATTGAATGAACACCTAGAACAAATGTTGTCATTCCAACAGGATTTCATAGGAAGACAGGTTGTTCATCCAGGCGGCGCCAATCCGCTTCTGACTTTTCCTGTAGACATGACAGGCGCCTCTCAATTTCGGCTTGCTGCAAACTCTGACAATCGAGTTGCCGAACATGCTTATCGATTCGATGTCGTTGTCCCAGTGCCGTGGCAAACGGTTCACCCGGTTCCTGGGCCGGTCGCAAAAACTCCGCTCCCGGAACTTCGAGTTGGTGTAGAAGCACACGCGATGGGGGTCGTGGTTAGCTGAACCTGGCCTGGGGAAACCACCGCGGCGATGCTTGCGTTCACGTCGGCGCTGCCGGCCATCGTCGTAGTCTTCCCGATACCCTTCATCGTATCCATGGTCATAACGATTGTCGTCGTAATCCTCGTCGTAATCGCGGGCCGCGTGCCTTTCCACCTGGAAGGCTGAGATTCTGTCGTTCCAGCGGTTACCCACGAATGGTGTATTGCCTCTGAATTCCCTGCACCGGCCGCCGAATCCGAAATGTTCGCAGACTGTAACGCTGGCGCCACCACGAATCCTGATCGACGAAATAACGTCATTGAACTCAAACAGTGCTTCCCTGTTCTCGCCAACCCGGGCACATATCCGTTCACCCTGATAATTGGCATGCTCATAGAAACAAACCTTGGCCCTCTTGGCCGATGCCGGGGTCAGACTGGCTGACACGCCAAGCACAGCCGCCGTCAACATCACTGTACGAAACATGTTCATCTCTGTTTTCCTTCACAACAGATCGCGCCCTCCCCCACCCGGTATCGCGCAGCGAACGTGAACTGATGCTGAATGAGAAACATCGGCAGGTACGAATCCAATTAATTGCAGCGGAAACCCGGTACCGATCCGACAATATCCACTCTCACGCGGACAAACTGTGTTAGCGTTCCCGCACACAATTTCCACGCACGCGACACGGCCCAAGTGGGCAAAGAGGGGGCGACATGACTGTCGACAAGGATCAGAAAGCGAACGACCTCAAACGGGACGCCAATCACTTTCATCGCTGGCCTGTGCCCGGCAAGATCGAAGTCGTACCGACCAAGCCCCTGGCCAACCAGCGCGACCTGGCCCTTGCCTATTCGCCCGGCGTGGCGGCACCGTGCGAGCTGATCGTCTCCGACCCGGAAGAAGCTTTCAATGTCACGACGCGAGGCAACCTGGTCGGCGTGATTACCAACGGCACGGCAGTTCTCGGGCTTGGCAATATCGGTGCGCTGGCGTCCAAGCCGGTGATGGAAGGCAAGGGCGTCCTTTTCAAGAAGTTCTCGGGCGTCAATGTTTTCGACATTGAGATCGACGAAACCGATCCGGAAAAATTCATCGAGATCGTCAAGGCGCTTGAACCCACATTTGGCGGCATCAATCTGGAAGACATCAAGGCGCCCGACTGTTTCAGGATCGAGAACGGTCTCAAGGACGCCATGAACATTCCGGTGTTTCACGACGACCAGCACGGCACGGCGATCTGCGTCTGTGCCGCCCTGATCAACGGGCTCCGGGTTGTTCACAAGGATCTGGAGAACGTCAAGATCGTCACCTCCGGCGCCGGTGCCGCGGCCATTTCCAGCCTCAACCTTTTGGTCGGTCTCGGCGTGCCGGTCGAGAACATTTACATCACCGACCGCAAAGGCGTGGTTTATGCCGGCCGCGAAGGATCCATAGACACTACCAAGAAAGTCTACGAAAAAGACACCAGCGACCGGACACTGGCAGACGCACTCAAGGGTGCGGACGTCTTCCTGGGCATGTCAGGCCCCGGTGTCATGGATGCCGACATGGTCCGCTCAATGGCCGACAGACCACTGGTTTTTGCGCTCGCCAACCCAAATCCGGAGATTGATCCGGCTGTCGCCTTTGACGCGCGCGACGACGTGATCATGGCAACCGGGCGTTCGGATTACCCAAATCAAGTCAATAATGTGCTGTGCTTTCCCTACCTGTTCAGAGGCGCGCTGGATTGCGGCGCGACGACCATCAACGAGGAAATGAAACGTGCCACGGTCTATGCCATTGCAGACCTTGCCATGGCGGAGAGCTCGGAAATTGTCGCGGCCGCCTACCTTGGCGAGAAGCTGGCGTTCGGTCCTGAATACCTGATCCCCAAACCGTTCGACCCCCGCCTGATCCTGGAGATAGCACCAGCGGTCGCAAAGGCGGCCATGGACAGCGGCGTCGCCAAACGCCCGATCGAAGACTTCGATGCGTACCGCCTGCAGCTGGAGCGGTTCGTCTACAAATCCGGCATGACCATGAAACCGGTGTTCGAGAATGCCCGGGCCGACCCCAAGCGCATTGTCTATGCCGAAGGCGAGGACCGGCGCGTGCTGCGTGCGGTCCAGGTTCTGATCGACGACGGTGTCTGTTCCCCGGTTCTGATCGGCAGGCCCTCTGTGATCGCCGAGACGGCTGCCGAACTCGGTCTTCGCGCCCAGTTGGGCGATGAAATTGAAGTGCTCGACCCGGAAAACTACGGGCTGTTTGAAATTTACGTTCCGCGATATGCGGAAAAGCTCGGCGTCTCGAACGACGAGGCCCGGACGGCACTGCGTTCGAACGCGACCGTCATTGCCTGCATGATGGTGGATGCCGGCGATGCCGACGCCATGATCTGCGGTGCCGCCGATCCCTATTACGATCATCTGCGCCACGTCCACAAACTGGTCGGACGCAAACCCGGTGTCGACGAGTTGTCGAGCCTGAGCGTCCTGATCATGCCACAGCAAGAGACTGTCTTCATCTGCGACACGCAGGCGACATCGAACCCGTCAGCACAGGCGCTGGCCGACATGACCCTGCTTGCGGCCGAACAGATCCGCCGCTTCGGGATTACACCGCAGGTGGCCCTGCTGTCGCATTCAAACTACGGTTCGGCGGATACGGGCTCCGCCAACAAGATGCGCGACACGCTGGCGTTGATCAGAAAGGCCGACCCCGACCTGATGGTCGATGGCGAAATGCAGGGCGACGCGGCCTTGCGGGACTCCATCCGCCGCAGACTGGATCCCGCAACATCGTTCGAGGGTGCCGCCAATCTGCTGGTCATGCCGACGCTTGATGCGGCCAACATATCCTACAACCTGCTCAAGACGCTAGGGGCGGCCACCTCCATCGGCCCGATCCTTCTGGGTGCGGCCAAGCCGGTTCACATCGTGACCACCAGCGTGACGTCGAGGGGGATTGTCAACATCTCGGCGTTGGCGGTAGTGGATGCTCAAGGGTAACAATACAGAACGCCTGTCTCGCCCCTGACGCATGCCAGCGCCCTAGGATTGTCATTCCTTCCGGTTCCGCTGCGCCGGATTTGAGAAACCGATCCATCGTAGTCTGGTCATATTGATCCAGACCACGTGTAGACGAATCCGTACCCTGTGGAATCGGTAGGTTTTCGAACGGGGGCAACCTGTAGACGCTTCTCATCTGGCATTCTTCGATGTCATATGCGATGGATCTTATCGATTGCGAACCGCTACCTGATCATTCGCAAGACCTTTCAAACGCGACATCAACACGGATATCACTGTGCCTGGCTCTGTTGTTTCGTCGAAGGAGAAATCGGTCGCCATCGTCACGGGATGCGATCGACGATATCTGAAATTTCTCGAAGACCTGCTTCTTTGCCTGAGTGATCTGGACATCTATGCCAGCGCGGATGTCCATGTTTTTGATATCGACTTCGAGGCATCGGACAAGAAGCGCCTTTCCCGATATCCTATCGAGATCATGACGATCGATTTCGAACCGTTGGAAATCGATTGTCCCGATCCGGACCGCCGGCACATCGTAAGCAGCATTCGGCCGGTCATAAGAGACCTGTTTCCCGGCTACGAATACTACGTCTATCTGGATACCGACGTCTGGCTTCAGAACAGCCGCGCCATACAGGACCTTGTAACCGCTGCAGCCTCCGGTGAGCTTGTGGTAATTGCCCAGCAGCATCCGACCTACAGCAAGCATAATGCGCAATGGGTTGAGGACTTGCACACGAAGACATTCGGCGCGGCGGTCGCTTCGGAACTGAATTCGGTTCCGGTGTACAACGGAGGGGTGTTTGCACTTCATGCCGAGTCGACAGCCTGGGATATTTTGCGAGACTCGTATGTTTCGGCTGTGAAAAGTGGCGGTCCCTGGTTCGGTGCCGGTCAGGCCGCTCTGGCCTATCTGAGCGCAAACAACCTGATCCCCATCCACGATATGCCAGCCCTGTATAACTGGATGGCGCACCTGGCAATTCCTGCCTGGGACATTGACAGAAAAAGGTTCGTGACACCGGATCAGGAAAAAGCCGAAATATTGATCATGCACCAGACAGCGGACACAAAGTGGCAGTCCGCACGTGTTAACTGCACCAACGGCAAAATCAAAAAAATGCGACTGAGCTATGGCGCTTACCGCAAACGCAACCGTGGTATGCGACGTTTCCTGGACGGGTTCGCACGGAAGATGCCTAAATCGGGATAAACTACGGTTGAATCAACCATAATTCCTGAAACCTGATAACTCCCAATTTATTGGAGCGGGATGCGGGCGGGAAACCACACAGACTCTTCTTTATCCCGCTCTATAACTTTGTGCCTGGCCAAATTTGCTCATGTTCTTCATGCGTGAACAATGCTGTGATGTCCTCAATATGCAGTATGAGGACGAACCTGATCCTGTCACTGGTGCCTGCCACGCTCCTGTGGGCGGCATGCGGATTGAACAACACAGCCGAGCCTGCCGAAAGCGTGAATACTTGAGTGTCATAAACGCCGCTGATCTTGTCGTCGGGGATATGAGGGTAATCTGTTCCATCTCTCACAAAGTCGAAACGATCCTTGTGGCTGCCTGCGGCAATTTCAATGGTTCCAGCCGTAACGCCAACGTCGCGCAATGGAATCCACAAACGATAAGTGCGGTGCGACCTGATCAGCCGAAAATCCTGGTGGAAGGGAAACGTGTAAGTCGGGTCACCTGGAAGATCACCCTTCAAAGTCTGATGGACCGTAGGAACGCATATGCCGCTTCGTTCAAAGAAATCAACAGCGTTCAGTCGTTCCATGACAGTCGCGGCAATTTCCCGAAGGACCCAAAGCTGTTTGAGTTTATCGAACATGAACACGCGATACGCCTGATCCATGTCCAATACAGCGATTAATGGCTCCGCCGCACCTGGATCGAGCGAAAGCTTTGCGCATTCTCTTCGGCCGATGGCCGTGATCTGTCTTTCGAATTTTTCAAGTTGAGCGGTGTCAACCAGGTTATCAAGGATGCAGTAGCCCTTGACCGCCAATCGTTCAAAATCAGCACTTGTCACAGCCATGACGATCAGCAACCGATTCGAGGGATAACACGCGCCGGGTTGCCGACCACCACCGCTCCCTCGGCCACATCATCGAGCACCACCGCACCCATTCCAACCGTTGACATTGCGCCGATGGTTACATGTTCTCGGATCACGGAACCCAGCCCCACAAACGCACCTTTGCCGATGTTCACATATCCGCCAAGCGTCGCATTGGCACCGACAAAAGAAAAATCCTCCAGGATCACATCGTGACCAATACTTGCACCGTCACGGACACAGGCGTGGTTTCCAATGCCGGTCATCGGCTTCACGACGCTATGCGCTCCCAGATACACGTTCACACCAAAGCGGCAACCCCTACCGACGGCCGACGTAGGGTCATAGATTCCGAACCACCGCTCCGCGTGGACTCCAAGGGACTCGATTCGATTTATCCGCTGAGCCATGTCGCCGGCCTTGTGCAAATGCGCAGCAAATCTGGTCTGTGGTGGCAGCTTTTTCCAATGCTCGAACGGGCCGAGTATAGGCACATTCGCTATATTGGATCCGGAGGGCTCCTGATCGTTCAAAAATCCCACGACGTCGACGTCATCACCATTTTCCGCCATGCGCTGAGCGGCATCGGCCAGCAAAAGGCCTGCCCCTCGTCCGCCGAATATTGCGAGTGACGTCACACCCATCCCTGCCGACACCCCTCGTTCGCCTGAAACTCTCCTCGTCGGAACTATATTCCCTCCGTATCTCGCATACCACCCGCCATCGGCCGCAGCTATTGCCAGGCCGGATGCTGTTCGCCGTACCAGGGCATTTCCCGTCTGAAGGGCGCCTTGTCGGGGTCGGGCTTATTGTCGAATTCCCGGGCGTAGCGATGACCGCCATAGACGGCGGCGGCGATCGTGCCGGGTGCCAAGGCGTCGCCGATCAGGGAGACCGACTTGATACCGGCGTCCGGCCAGTCGTCTTCGCGCGCCAGCAAAGCGTCATAGAGGACGCGGTCGGGCAGCCGGGCGGTGACCGATACGAGGGCTGCGCAGAGAATGGTTTCGGTTTGGCCCGTGAAGACGCATGCCAGATCGAGAGTTCCCTTCCCGGCACGCTTCAGACCGCGCTGTTGATGGACCGTGACGCCCATTTCCAGAAGCGCTGTCTGAATTCTGGCCTGCTCAAGGGTGTTCTGGGTCCATGCGGAAACTTCCGAGGCCGGTGTGACCAGCGTCACGTCCCTGCCCCGTTTCACAAGCGCTTCGGCGATAGCACCGCCCATGTAGTAGTGGTCGTCATCGAACACAACAATATTGCCGGCAGGCAAGGCATCGGGGTCGAAGCTTTCTGACAACATGTCGTCGGGCGTAAAGAGGGGCATCAGGTCAAGGCCGTCGATGGGCTGCTTGTGGTGGCGGCCAACGGTATCCCTGCGCCATGACGATCCGGTTGCCAGGGCCACATGCTCACAGCCGAACTCGAGCACGTGATCGACGTCAAGCGCGCTTTCCAGATAGGTCTCGACGTTAACCATTTCCTGGATCCGGCCGACCCGGTAGTCGCGCACCCGCGCCCAGGTAGATAGTCCCGGCAGCCGCGCTTCACGGGTCGAGCGTCCGCCGAGTTCGCCGCTGGCCTCGGCAAGCGTTACCGACGCACCGCGCACGCCCAATGCTCTTGCGCACTCAAGCCCCGCGGGACCGCCGCCAACCACGAGGACACGCGTGTCTGGTGCGCTTGGCGGTATGATTTCGGGATGCCACTGGCGGCGCCACTCCTCGCCCATGGTCGGGTTCTGGGTACAACGGATCGGCATCACCACGTTGTCGGAGGCGACGCAGATATTGCAGCCTATGCATTCGCGGATTTCGTCGGCGCGACCGTCCTCAATCTTCTTGGGCAGGAACGGATCGGCAATCGACGGCCGCGCGGCACCGATCATGTCGAGCACACCGCGCTTGATCTGGCTGACCATGGCATCGGGTGACGTAAAACGACCGACGCCGACAACCGGTTTGGTGGTCAGGCTCTTCACGAACGCCGTATAGGGTTCCTGAAATCCTTCCTCACTGAAGCGGGCGGTCATGGAGTCGTTGCTCCAGTCGGCAATATTGATGTCCCAGATATCGGGCAGTTCCGCCAGCATAGCCACGGTGTCATGGCCCTCCCCGCCTGATTCAAGGCCATCGGCTCCCAGCAATTCGTCGACGGCCAGGCGGACGGCCACGGCGCAACGGTCGCCCACGGCATCCTTGAGATCCTCGATCATTTCCCGGAACAACCTCACCCGGTTTTCCAGACTGCCGCCATACTCGTCGATACGGGAATTGTGGCGCGTCGACAGGAAATGCATGGGCAGGCTCATGTCGTGGCCGGCATAGGCGTAGATGATATCGAAGCCGGCATCGCGAGCGCGCAGACCGGCATCGCGATGCCAGCGCCGGAAATTCGCGATGTCCTGTTTGTCCATGGCGCGGGCCTGAACCGGCTCATGACTGTCGACCGGCACATGGGACGGCGCCATCGGGGTCTCGCGGCTGTAGCGGTTGGGCGCGTGGTGGCCGTTGTAGACCAGTTCAATGCCTGCAAGACTGCCATGTTCGTGCACGGCGTCGGTCGTCAGACGCAGGGCGGGCATGTCCTGAGCGTCCCAGATGCGGTGTTCAAGGGCTGGTGAGATTTCCGAGGAGTGATGGATTTCGGCTTCCTCGGTGCAAACGACCGCCCAGCCGCCCTCGGCCTTGACGCCGCGCAGGGCGGCCTGGGCGAAGGGATAACGATGGCCCATGCTGATGCAGTGAGGCACCTGGAAGAAACGATTGCGTGCGGTCACCGGGCCGATCTGGACCGGTTCAAACAGGATGTCGTAGCGCGGATCACGGGACATGGGAGTATCCTTGTCGAGTATTCATTGGACCGGTGAGCGGGTTCAGCCTCGATCCCGGTAAGCATTGGTGATGGGATAACGACGGTCGCGGCCAAAATTGCGGTCGGAGACCTTGACGCCAGGAGCTGCCTGGCGGCGTTTGTATTCAGCGATGTAGAGCAGATGCTGGATCCGTTCCACGGTTTCTTTTCCGTGGCCGCGCGCCATGATTTCCGATACCGACATTTCATCCTCGATCAGGCAGATGAGAATGTCATCGAGCTTGTCGTAGGGCGGCAGCGAATCCTCGTCCTTCTGGCCTTCACGCAATTCAGCCGTCGGCGGCTTGGTGATGATGTTCTCAGGAATCACACGGCCGTCGGGGCCAAGACAGCCCTTGGGCCGTTTCTGGTTACGGAAGTTCGCCAGATCGAAAACTTGCGTCTTGTAAAGGTCCTTGATCGGGTTGAAGCCGCCGTTCATGTCGCCGTATAGGGTGGCGTAACCGACGGATACTTCGGACTTGTTGCCGGTGGTCACCACCATGGGACCGAACTTGTTGGAAATGGCCATCAACAGGGATCCGCGAACCCTGGACTGGATATTCTCTTCCGTGACGTCCGGCTCACGCCCGTTGAACAGACCTTCGAGGGCTGAACTGAAGCCTTCGACCGGTTCGGCAATCGGTACGATGTCATAGCGCACCCCCAGGGCCGCTGCACATTCCCTGGCATCGGTCAGACTGTCCTCGCTGGTGTAGCGATAGGGCAGCATGACACAGTGAACCCGGTCAGCGCCGAGAGCATCGGCCGCCATGGCGGCACAGATTGCGGAGTCAATGCCGCCGGACATGCCAAGGACGACACTGGGAAACCGGTTCTTGTTGACGTAGTCGCGCAGGCCCAGCACGCAGGCCGAATAGATCGATTCCAGTCCCTCTTCCACAGGGACAACCTCACCGGGCTTGCAAGTCCAGCCGTCGTCGTCTTCCTCCCAGGTGGTCAGGGTGATGGCTTCCTGCCAGGCCGGCATCTGCAGCGCCAGGCTACGGTTCGCGTTAAGCACAAACGAACCACCGTCGAAGACCAGTTCATCCTGCCCGCCAAGCTGGTTCAGGTAAGCAAGCGGCAGTCCTGTTTCCGTTACCCGGCTGACCACGATATTGAGACGCACGTCCTGCTTGTCGCTATCGTAGGGTGAACCGTTGGGGACGATCAGGATTTCGGCACCGGTCTCTTCAAGACACTCGCAGACCTCTTCGTTCCAGATGTCCTCGCAGATCGGCACGCCCAGCCGGACGCCCTGAAATTCTATGGGACCGGGCATCGGCCCCACTTCGAACAGGCGTTTTTCGTCGAACACGCCGTAATTTGGCAGATCGACCTTGAAACGCACGGTTTTGACCTGCCCCCGATCGAGCAGGGCAACGGCGTTGTAGAGTTTACCGTCGTCGACCCAGGGTGTGCCCAAAAGGAGGGCTGGGCCGTCATCACCGGTTTCCCTGGCCAGAGCCTCGACCGCGTCACGGGCGGCGCGCTGAAAGGCCGGCTTGAGTACAAGGTCCTCGGTCGGATAACCCGTGATGAACAATTCGCTGAACACCACCAAATCAGCGCCCATTTCGGCCGCCGTGGCACGCGTCTTACGCACCAGATCGGCGTTGCCCGCGATATCGCCCAGCACCGGATTGAGCTGCGCCAATGCGATTTTCAATGTCCGCGCCATGTCTGCCTTATTTCCTGTTTCGCAAGGATATTTTACCGAAGCAAATGAACTAGGCACTTATATCCCGGCTCCAGGGGTCGCAACAGCGCAAAAGAGCAAAAAGAATGGTGTAAATATGACGTGGATAGATTGACGTTGAATGTGCCCGCTGTACATTACAGACATGCGGGTTGGGTACGATAATAGTCTCGGATTTAGCGCTCGGCGCTGGTGCGCGCTCTTCGCGGCAACTGCGGTGCTTGCGGGATGCGGCGGTGGACCTGCCCCACCACCGGTATCCGATACCGTGTATACCGCCCCCGGCGACCCGCGCCGGCTTGCGGCCAGCGTGGGAGAACTGGCCCGCACCTGCTGGCCAACCAGATCGGAAGAACTGGCCGCCCTCACCGTCCTCGCCCTGCCAGACGAAGCAAAAGGACACCCTACTGTCCGTCTGGTGCTGAGACCAGCCAGCGCACAGGCCAGCACACCTCCTACAACGGTTTTTTCCGTAGGCTTTCGAGACACCGGAACAAGCCTGACGGAACTCAATTTTTCGCAAGTTCCCGAAGATCAAGTTCTCGCCCAGCAACTCAAGGACGACGTCCTGCTGTGGGCCAATGGATCGAAGGCCTGTATCTGAGGCACGCTTGGCATTGCCTCGCCGATGTCGCGTTATCGCATCGGCCAAGTCAAAAAAACATCCCGTCCGATTAACTTCGTCCCACACGCGAGGACCGGTGTCTGAAACTCACCCAAGAGCCACCGTCTGTTCGCAGGCCCGGTTCTGCCGGTTTTGACTCTTTTCAGAAATTCGGCGGTTCAATGAGGCGGAGATCCACTAATCGATTTCGCCCTTCTCCTTCAGCTCTTTCAAGAACTCAGGATCAATCCAAGAGCTAATGACCTGCCCTTTTTTGAGTTGGACCGAATTGCAATCGAAAGGTTCCAGAAGCTCCAAGAACGCGTTCATTCCCGGAGCCAACTCAATCTGTTCGTAGGGTTCCTCGTGGTCCCAAAAATAGATTCTGCCGCTATCGTCAAGATTCAGCAGGACGTAGTTTCCGCAGTCATCCTCTGCAATTGGAATCATCTTGAATGAAACATGGTCGACGAATTTCATCTGCTCAACAATTTCGCTGCAGGGAACGAACCGGTTCACGCCGCTGTCATTGTCGCTACCAACCGGAAAACTGTTGGGCTCTGGTGTCGCGTCGTTATGTGACAAGAGAAAGTTCCTGTACTCATCTGGCAACCTGACGCCCAACACCTTCTCAAAAGCCTCGATCTCGTTTTTGGATGCTGGCGAGGCTTCGGTGAGTTTCACGGTCATAAGTCCATTCCTTTGCGAACAATCGCTACTCGATCAAATAGGGCAATCAGGCTTTGATGTAATGCCGGACTTGGACATTTTCTTGTGCATTTAACGTTATCAGCCCAATTTGGAGCCAAATTGCCGATCGACAGTCATGCAATCAGTGTGCGCGTGAAGCTCCTCATGATCGACAGGTTAGTAGGGGGGTGGCATTTTTGGGCGAGCTTTGATGTGCATCAAGTTCAATACCTGAAAGTCCGTCATTCTGTGTTGAGGGGTTTTGCAACCGGTCGGGTGGGGATCTTCGATCGAACGGCGTGAGCAAATATTGCCGATGCATAAATCGATAGGAATGAGCGTATGACTTACTATTCCGATGCCCTGAGCAGATCCACCGAAGTGTTTGGCTCCAAAGAGCGGGCCAAGGACTGGTTGGAGAAGATGAGTGCCGAACTCGGCTTTGCCCCAAAAGAGCTACTGAACACCAAAGAGGGGTACGACCGTGTGCTGCGGCACATACACTCAGTCGACGTGGCGCTGAACTTGGACTGAGGTGTAAGTCCGGCGCGGATATTAGCATCTTTTATCAAGGACCGACATTCACGCGTTCATCGAAATCATTCCCGAATGGAATTCGCTTGCACATCGATTTGATGCGGTTCTGCTGGCAACAGGCGATTAAGACTGTAATGGCTGGTGCAACCACGTGGGTGTCATTGCATTGTGTGCTTGGAAGCGCGATCTCTGGAGGCTCGGTCACAAAGATTATCACTTACGAGCATCAATCTCTCTTCCGGCGGCTTGGGATTCCGTGTGAACGACGCGGTCAAGACTACCTTTGCAAGTTTACCATCGGGACCGCCCGCGCCTATCAGTTGTTACGTGTCTTCCTGCATGAATTAGGTCATAACAACGACCTGATGACTTCATGCCGACAGATGGAATGTGGCCGCGGAGAAAACTACGCTGAAGATTGGACGTTCAAGTATGAAGCCGTCGTCTGGAATACGTACCTCAAAATATTCGACCGTAGTTGACAGACAACTGTTGGTGGACGGGAACTGGTTTCAAAAACGAAAAAAGGTGCAGAAAACTGCACCTTTTTGTTTGTCTGGCAATGGTGCCTTACTGATCAGGTCAGGTCAGTGTACCCGCACGTGGCTCCAGTGACGCCGGACCCGCTTGCGATGCTTGTGGCACCCCACTCTGCGGTGACGATGGACGCCTCGAATCTTGCGTTTGTGATAGTGGCAACGCCGGCCATACCGCGGAGGCGGTGCATAATATGAAGGCTCGTTGTAGTAGTAGTCTTCACGATATCCGCCATGGCTCGGGCCAACAAAGATATCGAGATTGATTCCACCGGCCTGAACCGGTTCGACTTCAGCCGCCGTGAACATCACACCGGCCGCAATCAGTGCGATAAAACTCATCCACCGGATTTTGGAAAATATCCTCGCCATACTTCTCTCCTTAATCCTTGCAGACCTTGATGCTTTCTACCAAGCGACTGCCTTTCATTACCAAACCCCTCAGACAAAACGTACCATAAAAAGGAGATTCGGCAAAAACACGATGTCGAAACCACGACAGATTTGTGGCAACGAGGTTAAAATCCAGCAACCGCCGACTGAATGGCTGGTGTCTGGCCTTCGCGCTCCTTCTTCAATCCGTCGGCAATCAAGAAAGCCAGTTCGAGGGCTTGTCCTGCATTGAGTCTGGGATCGCAATGGGTGTGATACCGGTCAAAGAGATCGGATTCGGTCACCGCGCGCGCCCCCCCGGTGCATACGGTGACATTTTGTCCGGTCATCTCGAAATGGACGCCACCGGCATGGGTGCCCTCGGCACGATGAATGGCCATGAACCGGCGCACTTCCGACAGGATCAGATCGAATGGCCGTGTTTTGAAGCCGTTCGAGGCCTTGACCGTATTGCCGTGCATCGGGTCGCAGGACCAGACGACGGTGCGGCCTTCACTTTCCACGGACCGAATAAGCTGCGGCAGATGGGCTTCGACATTATCTGCACCATAACGCGCGATGAGCGTGATTCGGCCGGCTTCATTTTCAGGATTCAGAATATCGATCAGTTTCAGCAGACCGTCCGCACCCAGGGACGGTCCACACTTTATGCCGACCGGGTTTTTGATGCCCTTGCAAAATTCGACGTGTGCGCCGTCTGGCTGCCGGGTGCGGTCACCGATCCAGAGCATGTGCCCAGATGTGGCGTACCAGTCACCCGACGTGGAATCGACACGGGTCAGGGCCTGTTCGAATCCCAGCAACAGGGCTTCGTGGCTGGTGAAGAAATCCGTCGTGCGCAACTGCGGCACAGATTGAGAATTGAGGCCGCACGCCCGCATGAAACCCAGCGTTTCGGAAATCCTGTCCGCCAGTTCCTTGTATTGCTCGAAGGACGGACCGTCGCCCAGGAAGCCGAGTGTCCATTGATGGACATGCTCAAGATCCGCATAGCCACCCTGGGCGAAAGCACGCAACAAGTTGAGGGTGGCGGCTGACTGGCGGTAGGCCGCGATCTGGCGTTCCGGATCGGGGTTTCGCGCCGCTTCGTTGAATTCGGTCGCATTGATAATGTCGCCGCGAGAGCTGGGCAGCTCGACATCGCCCTGAACTTCGGTGTCAGACGACCTGGGTTTTGCAAACTGACCGGCAATGCGACCAACCTTGACGACCGGCGAGGCAGCGGCATAGGTCAGGACGACCGCCATCTGCAACATGACGCGGAAGAAATCTCGAATGTTGTCGGGTGAATGTTCCAGGAAGCTTTCAGCACAGTCGCCCCCCTGAAGCAGGAATGCCCTTCCAGCGGCCACGTCGGCTAGTTGCGACTTCAGCAGCCTGGCCTCGCCCGCGAAAACCAGTGGGGGATATCCGGCGAGGCGGGCTTCCACATCTTCAAGCGCTGCCTTGTCGGTAAACTCAGGGACCTGCTTGATTGGCTTTGACCGCCAGGTTTCAGGTGTCCACTGCTCCGCCATGTTCTCATTCCCTTCAACTACGCCCGCTGGCGCTCCGCCAGACGGTTACTAAAACTAATTTGCTGTTTAAAACCCCGCGCCGCCTTGGACGTCAAGTTTAATTGATGTCGGGAACCCGTTGTTTCTAGCGTTTTCTGTCCAGGTTCCATAGGCGCTGAACCGGAGATATATACCCACCGGGCTGCGATTTCCAGCCCGATGCTGGGGTGAAATCTTAGTCAGTCCTACGGACACGGCACGCTTTCACGCCGATCGGGCAATACAATCTGGCTGTGACTTCACAGCGCGATCATATCGGCAACCCGCTGGTCGACAACACTGAGAACATGATTGGCCGGCACAGGCCGCCATTCATACTCGGGCAGGTCGATGGGTTCGGAGACGACAATCAGCTGCGACGATTCCTGGCTGTGATAGAGACTTGGAGGTTGGTCGTCAGACGAATACCGGACAGCAAAAAGCCGTTCGCCGTCGGAAATTGCCGCTGTGAAGCGAAAAGCACTCTCGACACCACGCGTACGCATCCTGTCTTCAATGCAGGCGATCGTGGCCTTGATTGCACCGGCAGGATCGCGTTCGAGACCATGGGCAAATAAAAGATAGAAAATCACTTCGCTGTCGGTGGTCCCCCGGCGATGGCGATAAAGTTCATCGGGGATCAGGCTTTCCAGATCGCGACGCAATCCGGCATATCCGCCGATCTGTCCATTGTGCATGAACAGCCACTGGTTATGTGTGAACGGATGACAGTTCGGGCGAATGGTTTCGGTACCGGTGGACGCGCGCACGTGGGCAAAGAACAATCCTGCTCTGATCTGCTGCGCGAGACTTCTCAGATTCGGGTCATTCCACGCTGGCAGGACTTCACGATAGGTTCCCGGCACCTCTCGTTCGCCGTACCAGCCGATGCCGAAGCCATCGCCATTGGTCGGGACCTTGGCCTCTTCGGCTTTCAGGCTTTGTTCGATGAGGGAGTGTCCTGGCTTATAGATCAGGTCTTCAAGGTAAACCGGGTCTCCTGAATAGGTCATCCAACGGCACATGAAAATTCCCTCCGGTTTGTCGCTCGTCCGAAACGCATCTGTCCGATGTAGATTGAAAGTCCTCGGAACCGGACAGGGGCAACGACGCTTCAGTGTCAAAAAATATGACGGCACCGGGCTAACTACCAGAGTTTGTCGCAAAAGTGTGTGCTGTTGTGTTCCAACGGTCAAAAGTGACAAACTGCGGTTCGACGGACTTTCAGGGAGATACCGACAATGACGGAGCAGTTCACAGTTCCCGCGCGCCGCGGCAAAGCCACCAAACTTGCCGCAGGTGAAGCCATCAGGATCATCAACACGCATGGTTCCCAGGTGGTCGATACATGGGCCTTTGCGCTGCCCGACCTCGACGAATTTATGTCCATGGAGCACTCCCGCGGGACGCTCCGGACAATGATGCCGATTCTGGGCGAGCCGCTTTATACAAACCGCCGACAGGCTATCCTGATCCTAGAGGAAGACACGTCTCCAGGCATTCATGACACCCTGATCGCGGCTTGCGACGTGCATCGCTACGAGCAACTGGGCTGCACGGAGTATCACGACAACTGTACCGACAATCTGGCCGCGGCGATGGCGGAACTTGACCTGACAGCGCCTGAAACGCCCTGCCCGCTCAATCTCTTCATGAACATACCCTGGACCGCCGAGGGGACGCTCGCTTTCGACCCGCCAAAGACAAGTCCCGGGGATTATGTCGTCCTGCGCGCCGGCATGGATTGCGTGGTGGCGATGTCGACCTGTCCCATGGACATGTCGCCGATCAATGGAATCGGGCGCATGCCCACCGAGGTTCACTACGAGGTTCTCCCGGCGGCATAGAATTTCCCTGTTGCCCAGGATCAGGCAAATCATTAACGCGCTGTTATTCCGATCTCATGAATTTTAACCAATTTGTCTCTTTACCGAACCCAATCGCTTAAAATCCCTGTGGCATAATCCGCAGATCAATCCGATTGGAGCTCGGAGGGATTATCCATGATTGAGACAATTCAAACCTTCATCTTTGGCCTCGACAGCGGCATTGTCGTGAATCTGCTGATCGTCAACCTGCTGTTCCTGATCTGGCATCTGTTCTTCGGAGGACCGCAGAACAGCGACTGGGACAAAAAGGCGATCAAACACATTCATGTGTGGCTGGTTGCGGCCAACGTCGGTCTTGTTGTGTTTCTTCACGCCTATACGTGATGAACCGCCAGGCATGACATTGGATCGTTTCACGGGCAGCCGCGGTCTGCCTTGTGACTCGTCCAGGCAAAGCTCTGCAACAGGCAGTCCTCTCTCCTAGACTCTTCGCCCAATGAGCACCCACACCCGGTGAGGAATTTCGAGCGGATCCTGAGGAAACCGGACTTTCAGCAAACCGGCCAGTCCACGGTCAAACTTTTCGACACTCTCTTTCGGCAATGAGGCGGCAACGCCGGCGCTCGCCCTAATGCGGCCGCGCCAAGCCTCGTGGGTGTACGGCACGAACATGTCGAATGAAAAACTCTCCAGTTTCCAGAAACCGCCCACGGAGAGATCGGCGAACCATCTGGGATAGAGGCCAGCGCCGCCCCCCATGGCCCATTCCGGATTGGCCTTTACAATCAGCGACTCGGTTGTTTCCACCACGTTGCCTGGCAGAGGCAGCCAATCGAAATGGGCGATCACCAGCGCACCTTCGGGCTTCAACAAACGGCGCGCTTCGCCGGTAACCTGCGGGCGGTCGAACCAGTGCCAGCATTGTCCTGCGAACACCGCATCGAAGGCCCCTGACTCCAGATCGGTCTGTTCCGCCGGCGCCTCTACAAAGGTCGCCGACAATCCCTGCTTAACGCTGATTTCCCGTGCCTGAGCGAGCTGGTTTTCTGCAATATCAACACCGACGACATCCGCCCCTGCGGCGGCCAGCTGTAGCGCAATCGTGCCCGTGCCGGTCCCCAGATCGACGATCCGCTGGCCCTCAAGTCCAATGCCAAACTCCAACAGTCGCTCGAACATCTCGGCCGGGAACCCCTGACGGAATGTTGCATAATCTTCGGAGGTAAGGCCAAAATCCACTGACGTGTTCCGCATGGGCGCCATCATAAACAGGGGCTGATGACGATGCCAGCAAGAAGATTCGCGTCGGGACAAATTGGCTCGTGATGCCGTGCCAACAATGTGGCAGACTGGTGCCATGATAATCGAAGAACCGACATTTACCCTAGGTATCGAAGAGGAATATCTCCTTGTCGATAAATCAAGCCGCGATCTTGTAAAGGAGGCGCCGCCGGACTTTATGAGCGAATGCGAAGCAGCGCTCGAAGGTCAGGTCAGTCCGGAGTTCCTTCAATGTCAGATCGAGATCGGCACGTGCGTATGCGGATCGATCAGCCAGGCCCGCGACGAAATTGCCTGGTTGCGGGGAACGGTCGCCCGGATCGCGGGAAAGTACGATCTGGCGCCTATTGCCGCTTCCACCCATCCTTTTGCCGACTGGCACCAGCAGCACCACACCGACAAGGAGCGCTACCATACTCTGGCCAAGGACATGCAGGTGGTGGTTCAGCGCATGCTGATCTGCGGCATGCACGTACACGTGGCGGTCGAGAATGAGGATCTGCGGATCGATCTGTTCAACCAGCTGCCGTATTTCCTGCCTCACCTCCTGGCGCTTACCACGTCATCACCGTTCTGGCAGGGGCGGCGGACCGGCCTGAAATCCTACCGCCTGGCTGTCTTCGACGAGATGCCCCGCACGGGACTGCCGGAAGCGTTCGGCAGTTTTGGAGAGTACAAACGTACCGTCGACATGCTGGTCGATGCCGGATTGCTCGAGGACTCGACCAAAATCTGGTGGGATCTGCGGCCAAGCGCGCGCTTTCCCACTCTTGAAATGCGCGTGGCCGACGTCTGCACCTATCTCGATGACGCGATCTGTATCGCGGCCCTTTATGTGTGCATATCGCGCATGCTGTTCCGGCTGCGCCGCGACAACCAGCGCTGGCGGTCCTACTCCCGCTTCATGATCAACGAGAATCGCTGGCGGGCGCAGCGTTACGGATTCGAGCAGGGACTGGTCGATTTCGGCCAGGGCAAGATCGTACCATACGAGGATCTCGTGGAAGAACTGCTGGCGCTCACTCGTGAGGATGCGGAACATTTCGACTGTGTGAAGGAGATCGAACACGTCCGCATGATCCTCAAGCGCGGCACCAGCGCGGATCGCCAGCTTGCCCGTTACAACTCAGCTCTTGAGGCCGGCAAGAGTGAGGACGAGGCCTTGCGCGATGTGGTCGACGGTCTGATCGAGGAAACACTCGTCAACACGAATGAAGGGTCGAAGGCGTAGTCACAGTTGTCCGTCACCGACAGGCACCATCAAAACCGGTTCGTGCCGGATGTCCGCCTTCTGTCATCAAAACTCTGACCATGATCATGCGCAAAGTTGATCATGGCGATTGCCGTAATCGTAAGCGACGGATTCACTCCAAGGGAACGAGGCAGGACCGACCCATCGATGACATAAAGAACGTCAAGTACACCACCGTCAGCTTCAAATACGCGGCATTTGTGATCGACGACGCCGTCGTCAGGTGTAGCCGCCAGACAACAACCACCAAGCGGGTGCACGGAAATCAGGTTTCGGCCAAGCACCTTGCTCCACATAGGTGCCACCGGTTGCCGCGGTCGCTGTCCGCAGAGTCTTGCTGATCAGTTCGAATACCGGGCGGCTGCCGGAATCCGGCCAACTCAGCCGCAGACGGCCATTGTCGAGCCGCATGACGCCGCCACCACCTTCATGGGCCATGACCAGAAACGTCTGGGTGTTGTGGACCGCTCCGTGATACGCGCCTTCGATTACGCTCTCCAATGTGCGTCCGGCCTCGTCAAGGAAGTCACCGGCATCCGTGTCGTCGCCAAACAACGGGCTGATGCCGGCCATGAGACCCGGCAGCAATGGCGCCAGCAAACTGGGTATCGCGCCTTCCTGAATCACGATGTTCTCTTCCAGGGGACCTTCGCCACGCAGATCGATCAGCCCGGCGATCACCGGCCCAACAGGGTCGGATTGAAGCAACGCTGGATACCCGACACCAATGCCGTTTATGGCCACATCATTTTTGTAGCCGAACGCGATGACATCGCCGTTGCCCGAAAAATTTTCACCGACCCGCGGCGACAGGTTCAAACCGGCCTCAGCCGAACGCAACAGCAGTTCAGACGACCCCAGCGTTCCAGCGTCTGAAAATATTCCAGCTGAGCGGCATTCAGGCGCCTGGCAAGCTGAACGTCAATGCCGCACAGCCACCATCGATGAGGCATTTTCAGAGCAAAGCAACTGCGCGATTGCCGGGTTCTCCAGCACCCGAAATCATACTCGTCTCCCCGTTTATGACGACGTTCGGCGCTACAGAATACGTCTACGAAGTCACGCAGACCGTCGTACCAATC
The DNA here is from genome assembly GCA_021775835.1 of Hyphomicrobiales bacterium. The sequence goes on along the minus strand of JAJFHC010000093.1, from coordinate 3,417 downwards.
GTGATTTCCGGGTAACGCGAACAAATCCGCGTCGAAAGGCTGGACGGCCCCACAGGCCTGGCGGTAGGGCTCTATCGTGTGCTCCCGGTAGGCATCGCTGCTCGGGTCGGGGTAAACCTGATCACCGCCCATGACCAGGACGCGGCCACGGGATGTCTCGGTGCCGTCAACCGAAAGCGTGTGCCGCCAGTGCCAGCGCCACCGCGAATGTCGGCTCCCAGCCATCGCCCAGATCGGCCACGTAGTCGATCCAGACTTCGTCTTCGGCGACTTGTGCGCTGTAATCATAGACGCCGAAATTGTTGTGATCACCAACCGGATCAGTGGCTGCATGCAGTTGCCGAAAATCGACGACCCGTCCAATTGCCGTCGTTGTTACGGTCCGCACCCTCGCCAAAAGCAACAGCCATGGATTATACCACCGCACCATGTCATGGCGGGTGGGCCGGTCAGGATTTTTATCAGATGTTTTCAAACGCCTACCGGAAGCAGCATTTGACTTATCCCCTTTTCGATCTCTGGCTTTCCGACTGACCACGGGACGTTGTGCAAACAGACGACCATTCATTCTCCAACACGATGCCGCCCCTCCGCGTCCAGCAAATCCAAGTCGGCGGCTATCCGTTCGACCATCGGGACCATGCACCGTCGATCCACAAAACCATCGGCGGTTGGCCGGCTTTTCAGGAGACGTTTCAGGAATGAAACCATGCTTGTTCGGGCATCATCACGATAACCCCCATCAAACACACTCCAGTAAAACGCGAGGCGAAAGTCACTGTACGCAGCCGGCGCGATACTGCATCCGGTTTCGGCGACAAATCGTTGCCGGGTCATGATCGGGAATGCCGCGTCGTCAACTTCCGCGTCGCGGATCAGGGCAGGATTGGCCGGCACGAGTTCGCCGGATCTTGAAAGCCGATCAGAGTACTGGCCTTGGGCGTCCAGCATTTCCAACGCGATTGCGATCCTGCGCAGTGTTGGATGCACGCACCTGGCGGCAAGGAGCCCTTCTGGAGTCGCGTAATTGTTGTACAAATCACGAAACACCGGACGTGTATGCCGCCGGGCGTACCCGGCGGAGCTACTCACTGGGCCATCGTCAATTTCTCCGAATATGAGAAACCCGAGCGCCGCCTTCAAGGACAGTTGGTAGGTGAATGAGCTCACCTTGCAGCCGGTCAAGGTCTCATAGTCGGTGTGACGCAGGGCGTGAAACTTCTCAAATGGATCGGCGCGCAATGGCGCTGCCCCGATCAAGACCAACATCATTGCGAAACAGGCAATGAGTGCCGGTTTGTTCCCCGGGACGCAGTCTTTCCTGGAAATCCTGCTCATCAGTCAACGTCTCCCGATGGCGACCACCGAAGAAGTCCTCTGACTCCAGTCTTCATCTAGTCGTCGCTGTCCGACGAAATCTCCTGTTTATCCTGTTTAGCCTTGGCGGCCAGTTGCTTCTGAAACCGCAGCATGAAAATCAAACCGCCCAGGCAAAACAACGCAAACACGATCCAGAACAACATCATTTCGAGAACTCCCCTTATCCGCAAATTCCCCGCTCAACGTGCCGACGCACGTCCGAGGCAACTCAGGCTTGCCATTGTTACCGCCTACAATTCTAGCGACGACACGACATGAGGGAAGTCACTATCGTGTCATCCCACACGCGCACCAACCGGCCATTCGATTGCAGAAATTCAGAAATTTCAAAGAATCGTGGATTTGATCTGCCTGATTGTTGCCGGTGCTGTGCTCACCAACCTTGGCCTTTTGCCGAAACACAATGAGTTCCTCGAATCCATCGGCGAATGGGACATCGTGTTCATCATGTTTGCGCTTGGTCTGGAAGAAGTCCTGGGGCGCTTCTCTCAGGGCCGGGCGGATTCAGTGCGGTTCAGCGTCCAGATAGCCACGGGCGCGTCCCTTCCGCGAATGCTGTGTTCACCGGCGTGTGAGAAATATCGCAGCAGTTTCCCGCTGTCATCGCCTTCAAGGCCGATTGCCTGCATCACGCTGTCACTGACCACAAGGGCCGTATCCAGGGTCCTGGTGAGCTGTTCCAGGCGGCTGGCGATATTGACGGTGTCTCCAATGACGCTGTATTCCAGCCGACGCTCGTTGCCGATGTCACCGGCGATCACAGGCCCGAAGTGAACGCCAATGCCCACATGTACTGGGGCCGCACCTGCCGTCTCGCGTTCGACGTTCCATTGTGCCAGAGCGGCAATCATGTCCATGGCGCATTTCAGAGCGTTCGTCGCATCGCTAGGTCCTGGATTGGGCGTGCCGAAGGTCGCCATGAAGCCATCGCCCAGATACTTGTCCAGGGTGCCGTCATTGTCGAAAACCGCCTTGCCAAGACGGTTGTGATAGTCACGTAACAACGCAATTGCCCGGTCCGGCGGTGCGTTTTCACATAACTTGGTAAAGCCCATGATGTCAGCGAACAGAACCGCCACGTCCTGTTCGCGTGCCTCGCCGAGCACATCGTCGGCGCGCCCAAGGTGATCCACCACATTTGGCGAAAAGTAGCGCGCCAGGCTGGCGCGTGTCCTCTCCGCCATGGCCCGGCTGGCAACAAGGTGCCGGGACCGGTTGACGACAACCGCGAGACCGGCACTCACGATGAGCACGACCAGAATCTCGGATATCCAGAAGCCGAGGAAAAGAAAATTGGGATCCTGGCGAGCGGTGAGTAGCAATTCCACGGTCTGCTCAGGCAGGTCGACATTTGTCGTCACTTCTGGTTGCCCGATGAACCAGAACAACATCCCGGCACGCATGGCGACAATGCAACCACCACACCAGAGGGCGAGCTGTGGCCGCAGACTGAATGTCGATTGCATGAGGAGGATAAAGAAAAAGCTGGCGCGGCTGCCATCCATCGCAATTGCCGGTGCTATTGGCGTGTCATCAAACGGACCTGACGACCCAAGCACGAGCGCCAGAACCACGCAATCGACAAGGATAAAAGGTGGTGTCTCAGTTTGAAATTTGTTTCTTGTAAGGGCCGCGCTTTTTCGGCGGCTCTGCCCGCGCATCAATCAGACTAACGATCCATTCCGTGTCGTTCAGTGTCTCGCTAACGCCAGCAGCCATTGCCGGAGAAACACCACCAAGGCTCTTGTGCTGGCGGCAGAAATTGTAATGCACGAAGTACAGCGACAGCATGTGAATATGGTTATCGATCTTCTTTGAAAACGCATTCGTCAATCGCGTGAAACGTCGCATGGACATACGCATTGTCAGGTTCTGGCGTTCTACAAACGACGTGCTTACGTCGGCTCGAATAGGATCGCCTTCAACTTTGCGCTTTCTGATGCCGGTGCATTCAGCAGGACTATAGCGGCCTTTTTTCGCATCCGGTGCGTTGCCGTAAATCTTTACCAATTGGGCGTAATCAACATCAGCACCAAA
>JAJFHC010000092.1 GCA_021775835.1 Hyphomicrobiales bacterium | reverse complement strand
GCGCCGGCCCCGGCGGGACGGACGCTTGGGCGGGCGACCCTGATTTCGGCTATTTCGTCTGCCTTTTGATGGCTTTCCGGGTTTTCCGTCGCTCAACATTTCAAACCGCAACCCGCCTGCCAGCGGTGTGACCTCAAGCAGACGAACCGTCACCCGGTCGCCCAGTCGATAGGTCTCGCCCGTGTGTTCGCCGATGAAGGCGTGGCGGCGCTCGTCATGGTGGAAATAGTCTTGTGTGAGGCTGGCCGCCGGGACAAATCCGTCAGCGCCTGAATCGTCAAGCCGCACGAACAGGCCGGCACGGGCAAGGCCGGATATTCTCGCCTCGAACGATGCCCCGATGCTTTGAGACAGGTGCGAAGCCATGAGACGGTCGACGGTCTCACGCTCCGCAGCCATTGCCCGGCGTTCGGTGTCGGAAACATGTTCGCCGATGGCGCCGAGCCTGGCCACAGTTTCGTCGTCGAGGCCGTCCTTGCCGAGACCGAGCGAGCGGATCAGGGACCTGTGTACGATAAGATCGGCGTACCGCCTGATCGGGGAAGTGAAATGTGCATACCGTCTCAGATTCAATCCGAAATGCCCGTAGTTTTCGGGGTTGTATTCGGCTTGAGACTGGCTACGCAGAACTACCGAGTTCACCAACTCCTCGAACTCGGTGCCTTTGACTCGTGACAGGATAGCGTTGAAGTCCTTCGGCGTAATCCCCTGTGTCCGACTTACCTTCATGTCGATGGTTGCCAGAAACTCCGACAAGGCCCGCAGTTTGTCCTGGGAAGGCGTATCGTGCACGCGATAGAGGAGAGAGGCTTTATGTTGTTCGAGGGTTTCTGCGGCACAGACATTGGCCAGAATCATGAACTCCTCGATCAACCGGTGGGCGTCGAGGCGTTCCGGTGTCACGATCCTGGACACAAACCCCTCGTCATCAAGGATGATCTTGCGTTCAGGAAGATCGAGTTCCAGGGGCTGGCGTCTTGAACGGGCATCCCTGACCAGCCCGTAAGCCGCCCAGAGCGGCTTCAGGACGGGATCAACGAGCGGCCCGGTGGTTTTGTCCGCCTTGCCGTCGATAGCTGCCTGGGCCTGGGTATAGGAAAGTTTGGCTGCCGACCGCATCAAGACCCGTGAGAATGCATGGTCGCGTTTGTTGCCCTTGCGGTCGAAAACCATGGTCACCGCCATGGCCGGCCTGTCGACCATTGGCCGGAGAGAACACAAGTCGGTCGATATGCGTTCGGGGAGCATCGGCACGACTCTGTCGGGAAAATAGACAGAGTTGCCCCGCTGATAGCCTTCACGGTCTATGCTTGTGCCCGGCTTGACATAGTGGGACACGTCAGCGATCGCCACGATCACCCGGCAGCCGCCTTCGTTCCCGGGATCGGAATCCGGTTCAGCCCAGACAGCGTCATCGTGATCACGGGCGTCCGCGGGATCAATTGTAATCAACGGTATGTCTCGAATGTCCTGCCGGGGCCCCAGGGTTACCGGTTTGAGTTGTTCGGTTTCCGCGAGGGTTTCTTCCGAAAAGGCATTGGGAATGCCGTGGGTATGGATGGCGATCAGACTGACGGACCGTTGGTCGTCGACCTTGCCCAGACGCTCCCGGACGCGGGCGCGAGGGAGACCGCGGCCGCGGTCCTTGACAATTTCCGCTGCCACCAGTTCACCGGATATCGCGCCGCCATCATCACCATCGAATATCTCGAGCTCGCTTCTCGACTTCTTGTCGACCGGTATCAGGCGGGCTTTTGTCTTGGTGTCCTTCCTGAAGACTCCAATCACGATCTGTTTGGACGCGGCCAGATGCCGGATGATCCTGGCCTCATAGGGGTAGGGACTATCCGTAGACGGGTCGGTCTTCGAAAACCGGGCCAGCACGCGCGCGCCGATGCCGGGCGTTTTGCTGCCCGGTTTGCGGTCAGGCAGAATAACGATGTTGGGGACCGGACCATCAGCTTCGCTGTCCCAGTTTGGAGGTTGCCCGACAGGTTCTCCCTGATCATCGATCGTGACGACATCGAGCAGTCCGACCGGGGGCAGTTCTCCGGGTCTGGTAAACTTGCGAGCCTCTTTGTTCAAAAGGCCGTCATCTGTCATCTGACGTAATAGCCGTTTCAGTTCGATGCGTTGGGCGCCTTTTATGTTGAAGGCGCGTCCAATTTCACGTTTGCCGGTGCGTCCGGGTTGTTCGTTGATGAACTCCAGAACTTCGTCAGCCGTTGGCAAAGGGACAGGCGCCTTGGGCGCCTTCGATGGTGAGCGTTTTTTTGCCAAGTGTGCCCCTGATCAACCCGTGGTTTCAGCTGTTGAGGAGGAGGGCGTGGTTTTGGCCTTTTTCTTGGCCGTAGTGGTGGTCTTCTTCTTGGTTGTCTTTTTGGCCTTAGCCTTGGTCTTTTTAACGGGCTTGCCGCTTTTCGCGTTTTTCTCGGCAATCAGTTCAACAGCCCGTTCCAGGGTAACGCTTTCAGGATCTAAGTCCTTAGGCAGTGTCGCATTGGTCTTGGCGTGCTTTACATATGGTCCGTAACGGCCGCTCATGACCTGTATGGGCCCGCCAAGTTCCGGATGCTCTCCCAATTCCTTCAGGGCTGACGCCTTGGCGCCGCGCGACTTCGAAGCCTTTTCGGCGATCAGAGTAACTGCACGGTTTTCGCCGATTGTGAATATATCTTCGAAACTCTCAAGGTTCGCGTAGACACCGTCATGAAGAATGAATGGGCCATAACGGCCAAGACCCGCCGTGATCGGTTTTCCAGTCTCCGGGTGCGGGCCGACGAGACGGGGCAGGGAAAGCAGTCGGATTGCGCTCTCCAGAGTTACCTCGTCGGGAGGTGTTCCCTTCGGCAATCCGGACCGTTTTGGTTTTTCTTCCGATTCCAGACTCAGTTCCACATAGGGCCCAAACCTGCCGGACTTCAGAAAGATGTTGCCACCTGTTTCAGGATCCACGCCGAGCAGTTTGCCGTCGCCGGACAATTCGGCGGCGGAATCATCGCCGCTTTGGGAGAGCTGTCGGGTGAACCGGCAATCGGGATAGTTGGAACATCCGATAAAGGCGCCGTAACGGCC
>JAJFHC010000091.1 GCA_021775835.1 Hyphomicrobiales bacterium | reverse complement strand
GGCCTTGGTGGAGATTTGCGGAAAGAACACCGCTACCACCAGTCCACCGACAGCCAAAAGCCCCATGAAAACCACGGCAACTATGCTGAGTGTCGAAGAGAACATATGCGCTCCTTAAAACCTGTAAACCGGCCTACATCCGCTGAGTGTTTTCCTCAGTGGACATTTCGGCGGCTTCGAGAGCCGCAGCCAGTTCCATTTCAACGTTGAAGTAACGTGCCCGCTCCCAGAACTTTGGCCGGGCGATTCCGGTTGAACGATGTTGACCTATGATGTTGCCGTCGGCATCTTCACCCTGGATGTCATAGAGGAACAAATCCTGCGTGGTAATGACGTCGCCTTCGGAACCCAGCACTTCCGTGACGTGGGTGATGCGGCGCGAACCGTCGCGCAGACGGGCCGCCTGCACGATGATGTCCACGGATCCCACGATCATGTCGCGGATGGTCTGCGACGGCAGGCCGAAGCCGCCCATCGTGATCATGCTTTCGATACGGCTGAGGCATTCCCTGGGGCTGTTGGAGTGAAGCGTGCCCATAGAGCCATCGTGGCCGGTGTTCATTGCCTGAAGCAGATCAAAGGCCTCTGGACCGCGAACCTCACCGACGATGATCCGCTCGGGTCTCATACGCAGGCAGTTCTTGACCAGTTCACGCATGGTCACCTCGCCTTCGCCTTCCAGATTTGGCGGGCGGGTTTCCAGTCTCACCACATGAGGCTTCTGGAGCTGCAACTCCGCGGAGTCCTCGCAGGTGATGACGCGCTCGTCTTCCTCGATGAAGGCCGTAAGACAGTTGAGCAATGTGGTCTTGCCCGACCCCGTACCGCCGGAAATCAGAACGTTGCAGCGGCATCTGCCAATGATCTCCAGGATCTTGGCACCCTCTGGCGTGATCGAATTAAAGCTGACCAGCTTCTCCATGGTCAGCTTGTCTTTCTTGAACTTACGAATGGTGAGCGAAGGACCGTCAATTGCCAAAGGCGGTGCAATCACGTTGACACGACTGCCGTCCGGCAGGCGGGCGTCACAGATCGGGCTCGATTCATCGACACGCCGGCCGACCTGACTCACGATCCGCTGACAGATGTTCATCAACTGCCCATTGTCACGGAATCGGATGGAGGTCTCGCGCACCTTGCCGTCAACCTCGATGAACGTACGCGCAGCGCCATTGACCATGATGTCTGCGATGTCATCGCGCGCAAGCAGCGGTTCAAGCGGTCCGTAGCCCAGAACGTCGTTGCAGATGTCTTCGAGCAGTTCTTCCTGCTCGGCGATGCTCATGACAACGTCCTTGATCGCGATGATCTCGTTGACGATGTCCCGGATCTCGTCGCGGGCGGCTTCGCGATCGAGCTGGGCAAGCTGTGTCAGATCGATGGTATCGATCAGCGCATTGAAGATCGTGGTCTTGACCGCGTAATACTCGTCCGACCGCGGCGCCGTGACCGGCTCCGGCGCAGATTTGAGTTGATGCTCTGCCTGAACCGCGACCTTTGGGGCAGCGGGTACCGGTTGCGCAGGAGCAGCGGCAGGTGTCGGGGCTGCCACTGGTGGTGGCGCCACCGCGGCCGGCTCCGGCATGGTCGACTGGGTTTGAGGCGCGCTTTCAGGCGTTGGCGCCATTGGCGGCAAATCCGGAATTGGTGGCGCAGACGGTGCCGCCAAGTGCTCGTCCGCGACCGGCGGTGCTACCGGTTGCGGCGGAGGCGCCGGTTTGGGTGGAGCGCCCGCCGCGCCGCCCGATCCGTTACGTTTGCCGAACATCAGTTGGCGTCCTTATTCCGCGAGAATTTCTCAAGCAATGGAGCAAACATGGACTTGCGCACGACCGGTGCTTCGGAACGGCCGGCCACGACACGGGCCAGTCCGTGCAGTTGTTCGCTGACGCGGTCCGATTTTTCCATTTCATCAATCATCTGGCCATTGTTGGCTGCGGTGCCGAAAATCATGGGCTCGTAGGGAATGATGGCCGACGGCTGAAGTTCGAGAGCGCTAGAGAAATCCTCAGGGGAGATTTCCGGCCGTTTCGTCATACCAACCTTATTCAGAACCAGTCTGGGCGGGTTGTCATTTTTGCGCGCTGCCTTGAGAACATCGACAAGATTCTTCGCGTTGCGAAGGTTAGCAAGATCGGGCTCTGCGGTGATCACAACATCATCTGCCGCGAGCATGGCCTGACGTGCCCAGGGGGTCCAGACATGTGGGATGTCCATCACGAAGCAGGGAACCTGGCGCCGAACGACGTCGATGACGGCCTCGAGTGCACTGTCTTCCCATTCGAAGTCCCGGTCGATGACAGCGGGCGCAGCAAACAGGCTGAGACGATCGCTGCATTTGGACAGCAGGCGTTCGAGGAAGACTTCATCCAAGCGATCGGGGGACGTCAGGGCTTCCGCAATTCCCTGGGTCGGATCCTGGTTGAAATTGAGGCCCGCTGTGCCGAACGGGATGTCGAGATCGGCAATGACCGCATCCTCATTCAGGCTGTCGGAGATTACCCAACCAATGTTGTGGGCAATCGTGCTGGACCCCACGCCACCTTTCGCGCCAACGAAGGCGAACACGCGCCCAACAGGCGAGACGTCCGGGTCGTTGTACAGCGATGCGATTGAATTAATGATCTGCATCTGGCTGAAGGGCGCGACGATATACTCGCTCACACCCTGGCGAACCATTTCACGATAGAGCACAACGTCGTTCAGATGGCCGATCACGACGACCTTGGTGCCGGCGTCACAAACTTCTGCCAGGCGGCTAAGTTCGGCAAGCATGCCTTCACGCCCGGCCCGGCTTTCGACAATGATCAGGTTGGGGGTCGGTGCGCTTGCGAACTGTTCCACGGCGGCAGGGATACCGCCCAGTTGCGCACTGGTGTGCGTCTTGGCAAGACGTCGGTCCGTGGCCGCGCTTTCGAGCACGTGGGCCGACGTTGGATCTTCGAAGAATCCGTGAATCGAAATCCGGGGAATCGACAGAGCCTGCGAAACCGGTTCCGCGACATCCATTATCGGATCGTCCTGGTATGCTGCTTCGCTCATGACGGTCTCTCCTTATTCGCCAACTTTTTGCTCACTGACCTTGCCACTATCGTCCTTAGTACGTTCGGACTGGGTGGCATCGCCTTTACGATAGGCGTCGTACACGTTGTCGCGCCGGATCGCATCTGCAGGGGTCATTGTGCGAGGGGTTACAAAATCCTTGGGATTCACGACCATGGCGGCAAGGTTCGCCTGGGAGGCACAGCCAAAATTGGCATAAGGCCGGTTGTCGTATGTATTGGCGACGTTCTTGGGCCATCTGCCACATTCTTCCACACGGGCCTGATAGCGCTCGAATGTCAGGATCACCGGCGCTGGCGCCGATGCCTGTTCGACCCTGTAAGCACGGTACTGAACGGTGTTGCCCGGCACACCCGAACGGCGCAGCACACGCTGGACCGACGCAACGGTTCCCGCCGCCGATATCTCGTTTCTGCCACCGCGCGGCCTGGCAACAACGAGGGGGCCATGGCCTTCCGACCGGTGCTCGCTTGCAAACTGCGCGACACGGGCGCGGTCTTCCCTTGAAAGTTTCTTCGAACGCGGCGGCACCTGAATTTCAAGCCGCGCTTCACCCTGTTCGACAGTGATTGGATGGTTCTGGGACACCTCGACGGGCCGATAGTCCACAAACCCCTGTTTGGGCATCAGGCAACCCGTCAGCACGACAGCCGACAAGGCCAGCGCCACCAGGATCGCCATCGAGCGGGCGGTGCTCTTGGATCTTGCTTCCAACGCGGCCGCAGCCGGGCCGCCCGTTACGCTATACTTAGTCATTTTTTCCGCTCCCAATCGGGCTTACTCGACAATGAAGCCGTAGCTTCCATGGTATTTGCCCTCAGGCATTGCACGTCCCGATGTTCCGTAGACCTTGTTGAGGCGGCCCAGGAGAACGGTCTCCACGTCATGTGCGATATTGAAGTTCTTATCGGGCTTCGAGAGTTTCTTTCGCGCCACGGGCTGAACGATATAGGGCGTGACAATCACGACCAGTTCGGTGTCCGAACGCTCAAAATCGCGGCTGCGAAACAGTGCCCCCAGAATTGGCACGTCCTTGATGCCCGGCACGCCGTTCAGTTCCTGCTTCGTCTGTTCCTTGATAAGCCCGGCCATCACCATTGAGCCGCCACTGGGCATCTCCACGACCGTCTCCGCGCGCCTCGTGATCAGACCGGGGACCACAAGGCTGGAACTGGTTGTCGTACCGGTCAGCTGAATTGCATTCTCATTTGACAACTCACTGACTTCGGTCGAGACCTTGAGGCTGATTCTGCCCTCGGACAGCACTATGGGCGTGAAGCCGAGCCCTACACCGAAGGGTTTGAATTCAATCTTGATTTCGTTTCCATCGCCACCAACAGGTACTGGGAATTCCCCGCCCGCCAGGAACTTTGCAGACTCGCCAGAGACCGCCGTCAGCGTTGGTTCGGCCAGGGTACGCAGCAACCCATTTCTCTCCAATGCCCGGATCGTGCTCGAGATACTGGTACCGCCATTGGTAAAAGTTCCCGCAGCATTGGTCCCGCTTAAGGCACCGTCGGCACTTACCGTGAACGGATTGAGTGAAGCAAGATTGACGACCGTGCTGGCGATATCGAATGCAGCTGTGAGGTCGACACCCAACTGTTTGAGGACGGTCCGCTGCATTTCTGCAATCGTGACCTTCAGGGTGACCTGTTGCTTGCCACTGATTGACAGCATGTTCAGGACGTTTTCCGGTTTTCCTGCAAATCGGGCGGCAATGTCGGAGGCCTGCTTCGCCTGGGAGGCGTTTCTCACCACTCCCGACAGCACCACATTGTCGTTTATCGACTCGAGCTTGATGGCATTGTTGGGAATCAACCTGCGCATCATGCGCCGCAATACGGCCAGATCGCGTTCCACCTGGATCTCCAGGTTCAGGATTTCGCGACCGGATTTGTCAAAGAAAAAGGCGTTGGTCAAGCCGACCTTCTTGCCGATCAGATAGGTGGTCCGGGCTGTCCGTGTTACCGCATTGACGGTTTCGGGATCGGACACGAGAACATCGCGAGCGGCGCGCGGCAGGCGCACGATCAGTGATTTTCCTAACCCGATCTTGACGTAACGCTTGGTCCCGACTTCATCGATAAACAGATCCATATCGGCAGCAGTTGCCGGTGTACTCAGTGGACTGATCAGTGAAACAAGCATTGCCATCATCGCAGCCAACCCCAACATCATACAGTGACGGGAAAGGCGCGCGGGGTTTGGTGCGTTGAAACTAAACATGAACTCGGCCCCTTTACTGGCTGGCGCTGACTTGCGAGGAAACGCCATAACGAACGACGGTCACGGATCCGGTTCGGCGGTGGAAATCTTCGAGATCATCGTCGGCCTTCGCCGTCGGATCAGAATCGGCCATGCTGCGCAATGCGAGCGAAAGGTCGCCCCGGGCTTCGGCCAGAGCCAATTGCTCTGCCTGGAATGATTTCAGGGCCAGGGTCGCGGTCTTGCCGACTGCGACCTTACCGCCCTTGCCGTCCTTACCTTCCTTCTTGCTCTTGAGCGCCTGGTCGATGGCCAGGACCTGAACGTTGGTCAGGATGGTTTCACTGACATGGCCTTGGCCCGACCGTTTCGAGCGTTGGCGGCGTGTCAGAATGACGTCAACCCGGTCGTTGGGGAGAATAAACCCGCCGGCGCCGGTTTCCGGTGATATCTTCACGCTGATCGCGCGCAGTCCTGCCGGCAATACGGCTGCCATGAATCCGCCCTTACCTGCCTTGACCAGTTTGGCGGCGAGGATGGGTTCGTTCTTGACTAGCCTGGCTCTTGCGGTTGCACCGGTGAAGTCCTTCATGGCATTCGGGCTTTTGCCCTTGACCAGATACTCCGAAGACAAAGCCGCCTTTGGCCAGGGCTGCCAGCGCAGCATGCTTGCGGAGATCTTTTCGCCAATCTTGATCTTCTTTCCCGCTACAAGAACCTGAACGGTATTAAGATCGGGACCAGCTTTCTTCTTTACGGATTTGTTTCCGCCAAGAAGGCCCTGCGATAATACGGCGGCTCCGATTGCGGCAACCAACGCTACGACGACAAGAGCGACACGGACTAATTTCATCTCAACCTACCCAGAACACAACTCAACACGCGCAAAAATCAACGCTGCTGGGTACATTTGAACGGGTAATGGTCAACTTATGGTTAATTGTGGTGAAACTAACGCTTTAAGATGACCGAAATCTGTACGATCGCCTTGTTTACGCCCAAGTCAGGTCTGCCACACCAGAAACGCCTGTTTTCAATCGGCTCAAAGATAAAGAGTCATCCAGCCCGAGCGGGGATAGATCATCAGGCCGGCGGCCGCGAGGGCGATGCCATAGGGGATACCGGAGTCGCGGTCGTGCAGACGGGCAAACCAGTCGTGACGGATCGCAAAGGCCGGCATCGGCTGTTTCCGGATCATAATCAGACCCAGGGTCAGCAGACCACCGTAGATTCCGATGGCGATGACGTATTCGAAAAGATGCGTCCATCCCAACCACAAAGCCGTGGCTGCAAACAATTTGGCGTCCCCGCCGCCGATCCAGTTCATTGCAAAAAACACTATTCCCACCGCGAGCATAGCCGCGCCGGCCAGAACATGAAGCCCAAACGTGTGCAGATCCATGCCCGCCCAAACAGCCATGGCGACAAATCCGGCGATAAGAATAGCCGACACCTTGTTGGATATGGTCATCGTGACCAGGTCGCTTGTCGCTGCAAACGCCATGGCCCACGGGAAGATCAGCAAAATCAGCACTTCAAACATTGAACGTTCCCATCTGGCTTGTCGGCGAGTGCGCCGTCTTTGCGCGCTCATGACTGTTGTAGGGCAATCGGGTAAAATCCACGTAAACTCCCAGACGGAAAGACGGTGAGTTGCATGATTCCTGCGGGCAGCGAAGTCTGCGTCGGACAGGCAGCCTGTCCTTCAAAAGCGAACCGCCGGCTGCCCAAAGGACAACCGGCGGTTTCTTATTATTATTGACGCCTCCCTGATTGGCCGGACTAAACCAACACAACCTGGGAGTAGTAAACTAAGCCTCTACTGCAGGCCGTCATCCACTTCACCGAATGTCGAGCTCAGGCTTCCACCGATGTTGCTGACGACCGTAACGATCGCAACAGAGATACCAGCGGCAATAAGGCCATACTCAATGGCAGTGGCACCAGACTCGTCCTTAGCAAAACGTGCAAAAAGCTTTTTCATTTTTTTTCTCCTAGGTACACAGGTTTGACAGCACCAGTTCCGTCTGCGAGCCGTCCGGCCATGTGCAGTACTGAACTGTCGTGATAATAGGCCTGAGGAGTTACAATCAAGTTAACAGGTGCGGATTCTTATAGTTAAACGAAATTAATTTATCCATTAATGCTTGTTAACTATATATTTTTTCATTGTTATACATGACTCTGTGAATAAAAATATCAATGTTACTTGTTAATAGGAATTTTACACTGGAAAATATTGGTTAATATCGCCTCAACACACCACTTTACGAACCCACAAGCGCGAAACAATACTTGAAATGTGATCGCTTTTTCATGGCGACCGCGCCTTCAAATGGCGTCCGGCGTGAATTCTTCGCCGGAGATGTCTACATTGGGCATCCGTTCCAACCGGTATTCTCCATGCCAGATCACCAGTGGGTCGAAAAAAATGTGATTTTTGTTCCACAGGCCGCAAATTTTCTCCAATTGACCGCCCTACACCGACCGATAGAGGTTGTTGTGGAGCAAATTCGACGGCGGAAACGCTTCGGGTAAGGATTCATTCACCATTTTCCCGGCTTAATCGTCGTTTCCCGACTTAAATTGGAAAGACAATTCCATGCGTTACACACAAATTTCCAGAAAACTTGGCCGGATTGCTGTGACCGCTGCACTGGGTGCCCTTACAGTCTTGTCGTTTTCGGCATCCGGGCCGTTCGCATCGAGTTCGGCACAGGCTGCAGAAATTGTCGTCAACGTCGATGAAGCGTCGATTCACCGGCTGGTCCGATCAGCTGCAACGGTAATTGTCGGCAATCCCTCGACGGCCGACGTGAACGTGCAAAGCGGCAAGATGCTTGTTGTTCTCGGCAAAAACCCCGGCAGCACAAACCTTATCGCGCTGGACCGTAAGGGTGTTCAGATCGACGAGGTGACCATTCATGTGCGCAGCACAAGTTCACGGAGCGTGACACTTTACAGGGGTGTGGCCCGATTGACGTATAATTGTGCCCCCACATGCGACCGCACCCTTGTGGTCGGTGACAATGACGCATCGTTCCAGGGTTTGCAGAAACAGATAGCCGGCAAATCGGGAATTTCCCAGGGCTCGGCCGACGCGGCCGGCGACGGAGAATAAGCAGCGCTCCGTTAGCGCACCGATTACGGCCCTCGCTTCAAACAAAAAGCCCCGGCATATCGCAGGATATGCCGGGGTTTCTTTTTGAGTCCAGGTTCGTTCGGCCCAGAGGGCCGAAACTCATTGCTATTTGCTGATCCGCAATTCGCTCAGTTCGTTGGCGATCGTCTGGAAATTCTGTTTCAGGACAGAGTTTGACGGCGAATCGAAAAACTTCTCCGGGTCACTGGCGCAATTGCGCATGAGATCCTTGATGTCGTTGTTATAGAGCTGGAACGTGATCGTATAGATGATGATCGGCTTGTCCGGATTTTCATCCTTGATGTTTTCGCAAACCTCAGCGGTGCGCTCGTTCAACTCTGTCAGCGCGGCACTGGCACTCGTGGTCCCGAGACGGCCATCCTTCACGTAGCCATAGCCGTTGTAGTAGCTCTTGTTGTGATTGTTGTAACTGCCGATGTAATTCTCGCCATCGGTGAGCAGGATAATCACCTTCTGGAATTTCTCGTCGTCATAGGGCGACCCTTCAGTGAAAGGCTCGGTCGGCGAAATCACACGCCATCCCCAGGCCATGCCGAAGGGAATGTTTGTGGTTCCAGTGGCGTTCATCTCTTCAATCGCGTCCGTGACCGTGACTTTTGTGCCTGTCAGAGGTGTGATTGCCTTGGTCGAGCAGTTCGTGTGCGGCCCGGACGAATAGACATTCGTCTTGTACTTGTTGTTTTTGCTTTGACGCTTCTGGAGGTCGGTCTTGTCCGTGTTGTCATCGAGATAATTGGTTGGATAATAATAGCCGTAATCGCTCCCGTTATCGGGTTCATCAGGTGCAAAGTAGGGCACCCACAACGTATCGCCAATAGCGACGTCCGGGGCGGTATCCTGAATGTCATAGGGCGTAGGCCGCGCTTCGACGCAACCGTTCCAGCTCTTGTTGGTCACAAAGCCATAGATCTGCATGGCGTGCTTGCCGTTGCGGAAGTTCAGTCCGTTGACGCTGGAAGCACCCGTTGTATCGATCCAGCCGGAGTCCTCGTAATCGGTTCCGACATTGACCGCAGCGGCAAACGGCACCAGGCCGATCTTGAGGTTTTCCGACGACGTCTCTTCACCGTAGAGGATATCCACCAGATCGTCGGCCGCAGTCTTGAGAGCCGACAATTTGCCGTAGGAGCCCATGGACCCGGTATTGTCGAGCACCATGACAACTTCAAGACCGGTGATCTTTCTGGTCACCTCTGTATTGGCGGAAACGTCCAGCTTGTCATAACCGGCAACACTCATCATGGCCGTGTCAACTTCAGCAGAAGCCGACATGGATACGACACCGTCGGTCACAGTCAGGGTCAGGGTACCCGGCACGCCCAGTTCGGCGGCAGGATAATTGGCATCGAAATAACTCTGGGCCATGGCATCCAGCTCGTCGCCGGTCTTGCCGGTCGCGGTTCCAACGGCCAGGGCAGCAGCGTCGAGAGCGTGGCCAAGGCGTTGCTTGACCATGTGAGCACGGGAAAGATCGATACCGACACCGGCTGCCGTCACCATGGGAATGACGGCCAGGCCGAAGATCATCGCGATGTTGCCACGCTTGTCATGACGGAATGCCGTTAAAGTTCTGCCAGCGTTTCGGCAGCATTCCTCGACACCTCTAACGAGGCTTCGCGTGTGTTTTTTCCAGTTCTGCAACATGACCGTTTGAACCTCTTGTCCACAGCAAATAATGAATTAGAGTGCACCTATTCATTGTATTCCCGGCCAATGTACGATCCATGTGTAAATTAACGGGAAATTTACTTGGTATATATTCCGTCAACGCACAATCAGCACTTTGATTAAATTGTGAATCCGGCTTTTTACGATTCTTTATTCATAATACCGTGGATCGCTATTACTTGCTGATCCGAAGTTCACTCAGTTCGTTGGCGATCGTCTGGAAATTCTGCTTCAGGACGGAGTTTGACGGTGAGTCGAAGAATTTTTCCGGATCACTGGCGCAGTTGCGCATGATGTCCTTGATATCGTCATCATAGAGTTGGAACGTGATCGTGTAGATGATGATCGGCTTGTCCGGATTCTCATCCTTGATGTTCTCGCAGACTTCCGCCGTCCGTTCGTTCAGTTCCGTCAGTGCGGCACTGGCACTTGTGGTCCCGAGACGGCCATCCTTCACATAGCCATAGCCATTGTAGTAGCTCTTGTTGTGATTGTTGTAGCTGCCAATGTAGTTCTCGCCGTCGGTGAGCAGAATTATCACCTTCTGGAATTTTTCGTCGTCATAGGGTGACCCTTCGGTGAAAGGCTCGGTCGGCGAAATGACTCGCCATCCCCACGCCATGCCGAAGGGAATGTTTGTTGTCCCGGTGGAGTTCATGGCAGAGATCGCATCCGTAACCGTGACTTTGGTGCCCGTCAGCGGTGTGATCGGTTTGGTCGAGCAGTTCGTGTGCGGTCCGGATGAATAGACATTCGTCTTGTACTTGTTGTTCTTGCTCTGGCGAATCTGGAGATCGTTGTTCGTCGTGTTGTCATTCAGATAGTTGGTCGGGTAGTAGTAGCCGTAGTCATTCCCGTTGTCTGGCTCATCCGGCGCAAAATAGGGCACCCATAACGTATCGCCGAGAGAAGGATCGGGAGTGGTGTCCTGAATATCATAGGGTGACGGCCGCGCTTCCACGCAACCATTCCAGCTCTTGTTGGTCAAAAAACCATAGATCTGCATGGCGTGCTTGCCGTTGCGGAAGTTCAGTCCGTTGACACTGGAAGCACCCGTTGTATCGATCCAGCCGGAGTCCTCGTAATCCGTGCCGACATTGACTGCAGCTGCAAACGGCACCAGGCCAATCTTGAGGTTTTCCGACGATGTTTCCGGACCATACAAGATGTCCACCAGGTCGTCGGCTGCTGTCTTGAGGGCGGACAATTTGCCGTAGGATCCCATTGAACCGGTGTTGTCGAGTACCATGACGACTTCCAGGCCGGTGATCTTCCGGGTCACTTCAGTGGTGGCGGATACATTCAGCGTGTCATAGCCAACCACATTCATCATGGCTGTGTCGACTTCGGCAGTGGCGGCCATGGATACGACACCGTCAGTGACGGTCAGGGTCAGGGCGCCCGGCACGCCCAATTCGGCGGCGGGGTAATTTGCATCGAAATAACTTTGAGCAATGGCATCAAGCTCGTCGCCGGTCTTGCCGGTCGCGGTTCCCACCGCCAGGGCCGCGGCATCGAGGGCATGGCCAAGGCGCTGCTTGACCATGTAGCCGCGGGAAAGATCGATACCGACGCCGGCTGCCGTCACCATGGGAATGACCGCCAGGCCAAATATCATCGCGATGTTGCCGCGGGTATCGCGTCGAAAGTTTTCCAGCGACCGGGCGACCTTATGGAAAACCCTGTCAATACCCCTACTCAGGACCAGTGCCTGTTCTTTGCATATCTGCAACATGGCTTGAAGATACCTTTCGTCTGAAGTCGGTGATTCAAAGAACCATCACCAACCCTAAGACTGCAGGTGCCAATGAATTGCAAAAATACCTTGTCAGTTTTGAGTCAGATTTTCTTTAGTATTTCGATAAATTTGGCCGGTTTAGAGATGCTGTTACACTCACCTCGCCCGGAGCTTCGGCAATCACTTGCTGATCCGCAAATCACTCAGCTCGCCGGCAATCGCTTCGAAATTGCGCCTCAGGGCTTCATTCGACGGTGAGTCGAAATATTTTTCCGGGTCGGAGGCGCAGTTGCGCATCAGGTCCTTGGTCGTTCCGTCACCAAGCTGAAACGTGATCGTGTAGACAATGATCGGGCGATCGGAATCTGCGTTCTTGATATTATTGCAAACATCAGTGGTACGATCGTTCAGGCGGTCTTGCGCCGTGCTGCTGTTGTTCGTGCCGAGACGCCGGTCCTTTACGAAACCATAGGCGCCGTATGTTGAACGGTTGTGGTTATCGGCTTCACCGATCACGTTTTGCCCGTCCGTTAGAAGGATGATCACCTTTCGGAACGATTCGTCGTCATAGGCAACACCTTCGGTAAATGGCTCAGCGGGTGAAATCAGCCGCCAGCCCCAGGCCATTCCCTGCGGAATGTTCGTGTTTCCAGTTGCGTTCATAGCGTCGATCGCGTCCAGAATATCGCTCTTGTCACCGGTCATGGCGGTCACCGGCCGGGTGTTGCAATTCCAGTGCGGGCCGTCGCCGCTGACAGTCTGGTCCCGGTATTTGCGCCAACGCTTCTGGCGCGTCTGCATGTTGTTGCTGCCGGTGTCGTCCGACAGATAGCTGTTGTAGTATTCATAGCCATGTTCGCTCGCAGCGCTTGAATCGGGTTCATCCGGTGCGAAATAGGGGACCCACAATGAATCGCCGTCATCACTGGTAGGAGGGGTGTCATTGACATCCATCGGTGACGGGCGTGCTTCGACGCAGCCGTTCCAGGATTTGTTGTCCAGCAGATCGAAAACCTGCATGGCGTGACGTCCACCGTTGAAGTTCAATCCGTTGACACTCGACCGCCCTGTGGTGTCGATCCAACCGTCATCCCGATGCTGGGTGCCGACATTGACGGCCGCAGAGAACGGGACGAGGCCCACCTTGATGAGCTCCGAAGTTTCCTCCTCGGCGAACATGATGTCCATTAGATCCGTTGCGGCGGTCTTGAGCGCATCAATCTTACCGTTCCGGCTCATTGAACCTGTGTTGTCGAGGACCAGCACGACTTCCACACCGGACAATTTCCGGGTGACTTCAGTGTGTGCGGCAACATTCATGTCGTGGATGCCGAGAGCACTCATCAGAGCTGTCGGCACTTCTGCCGTTGCCAGAATTCGAACCGTTTCGTCGCCGAAGGTGACCTGTATTGTGCCAGGCGTGGCACTACCGTCCGGTGAATAGTTGGCGTCAAAATACTTCTGAGCGAGTTCCTGAAGTTCGTCTTCCGTCTTGTCTTCCGACGCGGTCGCCACGGCAAGAGCGGCAGCATCAATCGCATGATTCAATCGCTGCTGGACAAGAAACCCACGGGACAGATCAACTCCGACCCCTGCTGCTCCCACGAGCGGCACGAGCAAAAGCCCGAAGATCATGGCCACGTTGGCGGATTTATCTCTCGCCAGTTTTCGGATGAATGCGCAAATTCCTGTCATCATATTCTGTCGGTCCTGTTCGTCGGGTTCGGCGATCATGCACTCTGGAACCCGTCGTATCCTGACTATGAATTGCCCCGGTTTGCACTGTTATTGCTCAGATAGATTAAAATTGTCACAAAATTATAGGTTATCAATATGTAAACGCGAATTTTCATATGGTAACTCAAATATTAAATTTACTATTTACTTTTTATCTTCTGAATAAATACTTCCATAATCTGTATTTGATATGTTTCGCTTCAATTCGCATTAGCAATGATTCAAAGGTGATTCATGAACTCACTGTTCCCAAAATGGCGTCCAACGCGCCGAACTGGTGAGCCCGCATCACAGGACGGCTCGAAGAAGCGCCGCTCCGGACTGTTGCGGCGGTTCCGGTCATCACGGGACGGCACAGCTGCCGTGGAATTCGGTATCGTTGCTGCTCCCTTCTTTGCCCTCTTGATGGGCATCTTCCAGGTGACAATCGTCTATTTTGCCCAGTCAATGCTTGAAACCGGCGTGGCTGAAGCGGCCCGTCTGATCAGGACCGGCCAGGCCCAAACCGGTGGCATGGACGAGGCCGCCATCCGTACGGCGATTTGCGACAATGTCTATGCCTTCATCGATTGTTCGAACGGCCTGGTGGTCGACGTCCGGAGTTTTCCAAGCTTCACCGACGTCAATGTGCCCGATCCGCTCGATGGCGACGGTGAAATCGACGACAGCACGTCCTTCAGCCCGGGTGCCGGCAGTGAAGTGGTCGTGTTTCGTGCGTTCTACGCGTTCGACCTGCCGATCCCCGACGGGATCACCGGCTTGTCGAACATGACAGGCGGGCGACGATTGCTGGCTGCAAGCGCGTCCTTCCGCAATGAACCGTTTTAAAACTGGCAATTGATCAAACCCACGGACAAAACCTATGTTTATGACAATAGAATCCGCGTTTGAATGGACCACCTATCATGCCCGCCAATGGTTTGGTAACACCAAGGGCATGGCAGCGGTGGAGTTTGCCCTGGTATTTCCGGTCATGGTGACGCTCTATTTCGGTGCCGTGGAAATCGGACAGGTGCTGACACTCAACCGGAAGCTGACCAACATTGCCAGCGCAACTGCCGACCTGGTCACCCAGGAGACCGAAATCGACGACGGTCAGATTGCCGACATCTTTGTCGCCGCCAGCTCGATGATCGTTCCTTACCAGTCCGGACCGACACAAATTGTGGTCACCAGCATTATTGCCGACCCCGGCGACGGAAGCACGACCGTTGCATGGAGCGATTCTCACAACGGGACCGCAAAGTCGGAGGGGGCCGCGATCACGGTTCCCAACGGATTGCTCAGCCCGGGCGAGAGCCTGATCATGACCGAGGTGTCGTACACCTACGATTCGATCCTCAATCATTTCGTGCAGAACGGGACCGTTCTGACGGACACGTTCTACCTGCGGCCGCGGCGCACCAACGAGATTACGCGCAACTGACGGGAAACCTGCCCATCGCGATCGCGTCGGTTCCGCAGCGACATTCGTCAATCTGCGTATCCAATCGGCTGGTGCCCAGACCCAACAACGCCATGCTCTCAAACGAATGTGAGGCCGGTTTGCCTTTACCCGCAGACCACTTATAAGTACGGTATGTGACTTATAATGCCCGTTGGGAATGCGACGGGCCTTTTCTTTGCGATGAGCCCACATGAACAACAATTCTGGTACGGCGACCGTCCCGCCGCTCGGCGGGCCGCGGGCCTGGACGATCTGGGCACTCGGCGCGACGGCTTTCGGCTATGCCTTTTTTCAACGGGTGACCCCCAGCGTCATGGTCGACGACCTGATGCGGGACTTTTCCGTGGGCGCTGCCGTTCTGGGCAATCTGTCGGCACTCTATTTTTATGCCTATGCCGGCCTCCAGTTGCCGATCGGCTCCCTGATCGACCGTTGGGGTGCACGCCGCATGATCGCCGTTTCCCTGATTCTGGCGGCGACCGGAAGCGTATTATTCGGACTGGCACCGTCGATCTACCCGGCCTATGCCGGACGGCTCCTGATCGGGATCGGCTCTGCAGTGGGATTCGTCGGTACGCTCACGCTCATCAGCCACTGGTTTCCACAGAACCGTTTTGCGCTCCTGTCCGGCCTGACCATGTTCGTGGCCATGCTGGCGGGCATCGGAGGCCAGGCGCCGCTGGCGGCTGTGGTCGAGGCGACCGGCTGGCGGACAACGATGATCGGGGCCGGCGTATTCGGATTTGTCCTGGCAGGCCTCATCTGGATTACCGTGCGGGCAACACCTGAAGTTGCCGCCGGCATTGCGGTGCGGAAAGTCGGGACCGCCAAGCACAGTGTGTTGCGGGATCTTCGCTCTACGTTTTCCAACATCCACGTCTGGACCATATCGATCACGGCGCTGACCATGACGGGGCCGATGCTGGCGTTTGGCGGCCTGTGGGCTGTGCCCTACCTCATGGCACGCTACGGCATAGACCGCCCGGAGGCAGCCTTTGTGGCATCCCTGATGTTTGTCGGATGGGCCATCGGTGCGCCCTTGAATGGCTGGCTGTCCGACTTCATCGGGCGCCGGAAAACTTCGGTGGTGGTTGGATCGCTTGTCTCAACCAGCATGATTTCGATCCTGTTCTTCTGGCCGGGTCTGCCGCTCGAAGGAGCTGCAACGGCGATATTCCTGACCGGGCTGTTCGGGGCGACGATGGTCATCAGCTTCGCCCTGTCCCGCGAGATCATCGATCCCGCATATCACGGCACGGTAACGGGAATCGTCAATGGCTTCACGGTGGGCTCCGGCGCCCTCCTGCAACCGGTGATCGGGCTGCTGCTGGATTTGCAGTGGGACGGACAATTGATCGACGGGGCCAGGCAATACTCCCTCGATGCCTATCATTTCGCGTTTGCGAGCCTCATCATCTGTGGCGTTATCGGTTTCCTGTGCGCGCTCACCTTGCCCGAAACCTATTGCAGACCGCTCGACAAATATCGCCAACAGCCTGTGTAACCTCCTGTATTGCATCCGATTTGCGCCGACGACGGACTGATCCATCAGGCTTGTCAAGAACCAACACGCTGTTTGACCTGACCTGTCGATAAGCTGTCCATATCTCCTTCCGCCCCTTGCCGACGACCGCGACTGCGGTCTATTGATCAGCTTCACCGGTCGTTCTTGTCGTGTGGCGGCAAGCTGGCAATGAGAGTGAAAACTGGCAAGGAGCTAAAACCGTGACAGACAAACTGACGGTCGTGGATCACCCCCTGATCCAGCACAAGCTGACGCTGATGCGCGACGTGGACACGGCATCCGCCGTTTTCAGGCAGCTTCTGCGGGAAATCAGCATGCTTCTTGCCTACGAAGTCCTGCGCGATCTGCCGACAACCACACGGACCATCAACACGCCACTTGCGGAAATGGAAGCGCCGATTCTCAAAGGCCGGAAACTGGTGTTCGTATCGATCCTGCGCGCCGGCAATGGTCTGCTTGACGGCATGCTCGACCTGGTGCCGTCGGCAAGGGTCGGTCATATCGGATTGTACCGTGACCCCAAGACACTTCAGCCCGTGGAGTATTATCTCAAGCTGCCGGAGTACATGAACGAGCGCACCTGCATCGCGGTCGACCCGATGCTGGCAACGTCGAATTCGGCTTCGGCTGCGCTTACACGTTTGAAGGAAGCTGGCGCCCGGGATATCAAATTCGTCTGCCTGCTTGCAGCCCCCGAAGGGGTGGCGGCCCTGACCGCAGCCCACCCGGATGTGCACGTCTATACCGCAGCCCTGGATGAATGCCTGAACGATCACGGCTATATCGTTCCAGGCCTCGGCGACGCCGGCGACCGCATGTACGGCACCAAGTAGCACCCGATTACCGACGATCCTTTCGGCCTGAAACAAACGGCGACCCAGCAGACCAGACCTACCCCGCTGTCGGTGTCGGCGTGTGGTTGAAGCTGGGCATGGACAAAACCGCTTCAGGGCCACCATAGGTTTCAATCAGGGCCGCCTGGTCTTCGAAGGCCTGAGCGCTGACGGCGTCGGGATCGAGTATCGAGGTGAGCACACCGTCGAGCCTTTCGCGCTCGGCCGCGTGGGCCGGGCTTTGTCCCAGATCCTCGCATTCGAGCGGATCCTTCTCCAGATTGAAGAGCTGGGGCGGATAGTTGCCGGCGTAGTGGACATATTTCCAGTGGCCCTGGCGGATCATGTAAAAGCCGGTCGGGCTGCCGCCGTCGTGATACTCGCTCAATATGGGCCGCCCCGCTTCCGGAACATCTATGAAACCCTGCAAGGGACGGCTGGCCCAGGCCCCGGACGGGACCTGTGGCGTCAGGCCGACACAGTGCTCGACGGTTGCCGCAACATCGGTCAGGGACACCGGCGTGCGGTTCACGCCTGTTGCCACACCAGGGCCTGACATGATGATGGGAACAGCGACGGAATCCTCGTACATCACGGATTTTGTCCAGAACCCGTGATTGCCCAGCATTTCGCCGTGATCGGAAATGTAGAGAACCACCGTGTCGCGGGCCTGGCCGGAGTCTTCCAGCGCCTCCAGGACCTTGCGGATATTGTCATCGAGAAAACTGCACAGCCCGTAATAACAACGCCGGGCAAGGACGCGGGTGGGTTCGTCGAAATAGTCGTCATAGTCCCAGAATTTCAGCATTTCCTCCAATGCCGGATGCTGCCAGCGCTCGTTTTCTCCCCGGCCATAGGCTGCCGGCATTTCAAGACCCTCATAGAGGTCGAAGAAGGCCTGTGGCGCGGTCAGCGGGAAATGCGGGCTGACCATGGATACGAACGCCGCCCAGGGTTTGTCGGCAGCTTTGGCCGGGTAGCGCCGCAGCCAGCGGCAGGCCTCGTCGGTGACCAGCCGGTCATAGTCCGTATACGTGCTGTCGCCGGGCCCGGTTTCGGCGGCCAGTTCCCTGGAACCGTCAAACGGCGGCATGGGGTCGCGCAGCAGGCCCTGTGGCCAACCGCGTCCGCCGTTCGTCAGGTACATCGGCACGATCTCTTCGCTGAAACCGTTGTCGTCCTGGCCCGACCGGAAATGCAGTTTGCCGATGGAGACCACAGGGTGACCGGCATCGCGCAGCCGATGCATCCAGCTTTCGATCTGTCCGTAATAGGGCTCTGCAGACGACCAGCACCGGGTTTCATGAACATGCAGCCCGGTGGCGAGGCTCGCCCGGGCGGGAATGCAGATTGGTGACGGCGTGTAACCTTGGGTAAACCGCATGCCGGCCAATGCCAGCTTGTCGAGCGCCGGGGTTTTTGCGACCGGGTGCCCATAACACCCCAGCGCTGAACGGGAATGCTCGTCGGAACACAGGATCAGGATGTTCTTGCCGGTCATCATTGCCTCATGGTGCTGTTGTGCGCTGGGTATCGCTGGAAGAACTCTGGCATCAAAACTGGGCCGGCACAATCGGACAAACCACGGGTGACCGAATCACGTAATCTGTCGCTGCAATGACCGATGAACCCCAATCCAAGGAATTCATACAAGGCCTCGCCAGGGGGCTTGCGGTCATTCGGGCGTTCGGCACCGATCATCCTCAAATGACCCTGGCCGATGTGGCGCGCGAGACCGGCTACAGCAGGGCCAGCGCGCGCCGTTGCCTGCTTACGCTGCAGGAACTGGGCTACGTGCGCAGCGACGGTCGGCTGTTTGCCCTGACACCGCGGATCCTGAGCCTCGGGTTCGGTTTCCTGTCATCACAAGGCATCTCAACCCGGATTCATCCGATCCTGAAACAAGCCTCCCAGGAACTGGGCGAGGCCGTGGCGCTGGCCATGCCGGAAGACGACGCCATGGTCTGTGTCGCCCATGCGCCCGGCGCCCAGCGTGTCCTCACCATCGGGCTGACGGTGGGCAGCCGCATGCCGCTGCTGACGACGGCGATCGGACGCGCCTATCTGGCCTTTTTGCCCGAGGCCCAAAGAGGCGCACTTGTGGCGTCGGCCCCTCTCGAGGCACACACGCCGGCAACCGTCACCGATCGTGCGCGGCTCCTCACCGTCCTGACAAAGGCAAGGCAGGACGGGTATGCTATCGTCGACGAAGAATTCGAGAAGGGCGTGCGGTCAATCGGCGTGCCAGTGCTGACGTCCGATGGGACGAGTGTCGGCGCCCTCAACGTCATCGTGTCGTCGGGGCGGACCAGCGTGGATGACCTGGTAGCCAAACACCTGCCTGTCATGAAACACTGCGCTCACGCGGTATCGCAGGCGCTGCTCTGACTTGCCGTAGCTTATCGCTGTGTGACCAGTTCCAGGAGCTTGGTCACCGTGTTCCAGTTTCTGGCGGTTGCCGTGACACCCAAGGCCTTTTCCACGACGTTCAGCGTCAGCTTCGACCGTCCAGCACCTTGCGGGTAATAGACGTAGAGGATGTCACCGGCCGCCTGCACTTCCTCCGGCCTATCCAGGGCAGAGAACGTTTCGATGGCATTTCCGCCGGGCGTTCCGGACAACATAAAAACATGCAGAAACCTCGCTTCCCTGCCGCCTGAGTGCGGGAACGGGTTGCCATCGGCAATGTGGACAAGATCGTCGGCGGTGCGGAGGATGACGTCGACGGGGAAACCGAATGCCCGGTCGTAGGCGGACATCAGGGTCTGGCGTAATGCCTGGTGGTCGTGGTCGTCACAGTCAAAGACCACATTCCCCGATTGCAGATAGGTCACGGGGTTATCGTGGCCGAGTGCCTCATGAACCTGCTTCAGGGCGCTCATCAAGATCTTGCGGTGGCCGCCAACATTTATGCCACGCAGGAGGGCTATGAACGTGCTCATGATTTCTGTTCCTGAGATCCCGTGAACCACACGGGTGACAGGGGTCAATCCAAGGCTCTACAGTGTAACCGTGCACATCGGACTATACGGGACCAGACCATGCTGCTCTACCCTCGATCGAAGAATCGGCCTTTCCACTTCGGCCCTTATCCCCTGGAAACATTGCCGCGCGACGACGCCATCGCCGCGCACGAGGGGGCAGACCCCAGGGGCAGCAGAGAAACGGCCACCGAAACCGACAGTCCCCTGGCCCGCGCGGCGGCGCACTACAGGAACATTTTCGCAAGCTTCGCCGACGGGGATGTGGCCCCGGCACAGGCGCCTGTTCCCGATGACCTCGAGCGCCGGGCCGTGGACATCAAGGGCGGCGCCTACTTCATGGATGCGGATCAAGCCGGAATCTGCGCCATGCCGGACACCGCGTGGCTGGAAGGGGCTCAAGAGCACGGCCACGATCATGCGATCGTGTTCATCGCAGCCGTCCCGAGGATGCCGGAACAGGACAATCTGGCGCACGCCTGGATGATCGGCAGCACCAGTGCGGTCTCGGAACTGCGGGTGGCAGAGATCGGGATCTGTCTTGCCGGTCACATCCGCGCCATGGGTTTTTCGGCGAAGGCGCACATGCAGGGCGCGTGCGATGTTGACCGGCAACGGCTTGCCGTGCTCGCCGGGCTTGGGGTGCGCAACCGTGAAAGTGTGCTCAACCCATACCTGGGTGAGGCCTTCTCGATTGGCGTCGTGACCACCGATTACGCCATCGCGACCGACCGGCCACTGGCCGCCTCAGCCCTCAAGGCACCGGGCCTTGCTTACTGGTGGGGCAGTGGCGGTGCGGTTTCCGGCCGGGAGCGGCGGCGGCGGGCGAAACGGGCCTCCCACCAGAGCCGGTATCCCATGGAGACCGTCAAACGGGTCGACCGACCGACGACCCTGATCCTCGACGACGAGATCCCCCGGGTGCCCAAGCGGGCGGCTTTCTTTCAACGCGCGCTGCATGGCGATCTGGGGGAGAAATCAAAACGCGAGCGCAGCCGGTTTTCGTTCAAGACACCGTTCTCGTTCTCCCTGCTGGGCGCGATCCGGTCGATGGTGCCGCATCAGGATGGTGAACTGGGGTCAGAAGATCCCGATTCGTTCGGCGATCCCGCCGCCAATGCCCGGGCGCTGAAGTCATTGTCCTATGCCCTGGGCTCGGACCTCACCGGGATCTGCGAGATCCCGCGCTATGCCTGGTTCTCGCACCATGCGGACGGCGAGGAGATTGTGCCCTATCATCGTTATGCGGTGGTCATGCTGGTGGACCAGGGCTACGACACCATGGAGGGCGCAAGCGGCGATGACTGGGCGTCGGGCGCCCAGTCCATGCGGTCTTACCTGCGCGGTGCGGAAATCGCCGGTGTCATGGCGGAGTTCCTGCGCTCCAAGGGCGTGTCCGCCCGGCCCCAGACCAACGCGGACAGCGACGTGCTGCAGATACCGCTGGTGCTGTGGGCGGGCCTGGGCGAACTGAGCCGGATCGGCGAGCTGGTGCTCAACCCGTTTGTCGGGCCGCGCTTCAAGTCAGTGGTGCTGACCACCGACCTGCCGCTTGAAATCGACAAACCGATTGACTTCGGCCTCCAGTATTTCTGCAACAATTGCCTGAAATGCGCACGCGAATGCCCGTGCGATGCGATTCCCTTTGGCGACAAGGTGATGTTCAACGGCTACGAGATGTGGAAGCCGGATGTGGAGCGCTGCACGCGCTACCGGCTGACCAACCCGAAGGGGGCTGCCTGCGGCCGGTGCATGAAGACCTGCCCGATCAACAAGGTGGTCGACGCCGACGGCGCCCTGCTGACCAGGGCCGCCAGCTGGCTCGGCGTCAACGCCATGTGGCTGAAACCGCTGATGGTGCCGATTGCCACCTGGATGGACGACTGGCTGGGCAACGGCCGGCGCAACCCACTCAAGAAGTGGTGGTTCGACCATGAGATAATCGATGGCATCACGGTTGACCCGCCCAAGGGCACCAACCAACGCGACATCGACCCGACCCGAACGGTGGACGCCTCCAAGCAGAAGACGGCATACTACCACGCCAGCATGATGCCGCCGCCCGACGACGGCAGTCCGCATCCGCTTGACCGCAAAGCGGCGGTCGCGGCGGGCGACTTGCTGGAGACACCGGATGAGGCGCGGGCGAGGGCAAACGGAAGCGATGCGAGCGGCGGGACTCTGCTGCATTACCGGCCGACACCGCCGTCCGGCGAAGCTGAAGGCAAGGACGGGGTGAAGAACCCATATCAGTGAGGTTGTCTTCACCCTAATCCAGGTCGCTGCCAGGGGCTGCCGCAACCGCCATGCCGGCCTTGGCGCCTGGACCTGAGCGGTCACGAGCGCGGGCCGCGTAGAAACGGCGCAGGCCGAACAGCACCATCAGTGGCAGGCCAATGGAGATCAGCGTGTTGCCGAGATTGGCAAACGACCAGAAGACCATGGCGGCTGACGCGGTCAGGAGAATCAGCGAATAGGCGCGCTGCAATGCAGACGGCAAGCCCTCGATCCCGATGAAACCGCGGGGGTGGAAGAAAGTCAGGATAAAACCAACGGCCGTTATCGAGATCAGGACACCGGCTTCAGCCAAGGCAACCAGGGTCCGGGCAAGGTCTGCCGCGCCGAGATTGAACAAGCCGACGATTAACGGCGTTATGACAACCAGATGAATGTTCATACCCAGCAGGATCGGGTTATGCCGGACGCCCTTGAGCCAGAAGCCCAGCAACAGGGCGGCGGCCAGACCGGTTCCGATCCAGCCGGCCATAGCCAAGTCGACGCCGCTGCGCCACAGAACGAGGAAGACGATGGGCGGCACGCTTTCCAGGGTGTCCTTGATCCATTCATGCTGATTTGATGCCGTCATCCGATGGTCTCTGAGAAGTTTGAGGTGGTCGGCACGGTAACATTCGCAGTTTCAGCGTGCAAACCAGGGCAGGTGTCCCGTTGTCGGTTAAGTACGGATCACTTTGCCATTCCGTCCGTCATTCTTGGCCGAGTGCAAGCGAGGGCGAGGATCCAATCGCCTCACCTTGGAATTCCGGACGGCGAGTAGATCCTCGACCGGGCTTGCGCCCAGCCAAGGATGACGATGTGGGAGGGGGAGGCCTCCTCGAATCTTGCGGAGGCCTCCAAGTCTCTGTAATATCTAAACAGCGAACATTTGTGCTCTGTGCGAACATTGACAACAACAGCAAACCATGCGGGAGGGCGTTACGCCATGATGAGCCGTGAACAGAACGACGAAATCACCCGGATCGGAACCGGCACGCCGGCGGGCGATGTCATGCGGCGATACTGGCAACCGGCGGCCCTGATCGAGGAGCTGCCGGACGAGCGCCCGGTTCGCGCGGTACAGCTGCTGGGCGAAGACCTCGTGCTCTTCCGCAAACCCGACGGCGGTTATGCCATGATCGCGCGGCATTGCCCGCACCGGGGTGCCGACCTGTGTTTCGGCAGGCTCGAGGACGGCGGCCTGCGCTGCCCGTTTCACGGCTGGCTGTTCGATACCGACGGCCATTGCCTCGAGCAGCCGGCGGAACCCGAAGGCAGCCGGTTTCATGAAAACATCACGGTCTCCGCCTACGAATGCGTCGAGAGACACGGCATTGTGTTCGCCTATATGGGACCAGGGGCGGCCCCGGATTTTCCGGAACTCGACTGCTTTGTGGCACCGGACACCCATACATTTGCCTTCAAGGGCCTGATCGAATGCAACTGGCTGCAGGCGCTGGAAGTGGGCATCGACCCCGCCCATGCCTCGTTTCTGCACAGATTCCTGGAAGACGAAAACCCCGATGAAGGCTATGGCAAGCAGTTCCGCGACAAGGCCGCCGATACCGCCATACCGATGACGCAGATCCTGCGTGAGTATCCCCGGCCTGAGATCACTGTGGAGCAAACCGACTACGGCCTGCGCATCATTGCATTGCGGGACCTGGGCAATCACGGCATGCACGTGCGGGTGACCAACCAGGTTTTCCCCCACGCCATTGTCATTCCCATGAGCAACGAGATGACGATTACCCAGTGGCACGTGCCGGTCGATGACGAGACCTGCTACTGGTACGCAATCTTCACCAGTTTCGGCGCACCGGTCGACAAGGCGGTAATGCGCGAGCAGCGGCTGGAACTGTACGAGTTGCCCGACTACCGTCCCCGGCTGAACAAGTCGAACAACTACGGCTTCGACCCTTTCGAGCAGGCAACCAAGACCTATACGGGCATGGGCCTCGACATAAACGTGCACGACCAGTGGGCGGTTGAGTCACCGGGACGGATCCAGGACCGCACAGCCGAGCATCTGGGTAAGTCGGACGTGGCCATCATCGCCTACCGGCGGATGCTGCGCCGGGCTATCCAATCTGCACGCGACGGTGGTAGTCTGCCCATGGTGCAAGATAGCGATGGCAATGGCGGGGCTTCCAAGAGCGTCCGCGGCCCGGTTTCGATCGATGCCATCGGGCCGGCTGAAGGCTGGCAGGAGAGCTGGAAGGCGCGCGACCTGGAACGGCGGGCACAGTCGGATTGGGCGCAGGATCCCTGGTGACAGGCTGACAGATATCGGGGCGAATCTGCGGGAAGGACAAAGAACGTGAATGTGGGGAAAGGCCCGTCTTCGGGACTGATTGAACGCCACGGCCTGTGGACCGACGACCAGGCCCGGGCAGCACAGGACGTTGCCGAGCGCCTGGACGCCGGCGGCATCGATGCGGTACGCCTGTCGTTTGCCGACCAGCACGGCCTGTTGCGCGGTAAGACCGTGATGCCGGGGGAAATGCGTTCGGTTTTCACCAATGGCTGTTCCATGACGACGACGCTGCTGCTCAAGGACACCGCCCACCGTACGGTCTATCCGGTCTGGCAGGCCGGCGGCGGCATGGGGCTCGACCAGCTGACCGGTGCCGGCGATTTCTACATGGTGCCTGACCCTGAGACCTATCGTGAGTTGCCCTGGGTGCCGGGCACAGCCTGGATGTTGTGCGACATCTATTTCCCGGATGGAACACCCGTGCCGTTTTCGACCCGCCGGATCCTGCAGGACAGCCTGGGCCGCCTGGAGACGGAGGGGTATCACTTCAGGGCCGGCGCGGAACTGGAATTTCACGTGTTCGATCTGGTCGACCCCAAGCTTGCCCCCGCCCAGGCGGGACAGCCGGCCGAGCCGCCGGATGTCCACCTGCTGGCGCACGGGTTTCAATACCTGACCGAGCAGCGCATGGACGAGCTGGAACCGGTCATGGAGATCCTGCGTTCCAATCTGACCGCCCTGGACCTGCCGTTGCGTTCCATGGAGGTCGAATTCGGTCCGAGCCAGTTCGAAATCACGTTCGATGCGCAGGTCGGCATGGCCTGCGCCGACATGGTGGTGCTGGTGCGCAGCGCGGTGAAGCAGGTCTGCCGGCGCAACGGGCTTCATGCCACCTTCATGTGCCGTCCGGGGCTTGAGAACATATTCTCCAGCGGCTGGCATCTGCACCAGTCACTTGTTGACCGGCACACCGGGGCCAATGCCTTTGTCAGCGACGACCCGCAACACCTGCTGTCTCCCACAGCACGGCAGTATGTGGGCGGCGTGTTGAATCATGCCCGCGCGTCATCGGTGTTCACGACACCGACAATCAACGGCTACAAGCGCTACCAACCGCACACGCTTGCGCCCGACCGGGTGGTGTGGGGCCGTGATAACCGGGGGGCGATGATCCGGGCGGTTGGCGCACCGGGCGACACGGCGACCCGGATCGAGAACCGGGCGGGCGAGCCTGCGGCCAATCCCTATCTCTACATGGCGTCCCAGGTCCTGAGCGGCCTCGACGGCCTAAAGAACGAGACCGACCCCGGATCGGCGACTGACGAACCCTATTCAGCCGAGGCCGAACGCCTGCCCGCAAGCCTGATGGAAGCGGTGAGCCATCTGCGCCAGAGCGACTTCTACCGGTCGCAGCTCGGCGATCAGTTTGTCGACTATCTGGTCACGATCAAGGAAGCGGAGATTGCGCGGTTCCTGTCGACCGTGACCGACTGGGAACACCGGGAATATTTCGAGATGTTCTGAAGACTTCCGGGCAACCTAATCGTTTCCCGTGCGCGATGCAGCACGTCAGTGTTGCATCGCAGACACTGGATCGCATCAAATACAAAGGTTGGCGTTCGGTACGCCCCCGTCTCTGCGACGCAGCATTTCATGCTGCATCGCGTACGGGGAACGATGTTGTCTCCCATCCACTCCACTATCGCACACAGCGACCGCCGCAGACGCAATCCACGATGTCTGGGATAATCCCAGCTCGCCCTGGCTGACATTTCTGAATGGCAATTGGTCCGAATGCCGGTCGATGGTCATTCCCGAATTGTGGGTGGACGACACCCCAGAAACTGTCATCATCGGACGTCGATCTGATGATCCACTGCTGCAGGCGGGCGCATCGACACTTGGGATTGCCGGATCACGTCCGGCAATGACAGAATTGAGGGGCGGTGGCACCTGACATTATCATGCTTGAGATCAGCAATCTTACCGTCCATCACGTCCGGGCCGACCGGCTTGTGGTCTCGGGCGGGGAATGCGTGGCGCTGTCGGGCAGTTCCGGCTCGGGAAAGACATTGCTGCTGCGGGCGCTGTGCGACATGGAGCCGAACACCGGGGATGTTTTCCTGAACGGCGATCGCCGTGAAGATGTGCCGGCCAACCTGTGGCGCAGCCGGGTTTCCATGGTGCCCGCCGAAAGTGGATGGTGGTCGGACATTGCGGGCGATCATTTTCCTGACTCTGTAGGCGAAGCCCTGCCGCCGTTGCTGGAATCGCTGCTGCTTCCCGGCGAGTGTCTCGGGTGGCCGGTGTCGCGGTTGTCCACCGGGGAACGCCACCGGCTCGCGTTGGCGCGTACGCTGTGTCTTGAGCGCGAGGTCCTGGTGCTCGATGAGCCGACCGCACCGCTTGACGACCAGGCCACGGCGGCCGTTGAGGGCCTTATCGGTCTACGCAAGAGTGCTGGTGCGGCGGTCATCATTGTCAGCCACGACGAAGCCCAGGTGGCACGCCTCGCCGACCGGTCGTACGTCATGGCCGACGGACGCCTCAGCGGCGGTGCACCGACATGAGCGGCTATGTGGCCCTGTCTTATTGGGATCTGGTCCTGGCATCGGTCTTCCTGATCCTCAATGGCGCGGCATCCTTCCTGCTGAAACTCAAGCTCGAACGCCAGCTATTCATCTCGGCGGTCCGGATGGTCATTCAACTGCTGCTTGTGGGTCTGGTGCTCAAGGCGGTGTTTGCGGCATCGTCAGGCTGGCTCACCCTTGGGGTCGCAGCGGTCATGAGCGCGTTTGCCGCGCGCGAGATCCGGGCGCGACAGGAGCGCCGTATCGCGGGACCGGCGGGTTACGGTCTGGGCGCCGGCGCCATGGTCCTGTCCGGCGGAATCATCACGCTCGTGGCGCTTGGATCGATGATCGGGGCGGACCCGTGGTGGCGGCCACAATACGCGCTGCCGCTGTTCGGCATGATCCTGGGCAACACCATGACCGGTGTCAGCCTGGGGCTGGACACGCTGACGACGGCCGTCCACCGGGAACGGCTCGCGATCGAGGCGCAGCTTTTTCTGGGGGCAACACGGTGGGAGGCCGTGCGGCCGTTCACCCGGCGCGCGCTGAGGAGCGGGTTCATGCCGATCATCAATTCCATGGCGGCCACGGGCGTGGTGTCCCTGCCCGGCATGATGACCGGGCAGATCCTGTCCGGCGTGGATCCGACCCAAGCCGTCCAGTATCAACTCCTCATCATGTTCCTGATTGGCGGCGCCACCGGGCTCGGCGTCATGACTGCGGTGCTTTGCGGCGTCTGGTGGCTGACCGATGAGCGTCACCGCCTGCGGCTCGACCGGTTGCAATGAATCGCGCAACAGGGAATCGTGGATTGCCCCGGGATTGATGTTGTCTTTCCGTTCATTCGCGGCAACACTGCAGGCAACAGTCAACACTCAATCCACTGAAAGCAGAACTCCCGTGTCCAAGAACTCGCATATCGATAATGCCTTCCGTCGGACTGACCTTTACGGCACGCAGCCCGAAATCAGCTTCGCCGGTGCACTCAGCTTCATGCGCCGGAAATACTCCCGGGACCTTAAGGGTGTGGACGTTGCGGTGACCGGCATACCGTTTGATGCGGCCACCACGAACCGGCCCGGTACAAGGTTCGGCCCGCGTGGCGTGCGCGCAGAATCGTCACTCATCGCCTGGGACCGGCCCTACTACTGGGATTTCGACCCGTTCGACGTGCTGGCTGTGGTCGACTATGGCGACTGCGCCTTCGATCATGGCCGCCCCGCGGCGATCCCCGTTGCCATCCAGTCCCATATCTCCGGAATTCTGGACAAGGACACGGCAACGCTCGCGATCGGCGGCGACCACTATGTCACCTATCCGATCCTGAAGGCCTATGCGGAGCGGTTCGGCCCCCTTTCGCTGGTTCAGTTCGATGCCCATACCGACACCTGGTGCGCGGACGACGAAGAGGGCCGGGTCGATCACGGCACCATGTTCTATCAGGCGGTCAAAGGTGGTGTCGTGGCGCCGGAACGCTCGGTTCAGGTCGGCATCCGCACGGTCCAGGACGACCCGCTCGGCGTCAACATCATCGATGCGCCGCAGGTCCACCGCCAGGGCCCTGAGAAAACATTCGAGATGATCCGCGAGATCGTCGGCGAGAACCCGGTCTACATCACTTTCGACATCGACTGTTTCGATCCGTCCCATGCGCCGGGCACGGGAACACCGGTGATCGGTGGCCTCATGCCCTATCAGGTGCAGACCATTCTGCGCGGCCTCTCCGGCATCCGGCTGGTTGGCATGGATGTGGTGGAAGTCTCGCCGGCCTACGATGTCTCTGGGGTCACGGCCCTTGCCGGGGCAACGGTGGCCTACGACCTGTTGGCGGTCTATGCGTCCACCCGCCGGTAGGTGTTGGAGAGTCAGACCGCTCTTGTCGAATGATCATTCGATAGTGTAGAATGCATGTTCAATAAAACGTACATCTCTCGCTTGCGGAGCCTGCCATGCTCGACACCCCCACTTCACGCCAACCCCAGGACGCCCGGCGCTCACAGTTGATCGACGCCACGATTTCAACCATCGCCGAACACGGCCTTTCCAGCATTACCCTGCAGAAAGTAGCCAAACAGGCAGGCCTCGCGCCAAGCATGGTGAACTTTCACTTCACCAGCAAACAGGCTCTGCTGACGGCCACCCTCGAACAAGTGGCCCATGAGTTCCACGATGCCTGCGAGGACGCCATTGCCAATGCCGGTCAGGATCCGCACGCTGCTATCGACGGACTGATCGACATTTGCTTCGATCCGTCGATTTCCTACCCGGACAAGGTGGCCGTCTGGTACGCATTCTGGAGCGAAACCCGGGCCCGGGCGGAGTACCAGACAATTTGCGGGCGCGCGGACACGGCGTTTCACAATGCCATCGAGACCCTCTTTGCGCAGGTCAGCCACACGACCAGACGCGATGTCCACGTGCCTGCGGCAGCGTTGGGACTGGCTGGCCTTGTGGACTCGTTGTGGCAGCAGATCCTGCTCGATGGTGAGGATGTCGACCGGAATGCGGCGCGAGATCTTTGCCGGGCCTACGTGGACAATCTGTTTGCGCCTGGACATTTCCGCCAGCCGTTCCCGGCAGACACCGGCACCAGGCACGACGACGGCCTGCCACCTGAAATGCCACGAACCCTGCCTGCCTGGACCTATTCGTCAGAAGACTTTTTCGCGCAGGAAGTGGCGACCATTCATCGCCCGGCCTGGCAACTGGTCTGTCATGTGAGCGAGATCCGCGAGACTGGCGCCTATGCTTCATTCGAGGCGTTTGGTGAAAAGGCCTTTGTCATCCGGGGCGAAGACGGGGTGATCCGCGCCTTTCATAATGTGTGCCGGCACCGGGCCCATGCCCTGGTGGAAGGCCGCGGCGCCTGCGACGGCCTGATCCGCTGTCCCTATCATGCCTGGGGATATGATTTTTCCGGCGACCTGAAGGCGATTGCCGCAAAGAAGACATTCCCGCCCTTCGACAACGGCAAGTTCGGCTTGCGGTCGCTGGACTGCGAGATCTACATGGGCTTTGTCTATATCCGTTTTGAAAGCGGTGGCGCACCGGTTGCGGAACGCTACGGACCTCTTGCAGAAGAACTGGAGTCCTACCGCTTCGAGGATATGGAACCGGTCGGCGAGCTTTGGGAAGACGTGGTCGATGCGGACTGGAAGAACGTCTGGGACAACTACCTGGAGGATTATCATTTTCCGACCGGGCACCCTGGACTGTTCTCGCTCATGTCCATGAACTACGAGCGCCAACCCGACGACACCAGCCGGACCGCGCGACTCAGCCACACCATCCGCGACAAGGTCAAAGGCGCCTGGTCGAACAGGGCTTATGCCTCCGCGCTGCCGGATTTCAAGCACCTGCCGGACGGCCTGAAACGCCGGTGGAGCTATTACTTCATGTATCCGTCGGTCTCGTTCGACGTCTATCCGGAGATGATGGATTTTTTCCACACGGTGCCGCTCGGGCCCGGGCGCACGAAGATCCGCTGGCGCCCCTTCGCCCTGCCGAAACGGTCACGGGAGCACGATGCCACAATATTTCTCAATAAACGCGTCAACATGAATGTCCACGAGGAAGACCGGACACTGATCGAGTCGGTCCAGAGAGGTCTCGCCACATCGGCCTACGACCGCGGCGTTCTCAGCGAAAAGGAAGTCATCGTCAGCGCCCTCCACAGCTGGGTGGGTGAGGACATGGCCGATGCGATCGTTGCGGGCAAAGGGAAGGACATTTAGTTCTCCCCACTTGCGTCATCCCGGTGAAAACCGGGATCCAGGACCACCTCAAGAATGGACATGTGCGTCTCTGAACACCGTTTTTCACCGGTGTAACGAGTTGTTGTTGCTAAGCCTTGCCCCTACCCTACTCGACGATCATCCGGCGGGCGGCGTCGGAGGCGAAATAACTTCGGCATTGCTCGACGAAAGCATGGACAAGGCGGCGAGGATTTTCCCGGAGATGGCCCAGCACCAACCGCAGCGGTTTGGGCGGCGGGCTGACGGGAATTGCCACCAGCGGGTCGCCCGCATAGCTTGTGTGGTTGAGCGGGCGCATATTGAGGACGGCACAACCAACGTCGGCACCCACCAGGCTTCTGATCATTTCCGTCGTGTTGGCGGTGGCGACAATCCTTGACGTGACACCTGCATCCTCGAGAATCCCGCGGTAGTACTCGCTCATCACCGGCAGGTCGAGCAGGACCAGGTTCTCCGACGCCAGGTCGGTGAGGGGGACCGATTTGCGCGCGGCCAGAACATGGGACTCGGGAGCCAGGACATAAGCTGGAATTTCCAACAGGGTTTCGAACGTGATCCGGGGCTTCACGTTCTCCGCTGCGAAAATTATGACGTCGAAGTCGCCATTCAACAGGCCACTCTGAGCGGTTTCATTATCGCATTCGACCAGCTTGACCGAGACATCCGGGTTGCCGTCGACCATGGGTATGATGATGTCAGGCATGAAAGCCGGGGCGATCGGCGCATAATATCCGACCCGGAGGGTGCCGGTGAGCGCGGTTCTGAGATCGCTGCCCTCGATCAGCAGGTTGTTGTACTCCTCAAGAAGATGGCGGAACTTGCCCAGGAGTATCTGACCGGTCGCAGTTGGCTGAATGCCCTTGGACGGATACCTCATGACCAGTTTCAGGGCGAACTCGTCCTCGACCAGGTCGATTGCTGCGGACACCGCAGACGGAACCACATGAAGCTCTTCGGCGGCACGGGTGATGCTGCTGCGGTCAACCGCCGTCATGAAATAGTGCAGGGCCTTGAGGGTGACACGCATGGGTACTGCCGATTGAATTTCATTCTTCTGAATTTCTGAAGAAGATACCTCATAAATTCTGTTTTTCAAATGTTTGAGAGTCTGCGATTGTGTTTCCGACAGAATATGGAGAGCGCGGCCATGGCAAACGTCGATTCCACCGTGTCGGGGAACCCCGCGACTGATACCGAAACAGCGTCCAAAGGCGGGGATGGATCCTGGAACTGGCATCCTGATGTGCCGATCGAGTATGCGCCACTGTACGCCTGGCCTGTGGACTTGAAAAAGCTGCAGGCGTGGTTCGTTCTGAGCTGGCAGCCGCTGTCAGCCAACTTCATCCTGGCCATGGCTTCAGTCGCGGTCTGGTTTTATGCCGCCCCGGCACTTGAGCGCTGCGTGACCTTCGAAGCCGGCTGGATCGCGCAGATCTGGGCCCGCAATCTCATTCTCATGTTTACCGTTGCAGGCGGCCTGCATCTCTATTTCCACGTCTACAAGAAGCAGGGCACGAAGCTCAAATACGATAAGCGCGGGATGGCCCAGAACATCCGCATGTTCACTTGGAACAACCAGGTTCTCGACAACATGCTCTGGTCGTGTGCCAGCGGCGTGACGTTGTGGTCGGCCTATGAAGTTCTGCTGATGTGGGGCTACGCCAACAACATGGTGCCTTTTCTGTCATGGCAGGCGAACCCGGTCTGGTTCTGCGTCATGTTCCTGCTGATGCCACTGCTGCACTCTTTTCACTTTTATTGGGTGCACCGGCTGCTGCACTGGCCGCCGCTTTATAAGATGGCTCACGCGCTGCACCACCGCAACGTCAATGTGGGCCCGTGGTCCGGGTTCTCCATGCACCCGATCGAACATCTGCTTTATCTGAGTTCGGTGCTGATCCACTGGGTGATTGCCTCTCACCCGATCCACGTGATCTTCCACCTGCAGTACCTGGCGCTGACGGCGGCCAGTTCGCACACGGGATATGAAAGCCTTCTGGTCAAGGAAAAGAAGCGGGCCTACCTTTCGCCGTTCTTTCACCAGCTGCACCACCGCTTCTTCGAATGCAACTACGGCACCGCTGAAATGCCCTGGGACAAATGGTTCGGCACATTCCATGACGGCACGGCAGGAACGATGAAGCGTATCCGCGACCGGAACCTCTGAAAGTCCCTTTCAGTGCCGCACCGATGACGCAAGGCCGGCTGGTCCATCGAGCGATGCTGTTACGATTGAACGGCGGTCACGACAATTTCGACAAGGTCCTTGTCGGCGAGATCCGCACCGACGCAGGCTCTCTGTGGCCAGTTCTGCCGGTCACCGATCCACTCACACCAGACCTCGTCCATCTTCGCCTTGGATGACATGTCCTTCAGATAGACGGTGGCCTGTAGCAGGCGGGACTTGTCGCTGCCGGCTTCAGCCAGGTTTTGGTCCAGGGCCTGCAGTGTCGACCGGGTCTGATCGGCAACGTTGTCGGCACAAGCGAGGTCGGTCGCGACCGCATAAACCAACCCGTTATAGGCAACAGCACGGCATCTGCCCTGGGCACTGCCGTGTACTCTCCTGATCGTCATGAACACTCCCTTCGCGCACCGTCATTGTATGCCGGTGTCAAAACAGTCCGGGTGGCGTGGCCGTGCGGCGGGCCAGGCGCAGGAACGGACGGTCAACGACACGGGCGCGGACCATGAGCTTGTGGTATTGGAGTTCGTGCATGGCGTATATTTCGACCCAAAGATCGTCATTCACGGTTGCGCCGAAGGGCCGCTCCAGGGTGGCGATGGCGATATTGCGCTTGCAGGTGGGCGACCAGACACCGGCGGTGATGACGCCTGCCTCGCGTTTCTTGCGATGATAGACCAAAGCATGATGAGCCGGTTCGTTGCCTTCGATTTCCAACCCAACGAGACAGTAGCGCGACGTACCATTTACCTTTTCAGCCAGCAGTGCACGCCGGCCATTGAAGTGGCCTTTTTCAAAATCGACCATCCATTCGAGGCCAATCTCGAAGGGTGAGCGCCGGCGGTCGTTGCGAACTGCCTGTTCCGACGCGATGAAATCGGCATTGGTGGCAATGAAGCCCGCCTCGACACGGGCCATGTCCAGAGCAGCGGAACCGATGGCCCGGATACCGTGGAGCGCGCCGGCTTTCCAGAGCAGGTCCCAGAGCTTGAGGGCGTCCCCGGCATCGACGAACACCTCATATCCCAGATCTCCGGTAAACCCGGTCCGGGATAAGACCGCCTTGGCTTTGCCGCGGCCCAGCGGGCTTTCCATGATCTGGAACGGCTTCAGGTCTTCGATACCCTTGAAGCCAGCCGCCTTCAGGACTGAATAGGACGTGGGTCCCTGGACTGCCAGGGCGGCGAATTCTTCGGTTTCTTCCGTGATCGACACATCGAAGCCCGTGCACGAGTCAAGCAACCAAGGCAAATGACGCTCCTGGGCGCACAGCCTAAACTCGGTGTCGGACCATCGGAACAAAGTACCGTCATCGAGGACCTTGCCCTCGTCATCGCACCAGGCGGTGTACTGGACACGGCCGGTTTTCAGTTTGCCCACATCACGCAAGGTCAGGCGCGTGAGGTAGGCTTCGGCGCCCGGTCCTTCGATCCGGTACTTGATCATGGGCGTCATGTCGAACAGGGCGCAGGAGTTGCGGATGGCGGTATACTCAAGCTCCTCGTCTTCGATGACGACGGGCGACCGATAGCCTGCCCAGCCGGCCCAGGACTCGGTGGTCATGAGCCCGGCGATACGGGCATCAAACGGTGTCTCAAGGAGAGGCTTCAGGTAATGGTCCCTGGGAAGTTCCTGACGCCGGGGAGAGCGGGGCATGGAGTTCATGGTTCAGGCCTCCCGTTTCACGATGACAGCAGCAGCATTGCGGCCCGCAGCACCCATGATGCCGCCGCCGGGGTGACTGCCGGCACCACACAAATAGAGCCCCGGAACGGGGGATGCGTACTGCGCGGCACCAGGCGCCGGTCTCAACATGAACATCTGATCAACACCCAGTTCGCCATGGTGCCAGTGACCGCCGGGCATGGCGTACTGGCTTTCCATGTCATCGGGCGTCAGCAGTTCATGGGCCGTGACCTGCCCCCTGATGCCCGGGCTGTACTGTTCCAGTACAGTCATGATCGCATTGTAGAATTCATCTCGTGCCGTATCCCAACCGGCCTTCAGACCGGCCGGCGCGTACTGCACGACCGCCGAAAGCACGTGCTTGCCCTCCGGCGCCAGTGAAGGGTCGGAAACCGAAGGCAGGACAAACTCCAGGACCGGTTCCAGGGCGAACTCACCATATTTCGATGGGTTGAAGGCCCGCTCCACATGATCGATCGACGGCGAGATGACAAACCGGCCGCCATAGTCGGATTCCGGAACGCCCTCGAACGAAGGCAAACCATCAAGTGCCAGGTGGAGTTTTGCAGCCTTGCCGTTCATGCGAATGGACGAGACGCGGCGAACGAAGCCCGTGTCGAGATGTTGCGCGCCCAGGAGATCGAGGAAAGTTGTCTTCGGATTGGCGGCGGAGACCACGATCGAGGCGTGGATTTCCTCGCCGTTGTCGAGCCGCACGCCGCAGGCCCAGTCATTTTCTACAAGGATGCGCCGGACCGGAGAGCCGGTTCTGACCTGCGCGCCCTGGGCAATCGCCGCGTTCTTGAAGGTTTCGGCGACGGATCCCATGCCGCCTGTGGGCAGGGCCAGCCCACCCGGTATACCGTTGGCGTCGCCGGCAAGCCGGTAGTACAGGCACATCAGGGAGTTTGGCGAGCGTGGCCCGAGGCCCGTGCCCAACACCGAGTCGAAGGCCAGCGCGCCCATCAGCCGATCGTCGCTCAGGTCTTCTTCCAGGACATCGGCCACGTTCATCAGGATCATGCGCAGGAATTCCTGCATGTGCTTGCGGCCCAGCCGGCGCACCGCGAGGCCGAGGCCCGCAAGATCGACGCTATCGGGCATCCGTCCTGAGCGCAGCCGCGGCGGCGTCTTGGCGAGATAGGGCTTGAGGACACCCGAATATTTCACGAGACGGCCGCGCAGTTCGGTCCACGCCGCGCGCTCGGTATCGGCCAGGTCGCCATCAACGCGTGCAGCGGCCCCGCCCCGAAGCGTCAGGTGACGTGCGTCGGCCGCCAGGGCGGTTGTCGGAAGGTCGCTGGCTGCATAGGACAGACCGTATTTTTTCAATTGCAACTCGCGCACCACGCCCGGCTGAAGCTGGTTCAGGATATGAGCCACGTGGGAGACCTTGTAGCCCGGCGCGAATTCCACGGTGCGGGCGGCACCGCCGACCTCATCAGCCGACTCGACCACCAGCACGTTCAAACCGGCGCGTGCCAGGTAAGCCGCGCAGACAAGGCCGTTATGGCCGGCGCCGATAACTATCGCATCACAGGACGGCATAGGCATCACTCATGTCTTTTACGGGCCGGCGCAGATCGCGGAGAATTTCAGCAGCGGCGTTGCGCCCTGGAGCACCCATGACACCGCCACCGGGATGGGTTGACGATCCACACATATACAACCCCTCAACCGGCGACCGGTACTGCGCATAACCCGGCACCGGCCGGTTGAACAGGATCTGGTCGAAGGTCAGTTCACCCTGGAATATGTTGCCTTCCGTGAGACCTACTTCCGCTTCCAGTTCTCTAGGTGTGCGGACTTCCATGTGCAGGATCCGCTCCTTGAAGCCCGGCGAATAGTCGGCAATCTGGTCGATGACCGTTTGCCCGAAAGCGTCGCGATCGGCATCGGTCCAGTCGCGACCTTCAACCAGGGGCGGGCAATACTGCACGAAGCAACTCATGAAGTGCTGACCGGGCGGTGTCATGGTCGGGTCAACCGCTGTGGGGATCATCATGTCCAGGAACGGATCCGCCGACCACCGGCCTGCTTTCCAGTCATCATAGCCGCGCTCCATGCGTTCGATCGAATCGGTGAAGTGCATGTCGCCCCTGACGCAGGGGGAGCCGTCCGGCAGTGCAGGAAACTCGGGCATAGAATCGAGCGCAATATTGACCTTGCCGGAAGAGCCTCTGATCTTGAAGTTCCGGACCTTGCGGACGAATTCATCTGGCAGGTGCTTTTCTTCCACCAGCTTGAGGAATGTCCGTTTGACATCGGCGTTCGAAATCACAACGCGGGCGGAGATCTCTTCGCCATTGTCGAGAACAACACCTCGACTGGCGCCATGCGAAATCGTCACGTAATCGACACCGGCACCTGTGCGGATGGTGCCGCCGGAGGCTTCAAACGATGCCGCAAGGGCTTTCGTGATGCCTCCCATACCACCGCGGCT
Organism: Hyphomicrobiales bacterium; assembly: GCA_021775835.1. The sequence goes on along the minus strand of JAJFHC010000091.1, from coordinate 24,009 downwards.
GTATCCCCAGGCGCCAACTGATCCGTCGACATCGCCCATATAGTGATGGAGCAGCACATAAGCCGTTCCCGGCGACATCGGGCCGAGAGCCGTGCCGATGATGCCTGAGATCGCCAGATTGGCCTTGATCACGTCGGTTTCGAAATACTCATCGAGAAATTCCGCGATCGACATGGTCCAGAACCGGACGGTGTCATACATTTCGGTTTCCGACAGGTCGTGGAACTTGGATCCCAGATAGAGCAGTTCCTGAAGGTCACGCGGCCTGAAGGACGTGGGGTCGGGTGCTGTCCTGAGCAGGAGCGGTTTGATGAATCGGCACTGGCGCAGGACATCGCGTGAATATCGGTCGTAGCTTTCCGCGTCCTTTGCCGAGAACCTGGCAATCTCCCGGCGATGGGCTTCATGGTCGCGGTAGGTGGCCAGGTAGTCACCGTCTCTTGTCAGGACCGCGCCACCGTCGAAGGCCACAACCTGCAGACCGTATTTCGGGAGTTCCAGATCGCGCATGATCTCCGGCCGCAGGAGAGAGCAAACATAGGAGCAGTTGGAATAAAGGAAACCTGGATGCAATTCACGGCTGACGGCAGCGCCACCAACCCAGTCGTTCTTTTCAACCACCAGAACCTCAAGGCCGGCCCTGGCCAGATATCCGGCGGTGACCAGGCCGTTGTGTCCGGCACCAATAATGACAGCATCCCAGGTTTTCATGTCAGATCACTTCGCCATTGCTGATTTAGGGCCTGTTACCGCCGATGTTACGGATTTCCGATTTTCCCAGCGAACGTCTCAAATCTCGACTGCAACAATGGCACGGGACGGTTTTCCCTGTCCAGTTATTTTGAATGAACGTTCAGCAAACATGTTGCCTAACAACCCGAAAATGCCTATGGTTGACGTCAGTGTAAACGTACCGGGCCTTATAATGAAGACTACACATCCAGATGTCGAGTATGACGATGCCCTGATCGACTTTCTGGAGATTGTCTGGGGCGAAGGTTATCTTTCGCCAGGCGGACCGGAAGAGGTGGACCGGGTGGTCGACGGCCTCGATCTTGCCGGTGCCAACGTGCTCGATATCGGCTGCGGATCGGGCGGCATAACCATGTACCTGGCCCAGACCCACGGCGCTGCACACGTTACCGGAATTGACGTGGAGTCTCCGGTACTCGACAAGGCCCAGTCGCGGGCCCGGTCGAAAAACCTTCTGAAAAGCGTCTCCTTTCAATTGGTCGACCCCGGCCCCCTGCCATTCGCCGACGCTCAGTTCGATGTGGTCTTTTCAAAAGACGCGATCATCCATATTCCCGACAAGCATACGCTCATGGCCGATATCCATCGCATTCTCAAGCCCGGTGGATGGTTTGCCGCCAGTGACTGGCTGATCAGCCATGACGGCGAGCCGTCTGCAGACATGAAACATTACATCGCGCTTGAGGAGTTGAGTTTCGGCATGGCCTCGCCGGAGCGCTATCGTTCGGCCATGCAGGATGCCGGGTTTGAAAACATTTCAACGGTCAGCCGAAACGATTGGTACCGCGAGACCGCGGCTTACGAGCATGCACAGTTGAAGGGACCGCTTTACGAACCGGCGGTCGCGGCCGTCGGACGTGAAGACGTCGACAAGAACATCGAAACCTGGGTCGCCATGCAGGTTGTTCTGGATTCAGGCGAACATCAACCGACCCATCTGCGCGGCCAGAAGCCCGCAACACGACAATAAGACCGGAACACGATGGCCGTTTCTGCAGACACCAGAGCACAGGGAACCGGGCGCAAGGCGTCACGGGAAGTCCGGCGCCAACAACTGATCGACGCGACCATTGATTCCATTGCAAAGCGCGGCTTTGCCAAGACGACCATGGCGGACGTGGCAGACGGTGCCGGCCTTTCGCGCGGCATCGTCAATTTCCACTTCGATTCAAAAGAAAAACTGCTGGTCGAAACGTTGAAGTCCATGGCGGACGAATACGGCAATCACTGGCGCGCGGCGTTGGCAAAGGCTGGAGACACGCCGTCAGATAAATTGTGGGCCCTGGTCAAGGCCGATTTCGACAGGAAAGTCTGCAACCGGCGTAAGATCTCCGCGTGGTGCGCCTTCTGGGGCGAAGCGGAATCCCGGCCGCGTTACCAGGCACTGTGCGGGTCGCGTGACCAGGAATACACGGATACGCTTACTTCGCTGTGCAGGGAGATCATTGCCGAAGGCGGCTATGACGGTAATTCCGACTCGGTTGCGCTGGCTCTCGACGCCCTGCTTGAGGGCCTCTGGCTTCGATTGCTGATGAACCGCCACGATTTCACCCGGGAACGGGGGCACGCCTGTGCGGTTGACTACCTGATTGCCGTTTTTCCCAGGCATTTTGCTACGAATGGCCCCTTGAAAACGACTGGTGCCGAACAGTAGAGTCCGATTTCGATCATTCCAAATCAAGCCGGATTGTATGAGAATTGCTGGAATCCACGGTTATGCGTTGGTGTTCGGCGTCTGGCTATTGAGGGAATGTAGAAAGACTTTTTTGATCGTTCTCGGAACAATGCCAGCGTGCGTTTTGCTCAGATCAAATGACGGTGATGCGAACCAAAGCGGTCTTTTGGCTTGTGCAATAGAATGACCGTTTCGGGGTATTTCGGCGCAGAGCGATTGTTAGACCAAGCACGCCCCCAGTTTTCGTTGACGACGTTGTTCTGTACATTCCGTCGATAATTGATTGTGCTTCGCGTTTGGAAATATCTACCGGGAGCTATGCGCCGCTGAATATGCCGGGGAAAGAAAATTATGAATGATGATATGTCAGAGTCGTCTGAATATATTCACGGCAGTTCGCCGGAGGAACAACACCGGTTGTCCTTACTTAATGGCATCTTGAATGATTCTTGCTTGAGAGAGCTTGACCTCCAGCAAGGAGAGAGGGTCTTGGATCTTGGCAGCGGACTTGGTCAGTTTACTCGTCTAATTGCACGAACAGTGGGCAACGAGGGGCTTGTAGTCGGAATTGAACGAGATCGACATCAAATATTGCAAGCGAAAAGACTCGCGGACAGTTCAGGGGAGTCGGAGCTTGTGGAATTTCGCAAAGGGGATGCGTTAGAGCTCCCGTTGAGCGGGTCAGAATTAGGAACGTTCGACGTTGCGCATGCTCGCTTTCTTCTAGAGCATATTCCCCGCCCAGCATTGGTCATTGCACAGATGGTTCGTTCGGTTCGCCCCGGCGGAAGAGTTTTTGTCTCTGATGATGATCATGACAACTTTCGTCCGTGGCCCGAACCGCGGGGTTTCCCTGCGCTTTGGCAGGCGTACGTCCGTTCGTATGAAAGGCTTGGCAATGACCCGTACGTTGGGCGTCGGCTTGTCTCGTTACTTCAAGATGCTGGACTAACCTCCATTCGCAACAGTTGCGTGTTCTTTGGGGGGTGTGCCGGAAATGAAAGATTTCAGGCTGTCGCTGACAATTTGATTGGCGCTCTTGAGGGAGCTAAAGACGCGATATTGTCTGAAGAATTCCTGGACGAAGAGTCTTTCTGTATTGGTATAGACGGGCTTCAGCAATGGAAAGCGCACTCCTCTGCTGTTTTGTGGTACACGGTGTGTTGTGCAGAAGGAACCGTACCAAACTAGAATGTTTGACTTTGTCTGACGCCAGGGCCAATGGGGCAGTTTAGGTTGGTTTGATAAGGGTGGGTTTCCGACACATCGTAACCATCAAGCAGCGGTGGTGTCAGCCGATTGGTGCAAGCGATGTTCTGTCCCTGCCATAACAACAAATCATGGACTTGAAGGAACGGAACGGTGCTCTGCCTCCTATGGCCGGGCCTGGCCAGTCATGCATGCCTGGGCACTGACCGGCACGGGGAAGTGTCCCGTGAAAGTTTCGCCAAGAAATCCAAGACATTCTTCTCTCGCGTCCTCGCGGGAAAACGTCTCGGGATAGAGCAGCATGTTCAACAGCAGGCCGTCTATGAAAGCTTCCAGGCCTTTGGCGAACGACCGCGGGTTGACGTGATCGTAGCCCCCATCCTTCATCATCATCCGGCACAGTCTTTCGGTTTCCGCCAGGCGTTCGTTATCGATATGGGCGCATCTCTCACGATAAACCGCGCGATACTTGGCTTCGCCGTAAAATGCAAACCAGACCGCAAGCTTCTTGCGGTTGCAGATCCTCTCATCAAATTCGGAGTCGATCAGAGCCAGCAACTTCTCCTGCGGGGTCGTCCCTGACTTTGCGAGGTTTTCGCGCCACAGGGCACCATGTTCCTCGGCCAAAAAGCCGAGGGTATCGGCAAACAGCGATTCCTTGTTCTTGAAATGGAAGTTGACGGTTCCGTGTGACAGGTTCGCGAACTTCGTCACCGTTACGAGTGTCGTGCCGGAGAAACCGCGTTCGGCGATCGATTCTATGGTGGCATCGATGAGTTGTTGCCGGCGCACTTCCTTGGTCGCCGTCCGGCCATTGCGTGATCGCGTTTGGCCGGCCCCCTTCACGACGCGTCCTGTTCGGCCATCTCAAGGTCGCGTTGCATTCGTTTCTGTTGACGGAACATGATAAGGGCCGCCAGTGCGACACCGATCGCCACGACCAGAATGATGATTGTCGCCAGCGCGTTGATGTCGGGGCGCAGGCCGAGCCGGATGCGCGAATAAATCAGAATCGGCAACGTGTTCGCACCAGGGCCTGTAACAAAGCTGGCGATGACCAGATCGTCGAGCGACAGGGTAAAGGCCAGCAGCCAGCCGGAGAGCATTCCCGGTGCCAGGCGCGGCATGGTGATATCCGCCAGCACACGGAAGGGCTTGGCGCCGAGATCGAGGGCCGCCTCCTCCAGGGTTTCCCCCATGCCCGTCAGACGCGACTGGATGATCACCGCCACATAGGCCAGCGAAAAGGTAATGTGGGCGATCGTGATCGTGGTGAAACCGCGTTCGTCGGGCCAGCCGGTCAGGCCCTTGAGCATGATGAACAGCATCAAAAGCGACAGGCCGGTGATCACTTCCGGCATCACCAGCGGAGCAACCAGCATGCCGCCGAACAGGGTCCGTCCCCTGAACCTGCCAAACCTGACCATGGCAAGGCCCGCAAGGGTGCCCAGAAGTGTCGCGAACGTCGCGTTGACGACGGCAATCTTAAGACTCAACAGGACCGCATTCCAGACGTCTTCGGACTGGAACAGAGTCGCGTACCAGCGCAACGACCAGCCCCCCCAGATCGGCACAATCTTGGAATAGTTGAATGAATAGATGACCAGCAGGATCATGGGTATGTAGAGGAACGCCATACCCGCTGCGATCATGAAGGTCAGAAATCCGGAGCGCTTGTTGTACATGGCCTTACCCCGATCCCGCTTCGGCCTTGCCCTGATAGTACTGATAGAGGGTCATAGGCAGGACGAGCCCAATTAGCAGGACAATGGCAACAGCCGACGCCACCGGCCAGTCGTGATTGGCGTGGAATTCGTTGTAGAGCAACCGGCCGATCATCAAGACATTACCGCCGCCAAGCAGATCGGGGATCACGTACTCGCCGGTTGCGGGGATGAACACAAGCAGCGATCCCGCGACGATACCCGGAGTGGTCAGCGGCAAGGTGATCGTGAAAAACGTCGTCATAGGTCTGGCGCCAAGGTCGGCGGCTGCCTCGTTGAGCGTCCCGTCGAGTTTTTCCATGTTGGCGTAAAGCGGCAGAATCATGAACGGCACGTATGTGTAGACAATGCCCACATAGACCGCGAACTCGTTGTAAAGCATGCGGATCGGCTCATCGATCATGCCCATCCAGATCAGCAGATTGTTGATAGTCCCCTGATCGGCGAGCAGACCCATCCAGGCGTAAACACGGAGCAGAAACGATGTCCAGAACGGCAGGATGATCGCAAAAAGCAGCAACTTTTTGGTGAAAGGGTCGGAACGCACAATGCCATACGCGATCGGATATCCGATCAAAAGGCAAAGGATTGTTGAGATCGTCGAAATCTTGACCGAGTTCAAATAGGTCGACAGATAAAGGTCGTCGTTAAAGATATAGGCGAAGTTTTCGAACGCGAGCCTGATCGTCACGATCCCGTCATCGGCCCATTCAACGAGATTTGAGAATGGCGGGCTGGCGATCTTGGTTTCGGCAAGGCTGATTTTGCCGACAATGAAGAACGGCAGCAGGAAGAAGACCAGCAGCCAGACGTAAGGGATGAAGACAATGATCGACCGCCATGCCGCCTGCGCGCGCTGTCCCAGCCGCGCCAGAATATCCGGCCTTGGAAGCGGGGCGGGGGAGGAAATATCGGTCATTTGGTCAACAGGACCGCGCTCGAGGCCTCCCAGTGAAGATATACTTCCTCTTCCCAGGTTATCCGGTGAGTTCGGCTCTTGGGCCTGATCTGGTTGGGTGCGGTCACGTCAACAATCCGGCCGCCTTCCAGTAGAATCTTGTAGATTGAGGTATCCCCAAGGTACCCGATGTCGTCAACCTGGCCGGCAGCCTGATTGGGTCCCGGTTCGGCAGGGGGTTCCTTGCTGAGATGAATCTTTTCGGGCCTGATGGCAATCCAGACGCGGTCGCCCTCCTTGGTCGACTGACCGTGGTCGATATAGATTTCGCCAAGGTCGGTCTTGACCCGAACATGATCGGATCCGTCTTCGATAATCCGGCCTTCAATTATATTGGCGGAGCCGATGAAATCGGCAACGAAGCGGGTTTCCGGAAACTCGTAGATTTCGGTCGGCGTGCCGATCTGCATGAACTGGCCCTGATCCATCACCGCGATCCGGCTGGACAGCGTCATTGCCTCCTCCTGGTCATGGGTGACGACGACAAAGGTAATGCCGACCTTTTCCTGAATGTTCATGAGTTCGAACTGGGTTTGCTCGCGCAGCTTCTTGTCGAGGGCGGCAAGCGGTTCGTCGAGCAACAAGAGTTTGGGTTGCTTGACAAGGGCGCGGGCAAGCGCCACGCGCTGCCTCTGACCGCCGGACAGCTGGTGAGGCTTGCGTTTCTTGAAGTCCTGTAGTTCGACGAGGCGCAGAATTTCATCCACACGGTCAACGATTTCGCCGCTTGGCACCTTGTCCTGCTTGAGACCGTAGGCCACGTTCTTTTCCACCGTCATGTGAGGGAAAAGCGCGTAGCTCTGAAACATCATGTTGGTCGGCCGTTCGTACGGCGGCACACTGGACATGTCGCTGCCATCGATGGTGATGGTTCCCGACGTCGGAACCTCAAAGCCCGACAACATCCTGAGCAGGGTGGTCTTACCGCAACCGGATCCGCCTAGCAGGCAGAACAGTTCGCCCTGGTAGATGTCGAGATCAACGTTGTTAACGGCGGTGACGTTGCCAAATTTCTTGGTCACGCTCCGGATCTTGATAAAAGGCTCGGCATCTTGATCAAGCCACGGAGTATCGCTGATTGCCGGTTGACCGGTCATGGCGGGCCCTCGTCAGTGTCGGAGTGTCACAGTGGCGGGGCGGCGGCATTCGAATTGGAATGCCGCCGCCTAAGTCCAGTGGCGGTTACTTGCCGGCCTTGAACTCGGTCCATGTCCGTGTCTGAAGGCGTTCGATCTTCGGTGGCAACACCGCTGCGGTCCACATCTTCGCGACCTGATCCGGGGTCGGATACGCCGCCGGGCTGGAGGTTACCGCCTCATCGACCTTGGACTTTCCGGTAATGTTGGCCGTCGCATACCAGGTGAAGTTGCTGTCTGCGGCACCGACTTCAGGGCGCATCATGTAGTTCAGAAACAGATGCGCATCATCGATGTTCTTGGCGTCCTTCGGAATTACCCAGCCGTCAACCCAGAGATTGGCTTTACGTTCGCCTGGTGGCAGGTAGAAATCGAGCACCACGCCGGTTTTCGCTTCCTTCGCGCCCGACATGGCAAGCAGGCCGTCCGGACCCCAGGTCACAGCGACGCAAAACTCTTTCTGCGGCATCTTCTGGTAGGCGTAATTGTCGAATGTCTTGATATGGGGACGGATTTTGGCGAGCATCTCACCCACCTTCTTGTAGTCGTCCCTGTTGGTGGAATTCGGGTCAAGCCCCATATGCGCCAATGCCATTGGAATGACGTCGCCTGGAGAATCCAGGAAGGCAACGCCGCATTTCCCGATTTTCTCCATATGCTTGGCATCGAAAATCAGGTCCGTCGAGCCGATCGGCGCGTCCTTGTAGGTTTCCAGGACCAGTTCCTTGTTGTAGGTGACACCATGGGTGCCCCACATAAAGGGTACCAGATACTTGTTACCCGGATCCCAGTTTATCTCCATCTGGGCCATGACCGATGGATCCATATGCTTGAAGTTTTCAAGCTTGGTCTTGTCGAGCGGAGCCAGAATATTTCCGGCCTTGATCAGGCGGGCCACCGAACCGGAGGAATGCGAGACCACGTCGTAGCCGCTGTTGCCGGCAAGCAGTTTCGAATCGATCGCTTCGACGGATTCGTAGGTATCGTAGATAACCTTTATACCGTATTCTTTTTCGAAGTTCTTGATCGTTTCTTCGCCGATGTACTCGGCCCAGTTGGTGACCTTCAGCACCCGCTCCTGCGCCATCGCCTGCCCGGCCAACAGCACGCCGGCAGCGGCCGCAGCGATACCCAATGTCTTGAAAGCGGATCTTCTTAGAGTGCCTGTTCGAATTGCTTTTAGTTGATTCTTGATATCCATACTCGTTTTCCCTCCCAGGTATATTTCGTATCGATAAGACTATTCCATAAGCTAACATAACCTTCAAACGGCAAGCCGCCAAACTGAGAATTTGCGCCCCGACTTAGATAAATCAAAAGCAAAAATGTTGCCGACTTTCTGAACGTTCATTCAAAGTGTAAGCTGGCCACTTTGACAGAGTCAAGTCAAACATCCGTAATCAAGTGTGTCGGGAAGGAGACCATCACGCAGGTCGCGCACTGGTTTCGAGCCCCGTCGGAAACGCATTGTCGGTGCTGACTGTCGCGATTTCTTGTCCAGATATGGGGGAACTTTCAGGTCCATAGGAAGGTCTTGGCCAGACTTCAAATTCCGAAAAGAGACAGGACATTGAAGCGGCTTCCGAACCTTTTCTCGCCCTCGGCACTCAGGTGATCGCCGTCCGACCAGTAAATGGCATCGCAGGACATGAAATCCCGCGGAAACTGGTATTGGAACGCTTCGTTCTGGGACATAAACCGGATGCGGCTTTCGCCCTCAAGGAGACTGGCAATGCGGGCATCCAAATTCTGAAAAATGTCGAGTTGATTCGGACGAAGCCTGAAATCATGGGCACAGCCTCGCTTCAGGATGTCCATTTTGGCGATATGCGGTTCGATACGCGGACCGAACCATGCGACATCCACATGCCTGGCAAGGTTGTTCAGGTAGTCGCGAACCGCCAGGATATTCGTGTCGTTGGTGGTGATCCCGGTAACTTCGTCGTCCAGGGCCAACCTGGTGAACATTTCCCGGCTGCCGCTGTGCGGACCCTTCTTCAACAAAAAGTACGCCGCCTGTTCGTACACGACACCTCTGAAAACGTTTGGGTGTTCTTCGATGAAGGCATAGATGCCATCGTAGGGACATCGAGGCTCTACCCTGTTGAGATTGCAACCGCTCTGTTTGATCGTCACAAGGAAAGGCGCATCATTCTGCGACAGGATAAGGCCAAAAAGATCACCGGCGTGACTGTCGCCAAGAACAGCAAATCCGGCTCCGAATTTTTCACGGCAGTCGAGGAGCCTCTGTCTGACCTTCCCGCCCATCGCACCGGCGGCGAAGCGGCATGCACCATCATCCTGCTTGCCGTCGGCACCGATGCCAAAATCATGCTTCGACTTCTTGGTGTAGATGACCGCATAGGTCTTCTGTACCGACGGAGATTGACCCGCCAGCCAGACATCCCTGAACCCTTTGGTGATGTGCCCGGTCAGGCCAACACCGACAAACAGAACAATCATTGCAGCGCTTGACGAGAAAACGAACAACCTGGTGAAAGCCTGTTTTTGCCTGAACGGTCTTTCAATGAACCGCCATGTCAGATAGGCGAGCGGGATGATCGCCAGACACAGGCCGGTTACGGTGAGGACATCCGGCTCCGAGGCCATTCTGTGCCGGGCAAGGGCGAGCATCGGCTGATGCCACAGGTAGGCGCTGTAACTGATCAGCCCGATACCGACGATCGCCCTGATGCTGAGCAACGCATTGACAAGCGTTCCCTTGACCGCAAACAGAATGATCAAGGCGGTGCCAACCGTGGGAGGCAGGGCATACAGACTCGGGAAAGGCGTCTGACTGTCATACGCAAAAATGGCAAAACCGATCAGTGACAGGCCGAGCAGGCTGAGCAATTGGTTTAGGATTCTGTTGCCAGTACCGGCATCGGCCCTGCGAAGCTGAAAGGCCGTGAAAACACCGATCAATATCTCCCAAAACCTTGTGGTGGGCAGGAAAAACGCCCCCTGATCGTTGCCATAGACCGTACTCCAGTGGGCCAGACCCAGGCTGAACAGAAAGAAGACTGCAAGCATTGTCAGCACCCAACGCTTGCCCAGCCGCCACGACACCATCAGAAGCAACGGGAAGATGATGTAATACTGCTCCTCGACAGCCAGGCTCCAGGTGTGCAGGAACGGTTTCAGTTCTGCGGCGGTGTCAAAGTAGCCACTCTCGCTCCAGAACAGGAAGTTCGACGAGAATGTCGCGACCGCGACAAAACTCTCCGCAAAGTCCTTCATGTCGCGCGGCAGGAGCCACATCCAGGCGAAAGGCACGGACACCAGCATGATGAAAAACAGCGCCGGCAATATGCGTCGTGCCCGGCGTTCATAAAAGTTCACGAGGCTGAAATTGCCGTCATCCAGTTCTGAAATGATGATGGTGGTGATGAGGTAGCCACTGATCACAAAGAAGACGTCAACGCCCACGAAGCCGCCACCGAACAGCTCGAACCCGGCGTGAAACAGGATGACAGGAACGACGGCGACGGCTCGTAAGCCATCGATTTCAGCGCGATAACGCATTGGAATACCCGCGACTAAACATCTAGCTGTGCTGTTGAATTTTAACTGATGTCCCCAATTGGGCCTTATCGGCCGGGACAGAATGGCACGGCGACGCCCCTTTTTGTAGTCCCTTATGAAAGGAACCGGCGTCCGTAGTGAAGGGCGGTTACTTGTTGTACTGCAGCCGTTGCCGGCGCTTTTCCCGCTCTACCAAACGACGATACCTGGCACATTCCAGGGTCGACTGTCCGGCACGGCTGGCCAGCCGTCTTGCATTGCTTGCGCTACGGGCCGCCTGGCGTTGCACGCTTGAACAGAAGATCCGGTTCTTGTCCCGCTTGCCCGCCGTACAGCGCTGTGTGTACCGGCGCCGATTTCTGGCAGCTCTGAAATTTTCCTGCCTGGATCGGGCGCCGAAACTGCCCGCCCTGGCGCAGTTCAATGCTGCCTGGGCTTGCAGTTGCCTGAGGTTCGCGGACGGGTCTTGGGCCTGCGCGTCACTCATGGCGATACAGAACATCACTCCTCCAGAGATTGTGACCAGTATTTTCAACATTTTTTCATGTCCGTTCGGAACGCCAGATTGTGCACTCCTTTGTGGCAATTTTACCAAGGCCGGCGTGCAATGTGCTTGCACCCAATCAGTATTGTCTCGCCATCTCGGCATCGACCGCTGCAACCGACGCCATGAAGGATTTTAGCTTTTGGCCATCAAGAGCATCGTCGGTTCTGACACCTGTGCACAGGTCGAGCCCGAAGGGTCTCACTGTTCGAACGGCCTCTTTCACATTGTCCGGGTTGAGGCCCCCGGCCAGGAACACGGGGAGCGGGCTCGCGGCGACAAAGGCCTTGCTGATCCCCCAGTCGTGGGCTTGCCCCGTTCCCCCAAACTGCGGCACGGCGGCGGACGGTGTGCCCGAGTCGAGCAGGAAGCCATGCACATAAGGCGCGTAGACAGGGATCAGGTCCACGACCCCGGCATTTTCGACATGAATGACCTGGACACGCCGCGTCGCTGGCAGCAACTGCGCGAGGCGGGCGGCTTCATGCTCTGGAATATGGGACACGATCTGGACGGTCGACGTTCCCGCTCGTAATACGTGCTCGTGGATGCCGTCGGCAGTTTGCTCTGAGGTCAGCAGGAAGGTTGCCACCGCAGGCGGCGTCTGCGCTGAAATGCCGGCGATTGCCGGATCGTCGATAATGCCCGGACCAGACGGCATCGAACCGACCAGTCCCAGAGCATCTGCACCTGCACGTACCGCTTCGCGGGCCTCATCGATCGAGGCGATGCAACAGATCTTTACCCGCGTTCTCATCGGCATTTCGGCTGCTGGCCCTTTGCTTTCATTGAAACCGGACGTCTGCACTATAGCGTGGCTTGCCAAAAAATTATCCCAATGTGGGCAGACTCCAGTTTCAACAACCTGCCAATGTTGAGCATCTTTGTTGATCCCCTTCACACCTCTTGACTCCGGCGCTCGAGAGGCGCATGTGCGATCGGATTGCTGTCGATCAAATGTCGAACAATGAGGGGACTGACGATGAATAAGATGGACATATCAGCGGGTTCTTTCAGCGGGCTCGCCGCCCGGGTCAGCGGCGAAGGCGCAGAGGCCTGGGAAATTCACCGGATCGCGCTCGAACGCAAGGATGCAGGCGAAGACATCCTGATTCTCAGCATCGGGGAGGATGCCAACGCGCGGACGCCGGCGCATATCGTCGAGGCCGGCGTCGCCAGCATGAATGCCGGACGCCACCACTATTCGGAAATGGAAGGCACCCTGGCGCTTAGAACCGCGATTACCGATCACCACAACGCGTTGACCGGGCGAGCCATGGCACCGGACCATTGCGTTGTTTTCGCCGGTGCCCAGAACGCCCTCTTTGCAACGTCCCTGTGTTTGCTTCAAGCTGGCGACGAAGTGATCATCATCGAACCCTATTACTCGACTTATCCTGCAACGTTTTCCGCTGCTGGCGCCACCGTCGTAAAGGTGTCTGCACCGGCGGAGAACGGGTTCGAGCCCCGGCTTTCGGATATTGAGGCTGCCATTTCACCGGCGACGCGGGTGATCGTCCTCAATTCGCCGAACAATCCGACGGGAGCGATCTACTCCGAAGCCCTGGTCAAGGCGGTCGCCGAGTTGTGCCGCAACCGGGACATCTGGCTGATCAGCGACGAGGTTTATGCCGACTTCGTCTTCCACGGCCGACACATCAGTCCTTCAGGTTTCCTGGGCCCGGAGGAGAAATGCATCGTTGCCTCCAGCCTTTCGAAATCCCATCGCATGTCGGGCTGGCGCATGGGTTGGGTGATCGGTCCACTGGCTCTGTCCAGACGGTTTTCGGCACTGGCGCTTTGTCTGCATTACGGTCTACCGCCGTTCGTTCAGGATGCCGCCGTGGCTGCCCTGACAGGACCCCAGGACGAGACCGTGTCCATGGTCAAAGCGTATGGCGAGCGCGCCGATCTCGTGGTCGAGAGACTGTCGACCGTGCCGCGGCTCGGTGTGTTTGCGCCCAACGCCGGCATGTTCGCCATGCTCGATGTCAGCGACCTGACCCCGGACGCGACCGTCTTCGCTCATGCCTTGCTCGAAGAGGCCAACATATCGATCCTGCCGTGCGGCAGCTTTGGCGACAACATCGACCACCTGTTGCGCATGAGCCTGTGCACGTCGCAGGAAAACCTGCACCGGGCCTGTGATGCCATTGGAGCGTTGTGCCGCCGTCTGGGCGGGTGATGTCCGAAGGATAATCCTCTCCCCGCGACGATTTACTCCCCTAAACTGACGAATCATTATCCGTTTGAGCTTTTTGCCTTGGCCATATTGACCCAAGCGTGAGTCTGCAATTTTTGCTGGCCGGCATGAACGGGAGGAACCCATGGGTAAGAACATTAAGCCTACCAGGAATCGGCGTTTGGACCGGAAGCCCACAGAACGTAAGTCGGCCACGACGCGCAGAGGCGTGTTGATAGGCGCAACCGCAGTTCTTGCTGCATCCCAACTCGGTCTTGCGGGATCGTTTTCCAGCCTTGCAGCGGCAACACCAAAACGCGGCGGCCGTTTGCGGTTGGGTGTCGCAGGCAGTTCCACAACAGACACGCTCGATCCCAGGGCGATCACCAGTTCAATGGTCGGTGCTCTCATTGGACAGGCCCGCAACAGCCTGATTGAAATCGATGGCAAGGGTGGACTGAAGGGAGAACTCGCGGAGAGCTGGGAAGCAGCAAGTTCAGGGGCCGACAAATGGCGCTTCAAGCTCCGCCAAGGCATCGAGTTCCACAGCGGCAAAACGCTGAACCCGGAAGATGTCATCTATTCGATTGGGCTCCATAGGGGCAAGGATTCGAAGTCGCCTCTGAAAACCGTCCTGGGCGCGATATCCGACGTTTCGGCCGATGGCAAAGACGGCGTCATGATCACGCTGACGGCAGGCAACGCTGATTTCCCCGTTATGCTCAGCGATCCGCGGCTTCAGATCGTTCAGTCTGGCGACACTGAATTCGACAAGGCCAACGGCACCGGCGGTTACATTCTCAAGGAATGGAACCCGGGCGTACGCGCCGTCGGCGTCAGAAACCCAAACTACTGGAAATCGGGCCATGCAAATTTCGACGAAGTTGAAACAATTGCAATCGAAGATGTGAACGCTCGCACGACGGCCCTGCGCACGGGCGATATCGACGTCATGAACCGTGTGGAACGTTCCACCGCCTCGCGGCTTGGATCCGTGCCTGGCGTTTCCGTCGTCGTACAGAACGGCTACAAGCACTATACCCTGCCAATGCGGGCCGATACCGCGCCGTTCGATAACAACGATGTGCGGCTGGCGGTCAAACATGCGGTCGACCGCCAGGAAGTCCTCGAGAAAATCCTCTTCGGCTATGGAGTGCTCGGCAATGACCATCCGATTTCAACGGCCAACCGTTACCACGCCAGCGCCGAAGAGCTTCCACAGCGAAACCTGGACCCGGACAAGGCGAAATTCCACCTGAAGAAAGCCGGGCTGGATCGCCTTGCCATTCAGTTGCACACGTCGGAAGTTGCCTTCGACGGTGCGGTCGACACAGCACAGCTCTATCAGGCCCGTGCCAAGGAATGTGGCATCGACATTGAAATAAAACGCCATCCAAGCGACGGCTACTGGAGCAATGTATGGCGCAAGGACAGCTGGGTCATGTCATACTGGAGCGGCCGCCCGACCGAAGACTGGCAATTCACCGAGGGCTATCTCAGTACTGCAAGTTACAACGATGCATTTTGGAAGAATGATAAATTCGACAAGTTGTTGCTCGCGGCCCGCGTGGAACTGGATGAGAAAAAGCGGCGGGAGATGTATGTGGAAATGCAGCGCATGGTAAGCAACGAAGGCGGGCAGGTCATACCGGTTTTCGCCGCCGACCTGCTGGCTGCGTCTGACAAGTTGGCACACGGCCCGGTCGCCGTAAACTGGGATATGGACGGCTATAAGCTCGCCGACCGATGGTGGTTTGCCTAAAGGTCAAAGTAGCTGCAGATGGTCAATCTGATTGCCGCGCCCATGGGCGCAACCAGGATTGCCGAAAGCCTGCCGTATCCAATCAAGGTGGAGCCGGAATTCAGGATTCCTCTTCCCGATGGAAGATCGCTTTCGGCTCGCTTGTGGTTGCCCGATGATACAAGCTTGGGCGCGGTGCCGGCGGTTGTCGAATATGCTCCGTTCCGGCATCGCGATTTTACCTACCCGCGCGATTGCGTCATCCATCCCTGGTTTGCAGGGCATGGTTACGCCTCACTCAGGCTGGAACCGGCTGGCTCACAGGAGTCGGACGGCATGCCGATGGATGAGTATGTCCAGGCTGAACAGGATGACTGTGTGGCGGCTCTTGCCTGGATTGCGGCGCAGCCGTGGTGTTCGGGCCGGACCGGCATGTTCGGCATGTCATGGGGCGCCTTCAGTGCCCTCCAAGTCGCCGCCCGCAGACCGGCATCATTGAAAGCGATCATCCCGGTGCACGGAACCGATGACCGTTACAACGATGATATTCACTACAAGGGCGGGTGCGTGCTGACGGCCGGCCTCGCCTGGGGATCGCTTTATCAGACCTACATGATGCGTCCGCCTGATCCGGGAGTTGCCGGGCCCGACTGGCGCTCAATTTGGCTCGAGCGCATGGAGAAAGCACCGGACATCCTCAAGGCCTGGCTCGGTCATCACAGCCGCGATGACTACTGGCGGCATGCATCGGTGTGTGAAAACTATGGCGACATAGAAGCCGCCACCTATGTCATCTGCGGCTGGGCGGACGGGTACACCAACGCAGCAGTTCGCATGATCAACGGCCTGACCTGTCCGCATCGCGTTCTCATCGGACCCTGGGGCCATACCTATCCGCATATCGCGTTGCCCGGACCGCAAATGGGCTTCCTCCAGGAAGCCACACGCTGGTGGGACCGCTGGCTGAAGGATATCGAGAACGGTGTCGACGAAGAACCTCCCGTTCGCCTCTACATGCAGGGCTCCGTGCCACCCAGGCCTTCTTACGACAGGCGGGACGGACGTTGGATAACCGATTCCATATGGCCCATGCAGCATGTTAGCGACGACACGCTGATCCTCAATCGAAATTCACTCGAACGGTCTGTCAACGCCACGGAGATACTGGACATTTGCACGCCACTGGCGAATGCCATCCAGGGCGGAGAATGGCTTCCACATGGAGTTGGCCCGGAAATGCCGCTGGACCAGCGCGTAGAGGATGCCGGGTCCCTGTGTTTCGACACGCCGGTGCTTGGGGCGCCTGTTGAGATTTGCGGTACACCGATTGCAAGGCTGGTGGTTCGCCCGGATACGGAAACGGGAACCGTGTGTGTCCGGCTCAACGATATCCAACCGGATGGGCAGTCGACACTGATCACCTACGGCCTTCTCGACCTCACCCGGCACAGAAGCATGGAGCATCCCAACCGGCTTGAGCCGGGGAAATGGCTGGTGATCGATGTGCCGTTGAATGTCATTGCACAGAGCGTGCCGGCCGGCCATCGGTTGCGTTTGTCGGTTTCCACGCAAAGCTGGCCCCTCATCTGGCCTTCAGCGGAAACCATGACGCTGTCCTTGAAAACCGGGCAAAGTTCGCTGACATTGCCGGTACGTCAAACCGGCGCACCCGACGGAGAGGTTCCAGACTTTGAGGACGCTGTGATGCCCCAGAAACCGGCGATTCGCTGGATACGGGATGTGCACCGTGACAGATCGGTTACCCAGGATGTCGTCTCCGGCGAAGTCAGGCGAACCTATGTCAAGGACGACGGTGCTTATTGCATTGAGGAGCATGGCATGACCATCGACTCCGTCTCTTCCCTCGGGTTTTCCGCGATAGGCAATGATCCTTTGACCGCCGGCGCCGTGTTCCACTACACGATTGTGTTCAGCCGGGGCGACTGGACGGTCCGGCTGAAAACGGACGTCGAAATTTCGGCAACCGAAAACCACTTCGTCGTTCAAGGGCAATATCAGGCACAGGAAACGGATCGGAACGTTTATACGAGAACCGTCAATGAGCGGATCCCCCGGTTCTGACTAAACCGGCAGCTCAACGAGTTCCCGAGGCAGATGCGTCAGCACTTCGGGGCCGGTGTCTGAAATGACAAACATGTCCTCGATGTTGAAACCACCGACGTCGGACGGATAGTAGGGAATTTCCAGGCACACGACCATACCGGCCTCGAGAACAGCCTGGTTGGGTCCGATGAAGGGAGGTTCCTCGGTCTGATCGTCCATTCCGATCGAATGACCAAAATGGCCACGGGAGTAGTTCGGCAAACCGCTGTCGCGAACCGCAGTGAGCGCTGACTCATATAGATCCGTCATGGCCGTGCCGGACCGCAGCAACGGTACCGCGGCGTCAAATCCCGCTTTCAAGGCGTCGTGCACACGGCGTTGATCTGCGCTTGGTTTGCCGAGGCAAAAATGCCGGCACCCGTCGCTCCAGTAACCATCGATCTTCACGCCGCAGTCCAGTTTTATGATATCGCCTTTTCTTGCCACCGATTCGCTACCGATACCCACGTGCGGAAAGAAAAACGATCCCTGACAAGATCCCAGTCCAGGCGTCGACGCCAGTGCGGCAGCGACACCGGCTTCGAAATTGTAGCGCATCTGGTCGAGCGTCTGCCCTTCCACAACTCGCGACACCGCATGACTGACCCCGGCATCGAACAAGGTCGCGGCGCGGCGGAGACGGTCAATCTCGCCCGGATGCTTGATCCGCCTAGCGTCGTAAAGAATATGCTCACAGTCTACAATTTCATGATTGGGAAACGTTCTGTGCAGCCATTCAAAGGTGCCATGCTTCATGAGCGCGAGGTCTGTGCCAATGACCGCCTTGTCCAGTCCGCGTTCGCTCAGCACATCTGCCACGAGTCCAAATATCTCTGCCGAATCATACTGTTCCGGTCGATTTACGATTCGGCTCCGGCCTGACCGGACCGCGCCCACAACCGACAGGTCCCGACCCTCGGTCCACATGGAATAGGACCGGATGTCGCCAATGTCGGAGGCCGCCTGGGCGAGTGGTGCGCAATATTCGCTGACAATAAGCGCCGACTCCAATGCGTCGGACGCCGGAACGATCACGAGGTCGGTTCCCGTCATCTGCCAGGACAGGTCAATAAAGGCACTCTGGAACCCTGATGTGTAATGTACGTTGGAAGGGGTACAGGCGATGTAGACGTCGACGCCGTGAGCCCGCAGTTTGCTGCGCAGTCGCTGTCTCAGTTCTGTATGCATCCGGGCCATCGGCTGGTCGTTCCCATTGTTATCGGTCCTCCCTCCAAGACTGCCCCCGGTTTTGCCAACCAACAAACATCGAATCGTCCCATTGCGATAATGATTCGACCTTTCCGACCTTCCTACGGCACAGTACCGGGCTACCGGGAAAAGAGTTCCAACGGAGGAGCCGCGAACCAGTGAGAAACGCCATGCAAGCCGATGACGCACGATAAACGCCCAGACCTGCTGCCGCGGCGCCCCCGCCGTTTCGGCTTTCTGCTGTTCGATCAGTATCCGCTTCTTCCCGTATCGGGCATGATCGATGTCCTGCGCGACACAGCCTATGTCACGGGGTCCGAGCACTACCAGTGGTGCAGCGTCTCAAGCCATGGTCAGGAACTCCTGGCGATGAACCGTCTGAGGACCGTGGCCGATTACACTATCGACAATGTGCCGCCGCTCGATGCTGTTGTGGTCTGTGCCGGGCTGGACGGCCATCTCATCGACGATCCCCGCACCATTGCCTGGCTGCACAGACTTCATGCCAATAATGTCATGATTGGTGCGATTGCCACCGGTACGTGGGTTCTGGCCAAGGCGGGCCTGTTGTCCGGCCATCGCTGCACGCTGCACTGGGAGGACATTCAGGCCTTTTCCGAAACCCATCCTCTGATTGAGGTGTCCCGTGAACTGTATTTGTTTGACGGTGACATTTTCACCTGTTCAGGCGGAACCGGGGCGATAGACATGTTCCTGCACATCGTCGCAAATGATCTGGGTCCCGATGTCTCCTCGGCCGTCGCCCGCCAGATCATGCATCAAAGCATCCGGCCCGGCTCGGACAGCCAGCCGAGCGCTGACAGCCCGTTCAGGCACATCCGTCATCAGTCGATACGCCGGGCCCTGAAACTGATGGAGGATCATATCGAACTTCCCATCAGAATGTCCGAAATTGCAAAGAGCTCCGGCATATCCCAAAAGCAACTCGAACGGTTGTTCGGCAGTTATTTTGCCACCACACCGCAACTTTACTTCCGCGCATTGCGGCTGGATCACGCCCGTACGCTGGTTCGGCTGACCGAACTCAGCGTCTGGCAGATCGCTCTGATCGTCGGTTTCTCGACCACAAACTATTTCTCGAAATGTTATCGTGACCGATTCGGCCTGTCGCCCACGGACGAGCGCCGAAAACTGCCCAAGTTTGCTCTAGCCTCGTCCACCGCCGCACAGAACCTGGACTAGAGCATGTTGGCCTTGTGATTCTGGCGACGCAAGACACGACTTCTGCAAACCTGCCGGCATTCACGAGATCAAAACAGTAGCGCCGAGCGTCTTGCCGCTTTCGATTGCCGTGTGCGCCTGGGCTGCGTCTTTCAGGGCGTATTCGTAATTGATGTTGGCATCCAGAATGCCGTCGCTAATCGCCTTGAACAGGTCCCGCGCGGTCCACTCCAGGTCTGATCTTTTGGCCACATAGTGCATGATTGCAGGCCGGGTGATGAACAGCGACCCGCGCCGGCCGAGATCCTGGATGATGTCGACCGGGTCGGGTGGACCGGACACGTGACCGTAGGCGGCGCAGACACCCATCGGGCGGAGACAGTCGAGGGATTGCTGCAGGGTATCCCTGCCAATGGCTTCGTAGACGACGGCCGCCCCTTCACCATCAGTCACGTCCCGGACTTTTGCGACAAAATCCTCCTTTGAACGCACGACCGGATGATGGCAGCCGGCGGCCCGGGCGGCTTCGGCTTTTTCCTCAGTGCTGACCGTCCCGACTATTGTGGCGCCCAGGGCCCGTGCCCACTGACACAGGATCAGCCCCATGCCGCCAGCGGCTGCATGGACCAGAATCGTGTCGCCGGGCTGGACCTTGTACGTCCGGTGGAGCAGGTAGTGCGCGGTCATGCCTTTCATCAGGAGAGCGGCCACCAGTTTGTCGTCAAGATCGGCCGGCAGGTGCAGAAGCTTGTCTGCCGGATAGTTTCTCACCTCGGCATAACTGCCCAGGGGTGGGATACCATAGGCCACCCGGTCGCCGGTCTTGAAGTCTGTTACCGCTTCACCAACACCTTCAACGATGCCAACGCCTTCAAACCCGATCACCACCGGACAGGGCGGCACCGGCCAGGGATGGGAGATGCCGCCGCGATGGTAGGTATCGGCAAAATTCACGCCGATCGCCGTGTGCCGCAGGCGGACGTCGTCCGGTTCCGGGTCAGGCACGGCCCAGTCCTGCCATTGCATGGCATCGGGGCTTCCCAGCTCATGGATTACCTGTGCTTTCGACATCGTTGACCCTCATGCTTTGAATGCCGTGCACCATAACCGATCAGAGCATGTTGTGGCGATGGGCCAGCGCGATGGCCTGGCTGCGCCGCTGAACGCCGAATTTGCGGCAGATATTGGCGAGATGAAACCGTACCGTGCGCTCCGAGATGCCTAAGGCATCGCCAATGGCATTGCCGGTTTCGCCAGACGCCGCGGCCTTAAGGCATTCAATCTCCCGGGCGGTCAACACCGGCAGGCTGCTGGGAACATCTAGCAGATCCATGGAGAGATACTGATCGCCGGCGAGCACGGTGTGCACGGCGTCGAGCAATTCATCAAAGGCTGCATCCTTGATTACGTAACCGGACATCCCCGCCTCCAGCAAGGTCTCAGCATAACTGGGTTCAAGGTGCATCGTCAGCGCCACGAGCTTGCACGAAACGCCCAAGGCTTCGACCTGCTCGACAATGCCGACCGGGCCCGGACCCGGCATCGAAACGTCGACCAGTGCCGCTGCTGGGTTGTGGCTCCCGATCAGGCCGATCAGGTCATCACCGTTGTCGGTCTCAGCGACGATCTGCATATCATCGACCCCGGCAAACAGCCGGACGATACCCTGGCGGAACATTGCATGGTCATCGGCAATCACGAGGTCGAGTACGGTCGCTGACGTCATTCAATCATCCTTTCGGTACAGTGATTACGACAACGGTACCGCCGCCGTCACCCGGGCGGACATCGAAACACCCGCCGAGCAAAACCGTACGCTCCGAAATATTCTGCAATCCCAGGCCGGCAGCTTCACTAAATCCAGGGAGCGTCTCAAGGCCGACACCGTCGTCGGTGACCGACAGTTCCAGTTGCCGCGATGTCGGGGTAATTACGGCATCGATGCGTTTTGCCTGCCCGTGTTCGACCGCGTTACGCAACGCTTCCTGGAAGATGCGGTAGAGATGATCCCGGGTTCCGGACGCCACGGCCAGGTCGGCCGGCGCGTCAATCTCGACTGCTATACCGTGATGACGGGACATGCGGTCGGCGTGGCTGCGCATGGCATTGACCAGACCGTGTTTCTCCAGCAGGGCCGGTGACAGGTCATGGGCAATCCGGCGGGTATCCTCGATGGCATGGGTAACCTCACCGACCAGGTCATCCAGGCGTTCGCCCGCGAGCATTTCGCCGCGCTCGTTGTCGGACTTCAGCATCTTGAGGTTCAACTTGATGGTCGACAGCCACTGCCCGATGCCGTCGTGCACGTCACGGGCCAGGCGGCCGCGTTCATGTTCGTGGAGTTTCAATGCCCGGGCATTGGCTAACTGGAGTGCCCGTTCAGTCTCGCGCATACGCAAGCCGAGAATGCCGGCGAGGGAGAACAGAAAAACCGTAAAACCGAGCGCACCCAGTTGCATGCCAGTGAAGGCCTCCAAAGCGTTGGTAGGCAGGAGGATATCCAGCATCACCATCACCACCATGAACATGAGGCCCGCCAGCAAAGCGATGCTGCTTGACTGTCTCCTCCAGATCGCTGTCAGGGTCCAGACCATGATGAGCAGAAAGTTTGCGATCAGCAGGATCGACCAGACCAGACCGCTGGCAATGTACAGCGACGTCATGAAGCTTCCGACACCGGTCGGAAACGTCAGCGACACAACCAATGTCGCTGCCTGGAGAATGCGGCCGATCCTGCCAACAGGCCGGTTGCAGACAGCGGCGACGAATTCCACGAGGGGCACCAGCACGAGGGCGCCAAGCTTGGTCACCGCCAGTTGCAGGTAGACGGAATTGAAGCCTAGAAAATGGATGAAGTACTGTTCTTCCAGAGTCACGCAATAATAGGGCGCGAAGACGAGAATGAAGCTCGTCATGACCCGGTCGCGGACGCCAAGGGCGAAAGCGACAAGGGCCACCAGCAGCACAAGGGTTTCGATCCCGAACAGGAACAAGTCGAGGCCGGCAAAACGCTGGATCTGGGCAGAGACCACGGGCAGGGCCGCCGTGTAATCGACGAGGGCCACGGGTCCACTGACAATGCCGCCTTCATCGATGTAAGGAAAACGCGCGACGCGGACCGCCAGCACGTTGTCGCCGTCCTTTGACAGGAGCGCCTTATCGAACGGGTAGAGGCGGGGAATGAACGGCGGCATGTTGTGGAGCATGGACCCACGCGCGCCGACAATTCCTTCGCCACCGATCCGCACGCCATTGAGAAAGGTTTCGTCCGGCCGACTGATCAGGCCCAGACGAATGGCGGGTTTCGCGACTCCCCAGTTCTCCGGCGTCTTGAACCGGATCCGGTACCAGCCGACTTCGGCTTTGCCGGGAATGCCGAGCGATTTCCAACTCGCGGGCACCGGGATACGCCGCCATTGGATGTCGTCGTATTCCAGCACTTTGAGGTCCGGGCCGTCGTGCTCGATAGTGAAGGCGTGGTTGCCCTGCAGGGAAAACCCTGGCGTGTCAGCGATGGCTGCTGACAGCGGACCCATCGTCAACACAGCCACGAAAACGGCCACACGAACAGCCGCGAGGAATGTCCCCGCCCGCCACAATCTAGCCCTCAATCCAACCACAACAGAACAGCCCCCCAATCAAGGGTCAGTGCCCCGAGACTAGGAACAAAACAAAACACGGGCAACCTGTCGTTTGCGACAGTTACGCGACCCCCCTTTCTCATTCTAACATTACCGACGAAACAATCAGGTGGGATGACAAACCTGACACGGACACGAATACATGCCGGGACATCAGCAAACCGATGGTGTGCCGTTTGGGGGGCAGACGAATGTCAATCGCAAACATCACCACTTTAAATCCCATCACAGTCACTCGTCTGTCGATACCTAAAGCGTCGATAGGCAGGAAACTGATTGCCGCCTTTTTTATGGCACTGGCTTTGTCCCTGGGTTCTGCAACCCCCGCCGCTGCGCAGGTCTCCCCAGGATGCACAGCAGCGAATGACCCGACGTTCGGTTTCGATTTCGACAATAGTGGCGGCGGGGGCACTCTCAACATCACGCA
>JAJFHC010000010.1 GCA_021775835.1 Hyphomicrobiales bacterium | reverse complement strand
ACGTCGGTCATGTGCACCAGTTGCATGGCAAGCAGGTCGTAGGGATAAAGCACGAGCACCTCTTCCCAGTGCTGGACAGCGCCGAAAAAATCGCCGTCGATCCATGACTTCAGCGCTGCAATATGTCCCCTCTCGCGCTCGTTGGCGTCATACCACAAGGCTTCTGCCGCCCTGACACTGGCCACCATTTCATCGTAGATGCGCACTTCCATGGACTGGGTCAGCATGCCGGCCTTGAAGCAATGACCCATGACAAAGTCGGGAGCGCCTGCCAGTACCTTGTCGATGCCGCCGACCGGGTCTCCGTAGAAAGCCTGGCTTTCCACGTGGCAGCGCTCGAGCGCTTCGACCAGACTGGCATCGCTGCACGACACCGGAACTCCCCTGCAATCAAAAACAGCCATCTTCAACCGGACTCCCTTGCCAACATTCGAGCCACATTATGCCACTGTCCGGTTGAAATGTGCTTTCGTATTCCTCCAGAATTTGCTTCATTGTTAGAAGATTCTTCCAAGAATGAGGGAACAATCGTGGATCTTGACCAAATTGACCGGGCAATTGTCCGGGAACTGCAGATCAACGGGCGGATATCGAATCAGGATCTGTCGAGCCGGGTCGGCCTGTCGCCTTCCCCGTGCCATCGCCGTGTCCGGCACCTGGAAGACGCCGGTGTCATCAAAGGCTACACCGCGGTCATCGACGCGGAGAAATTCGGGTATCCGATCACGATCTCGGTGTTCGTGCGCCTGGAGCGCAGCACCAGGGATTCAATCACGAGGTTCGAGGACTACGTCAAGACACTGGACAATGTTACCGAATGCCACCTGATCACGGGGGCATACGACTACATCCTTCGACTGCATATGCGCGACTTGAAGGAATACGAGACTTTCCTGAAAGACAAATTGGCCGTCATGCCCGGCATCACGGAGATTCAATCAAGCATTTTCATCTCCGAGATCAAGAGTGCCGGCACGTTTCCTGACACCTGACGGACTGAACTTATCTGATATAATGAGCGCGGCGATTGTGAAAAAGTAACAACATCAGCGGGACACACAATGAGTCTTTTAAAGTCATTGCGCGACGTCTTTTCATCCAATTCAGACCGCAAGCTGACCGGTCCGGAAGCGTTTTCGGCACGGGCTGACTCCGAAACCGATGGCGCAGACATGTTTGCCGGTATCGATACGCGACCTCAGGCCAACGTGGACGGACTTGTCCTGGGCCTGACCTATGAAGATACCGAGGGCAATGTCAGCCAGCGCATGGTGCGGGTTCAGGCCATTGGCCCGTCCGAACAGGGAGACTTCGTGCACGGGTTCTGTCAGTTGCGCGAGGCGGAACGGACCTTCTTCATCGAACGGATTACCGAGGTCATCGACTACTGGACCGGGAAAACCCATTCCAACATCACAGAATTCTTCCAGCCCTACATCGAAATTGCCCGGTGGCGGGACTTTTCGGAACCCGAGTCGGACGCCGGCACATCGACACCGACACAACAGGTGCTGACAGCGGTCCGCGATGAGCTCAAGATCGTGCTCTATGTGGCCTACGCAGACGGTGACTTCCAGATCGACGAACAGAACGTAATCTCCGACTACGTCCGTGCCCGCGCCGCAAAACTCGGCAAGCCTGTCAAGTCCGGCTATGACCACAACCGCATCATGGACTGGGTGCGGAACATGCATCCCGACTACCTGTCGTTTGAACGGGCGATCAAACGCATAGCCAAGCGTGAAGATGCCGACATCGTGCACATCTGGCATACCTGCAAGGAACTGGTCATGGCAGACCGGGAAATCGCCCCGCGCGAGGTCGACGCCATGGACGCCCTGTTCGTGGAAATCCGGAAGGCGGGGATCAGCACGCCGCTTAGTTAAGCGTAACCCGCAGGGCTTCCAGGCCATGGAAATGGTAGGTGTCCGCGTAGCGCGGTGTGCCGTCGAGCGCCAGGTCCGGTAGTCTCTGAAAGAGGGTCATCAACGCGACGGTCAGTTCGAGCCGGGCGAGCTGTGCGCCGACACAGAAATGGATGCCGCCGCCGAAACTGGTGTGAATTCCCTGGTCACGGCTGATATCGAAACAGTCGGGATCGGAATAACGTTCCGGGTCGCGGTTGGCCGCGCCCAGCAGAAGGCCGACGCGATCGCCTTTTTTCAACGAAACATCGCCAACGGACATATCCTGCAGGACATATCGCGTGAACATGTGAAGCGGCGGATCGTAGCGCAGGAGTTCGTTCACGGTTCGCCGTGCGGCATCGACATCACCGAACGCAGCAGAAATCGATGTGCCGGTTTCCAGCAGGGTCTTGATCGCGTTGCCCAGGGCGTGCACCGTTGCTTCGTGACCGGCGTTCATGAGCAGGATGCAGGTGGCCACCAGTTCCGCGGTAGACAGTTGGTCGCCGTCTTCTTCCGCTGCAATCAACCGGGACAAGAGATCGTCTCGCGGGTCGTGACGCCGGTCGTTGATGTGGTTCTCGACGAAGGCTGAAAAATTGCGGGTCGCCGCGACTGCAGCGTCCTCCACAGCTCGGTCTCGGCCGAACTGATACATGGCGACCATGGCATGGGACCAGGCCAGCATGTCGCCGGCACGGTCAACCGGCATGCCCAGCAGATGGGCGATGGTTTGAACCGGAATGGGCTCACAGAATGTCGCAAGCAAGTCCGTTCCCGAATCCTCGAATTGATCGATGAGGCTATTTGCCAGCGATTGCACCAGCGGTTCGGTACGGTCCACGGCGCGGGCGGTGAAGGCCCGGTTCACCAGCCCCCTGAGACGGGTATGAACCGGTGGTTCGCGTTCAAGCATGGTGGCTGCTTCAAAAGCGTTGAACGGCGCCAGATGATCGGGCTCAGGTGGCCAGCCCAATTCGTCACGGGTTGCCACATGCAGGATTTCGCGGCCGAAATTCCTGTCACGCAGAATAGCGTGAACTTCCCTGTAGTGGGGAAAGCACCAGAAACCGTAATCCTCCCAGTACACCGCCCGACCCATTTCCCGCATTGCCTGATAGGCCGGATAGGGATTCTGGACAAAGCCCGGATCGCGTGGAGACTGACGGAACGACGGCATCGGGTGGATTCCTCAAACAGGTCAACCCGACGATAGCGCACCGCAGTTGCAAAAAGAATTGGCAATCAGATGAGGCACAAACCGTTGGTTGTGCCGTAGGACGAAGCGCGCGCGCTTGATGCGGGCGGCACGCCGGCGCCGGCCTTGTTTCCCGCTGAGCGATTCTGGCGGCAGGTGCATTTGAGAAAACTCTTCAGACACGACCGCAAGCCCGGCGACAGGGGTTGCGCCGTGGCCCGGTCTTGGCCCTCTTCGACGATCTCGACTTCGCACCTGGCGACACACTGGCGCCTTGCGTTGCGCACTTCGTGGGTAATGGTGAAATGGCAGGCGTCGATGTGCGAGATTTCGCTGGCAACGGTATACGCTTCGCTATCGGGCAAGTGCCCGACCCTTTGCCAGTGCGTGTGATTGATGGTCAGGCTGCAGATTTCATCGTCAAGATCGGGCCGTCCGGTACACAGCGACTTCAGGACCTTTCCGCTGGCCTGCTGAAACAATCCGGGCAGGCCTTCGTGCAAATGATCGTTGGTGGAGGACGACCAAACGCCCTTGGCTGTGATGAATTTCATCATCGTGCGGTTTCCACCATCAATGCGATGGCGCCGCGGCTGGACCTGAAAACCATACTGGATGTTCGTTCCTGAGACCGCATTGCGATCAAACCCATGTGCAAATTTCCGATAATCGATTCATAGTCCAGACGTCGAAAATCGCTTAACATCGAGTCGTCAGTTCCTTTCAAAATTCCGACATTACCGTTCTTTTTTTGACAGACGCACGGAACGCGGCGTGATGTCATATCGGCGTTTGAACGCCCGGCTGAAGTGTGAGGCGCTGGAAAACCCGCATTTATCGCCAATTTCTTCGAGGCTGAATGTAGATTGCAGCAGCAACTCGTAAGCACTCTTCAATCTCAGGTTTATGTAAAATTCCGACGGCTTTTGTCCCACATGGGTGTTGAACAGGCGTTCGAATTGACGCTCCGAAATGCCAAGAACCTTGGCGATCGCCTGAATAGCCACGGGTTGACGGACGGCATTTTCCATCATGCCAATGGCATAGACCACGCGCCGGTCCGTGGTCTGGTACCGCCACGCCACATCCTGTCTCTGCATCTCGCGGGAGGCGCGAATGCGGCCATGCAGAAAATTCTCCGAGACGTCGACCGCAACTTCGCGGCCCTGTCTTTGGGTGATCAGATCGAGCATCAGGTCCATGGCGGCGATGCCGCCCGCAGCCGTCAGGATATTGCCGTCAACGCAATAAAGATCGGGGACAACATCAACCGTGTCGAATTCTTCCGCAAGCTGGCGTTGCATGTCCCAATGGATGGTTGCACGGCGGTTTTCCAGCAAACCCGCCCGCGCCAGAATGAGGGCTCCGCTGCTGATGGCACCGATCTGGCCGCGCCGTTGACGCACCCACCGCAGACAGTTTCGGTCGGAGAATGTTGCAATATCCTGGCTGGCGACCACGATCGTCAGATCGCTCTGTGGTGCATTGGCAATGGAATGATGAACCCGGATTTCCAGCCGGTTGGCCGCAGCCACGAGGCCATCGTCCAGGCCGATCAGATCCCAATCGTAAAGGTGTTTGCCAGTAAGCTGGTTGGCCGCCCGCAACGGTTCAACCACGGAACTGAGGGCCACCATGGAAAACCCCGGGATGACCAGAAAGGCGACGGTAAATGGTGATTTGCTCATGGTGATCTGCAAACGGTCGCGCCGTTACGTCGGGATGCCAGGGAGCATGATAGCGGTTTGAACCGGAGGCGGCCAGAACGCAACATTGCCGTCGTCAAGCGCCCTACCCGCGGTTGTTGTGGCATCGCAAACTCAAACACCTTGTGACAACATCCGTTCCCGACCGTTGTCACTCTTGCCCTTAAACAGCCAAATTTGTGCCATTTTGGCCACAATTTCCAAAAAAATGGCACGCCAGCTTGTTCAGATTTGGCAACGTGTCTGCACACAGACGGTCCTAACCCATTAAAACATTGTTAAGAATTAGGGTTGGCGCGAAATCCTGCAGAAAATAGCCGATTTTGCCATCGCCCTGACAACTTTGACAGGATAGCGGGCCAGAGAATAACGTGGAATCAGGAATTTGGTGTTTTTTGGGGATCCATAATGGCAAACAAGATTCTTTTATCAGCCTTCACCGCCGGTGCTTTCACACTCGCTTCGGTATTTGCGTCTGGGACCGCTTTCGCCGATCCCGATACGGTGGCTCATCCGGTCGCCAACGGCAATGCCATGTATCAGCAGAAGCAAAAATTCAGCGTCGACCTTGGGTTCAGTTTTGCGGACCCAAGCCGGCGCGTCGAGCAACGCAGTGCCGGGACACTGTTTGGCCTGCGCAGTGGTTCGGACGACAGCACGATAACGTCTCTGGGCATCGACTATCGAATTCCACTTGGATTGCTGTTTGGTTTTTCCAACATTGGGAATCTGGGCAACATGGGTAATGTCGGACCCAGCCACAGTTCAGGGTTCTACCCCAAAGGGCCTGTTGCCGGGGCCTGGGGCCGGGTGTTCCTCGGCGGCGACGACCAGAACAGTGTCAATCTCGATTTCCACCCAAATCCACTGGGCAATGACAGCACCTCGGAATACTCGAAGAAGTATTTCATCATGCCGTATTTGGGTTACGAATTCGGCTTTGTTCTCGGCAACCTGCCGCCGGCAGATCTCACATTTTTCACCGGCCTCCGACTTGAAGGGCGCGAAGCAAGCTTCACGACCAACGAGAATGGTAGGGTGAGCACTTTTAAGGAATCTGAGACCGATGTCGGCCTAACAATCGGTTTCGATGTCGATATGCCACTGCCCGGTCTCTTCAATGTAGGGAACGTCGGCAACGTGGGTGTCGCCAATACACCATTCGGACCGGTTCCGTTCATTCGCTTCGGGGCTGCCATCGACTGGGCGCCGGACATGAAAGTATCCGGCACGTCGGCGTCGAACTTTGTCTACACCGACAAGCTTAACGGCGGCGCAACGACACGAATTTTCTTTGGTGCGGGTTTCATGTTCTGACCTGACAGGTAAGTTTAACCATGTCGCTTGCCAGTATAAGTCAGTCACCCACCACGGCGGGTGACGGCAAAAATACCTATAGAAGCCGTCTGCCTCGCAGTAGGCATTTGTCGGTGCTGTTTGCTGCATTGCTTTTGGGTGCCTGCGCCCGCGGTCAGGACTTCGTGGTTTCTCACACGGAAGTGGAACCGACCCCGGCCAATTTCACAATCTGTCATGGCTATGGATGCCTGCACAAAGCGCGCGTGGAGATTTCCCCAGCGGGCTGGAACAAGGTCAAGGCCGTGTTCGCAAAGAAGCCCGGAGATGCGGCGGAGGAGCGGGCAACGATTGCACGGGCCGTGGCACTGCTCGAAACGAAAGTGGGTTCGGCAACCGGTACCGATGCCGACGAAGCCGGGGCATCGCTGTTCGCAAAAAACAAGTACCAGCAGGACTGCATCGACGAGACCGTCAACACCACAACCTACCTGAGACTGCTTGATCGGGAGAAACTACTCAAGTTTCACACGGTCGGGGAAGCCGCCTGGAGAGGACAATTCATAGACCGCTGGCCTCACAACACGGCCGTCGTGGTGGAAAAAGGCAGTGGCGCCGCCTACACCATGGACTCATGGTTCTATGCCAATGGCGTTGAGCCTACGGTGGTTCCGCTGAAAAAATGGAAATCCGGCTGGAGCCCGCCCAAGGCGTCTGCCTGAACCAAATTCTTTAGAAGGCTTCAGAACGCTTCCGTTGTTTGCGGATTCTGCAATTTTCGGGCTCTGGCGCGCATTTCGAGCGGACCGACCACGATCGACAGCATCGGCGGGATGATCAGCAAGGTCAGCACCGCCGACAATGCCAGACCGCCGACAACGACGGACCCCAGCCCCTGATAAAGCTCGGAACCCGCGCCGGGGAACAGGACCAGCGGTAACATTCCAACCACCGACGTCAGTGTCGACATGAAGATCGGACGGACCCTGTTCCGCGTCGCCTCCGCGATGGCCGCGGCCGTATCCATGCCCTCCTCGCGCAAGTGAAACAGGGCCTGGTGAACGAGCAGGATGGCATTGTTGACGACGATGCCGATCAGGATGACGAACCCCAGCAGTGTCAACATGTCCAGAGGTTGGTGTTTGATCGTGTTGAGCAAAACCAGCCCCGCCACGCCACCAGCCGCCGCCAGGGGCACGGACAAAAGTATGATCATGGGATAGATAAAGCTCTCGAACAGAACCGCCATGACCAGATAGACGATAATGATGGCAAGCAGCAGATCCCATTGCATTGCCTCCCGGGTGACGTCCAGTTTGTTTGCCGTGCCGGCAATCTTGAGTTTCACACCCGGCGGCAACCCCTGGGCCAGAAGTGGACCGACAACCTTCGCCCGAATGATCTCAACCGCCTCTTCCAGGGCGATGCTGTCTGACGGCACAATGTCGAGTGTTACCGTGCGCACCCTTTCGCGATGTCTTATTTCGGTTGGACCGGCGGTCAGTTCGATGTTCGCCAGGGACGATGCCGGCAGGATGAGACCCTGTCCGGTGACGACCGGCAGAGCCCCGATGCCCTGGGTTTCTACGATGTCGTTGTGCGGGCCCTTCAACATAAGGTCGAGGCGCTTACCGCCGACCGTGACTTCCGCCACGCGCAGTCCGTCATTGAAGGCATCGATTGACTGGCCCAGTTCGCGGGCACTGACGCCGTTGTCGGCGAGCCTCGTGCGATCCGGCAGGACACGGATTTCCGGCGCACCCAGTTCGAGACCGGGGACCGGCCTGAACTGATTGCCCTCACCGCGCGGCAGGGCCTTCGCAACATTGCCCATGGCCTGCTGGGCAACGGTGAGTATGGTTTCAAGATCCGGACCGGAAATGTCCAGTTCCACCTTCTTGGAGCCACCGATGCCGCGCGAGAATAGCGAAAGCTGATTGATCAGGGCGAATGTGCCGGGCTCCTTGTAGACCGGAGCGGCCAACACAGGTTTAAGCTCGTTTGCCCGGTCGCCTTCAACAGCCGCAGCACCGATAAAGGTGGTCGCCCGGAACGCCACGAAGAAGAACCGGTCGATCTTCGGCGGACCGCCCGGCTCGGACTCCGGTCCTGAGACTTCCGCCCACAGGTGGCGGGTCGCGTTTTCGATCCCCTGGGCAATCTCGGTCATGGTTTTCAGGTTGTAGCCCGGTGGCGGTATGATGATGCCGAACATGAGGTTGCGGTTGCCGTTGGGCAGATACTCCAGTTTGGGCAGGAATGTATAGGCACCAACGGAAGCCACGGCTGAGACCACCACAACGATGGTGAGAGCTGCCATCCGGCTCGCTGTCACGAGACGGACAAATCCCTGGACCACCGCAACAAAGCCGTGGCCGATCATGTCGGCCACCGCGAGGATGCCCTTGATAAGGAACCGAAACGGCAGCAATATCACGCCGACCAGACCGAGGAATGCTCGGGTCGCGCCATTGTGCGGCCGGTCAGGCGGCGGGTCGACCAGCAGATAGCTCGCAAGTGCGGGCAGTACGGTTATCGACACGACGAGGGATAAAAGCACGGACACGGAAATGGCGACCGCAATATCGCGGAACAGTTGTCCGACCTCAAGTTCCATGATGAGAATGGGAATGAACACCATGACGGTCGTCAGGGCCGAAACGAGCACGGCGCCCCAGACCTGTTTGGCGCCGCGGTAGGCCGCCACATGGGCCGGAAGCCCCTGCTCCCGCAGCCGATAGATGTTTTCCAGCACGACGATTGCCGCATCGACCACCATGCCGACGGCAAAGGCAATTCCGGCCAGAGAAATGACGTTGAGCGAACGCCCGAGAGCAGCCATGGCTACGAACGAGCCGATGACGGATACCGGTATCGCCAGGGAAACCACGACGGTTGCGCGCCAGGACCGCAGGAAGACCAGAAGAATGATCGCGGCCAGCACGCCGCCGACCCAGATGTTCTGGGTGACCAGGTCGATCGAGGAATTGATGTAGACGGTTTCGTCGTAGACTTGGCGTATTTCAAGACCGGCATCGGCAATCGGACCGGCTTCAAGTTCCTCCAGGGCCGTTCGGATACCGTCCATGGTTTCGATCACGTTGGCACCGGTTTCGCGCAAGGCGTTCATGGCGATCGCCTGTCGCGACAGCATGCGAATGTTGGAACCGGGTTCCTTGTAGGCGAAGGCAACTTCGGCGATGTCGCCGACCGTGACACGGGCCAGGCGTCCGGATGCGGGATCGCGCAGCGATCTCAGGACGACGCCACGGATATCTTCGACCGTGTTGAGTTCGGCCTCCGTGCGGACGACGTAGCGGCGCTTGCCTTCTTCCACGTCACCGGCGCTGACGGAGGCATTGGCGCGGCGCAGTGCGTCGACAACCTGAGTTACGGTTAAACCGAAACGGGCGAGCAATTCCGGTTTGACCGTGACACCGATTTCGCGTTCGCTGCCGCCGTAGACATTGACCCGGCTGATGCCGGCCACGCGTTCTATGCGGTCCTTGACCACATCTTCCATGAAATCCCCGTATTCATGGATCGGCTGATTGTTGCCTTTGACGCGGGTGAGAATGAACCAGGCAATCGGCCGGTCTTCGGCCCCGGCGGTGGACAAGGTGGGTTCGTCGACTTCCGTGGGGTAGCCGTTCACCCGGTCAAGCCGGTTGGCCACCAGAAGCAGCGCCCGGTCCATATTGGTGCCGATGTCGAATTCGAGCGTTATGCGCGCCCTGCTCTGCTCCGACCGGCTGGTGATGTCGGACAGGCCGTTGATGCCCTTTAGAACTTCTTCCTGGCGATTGGTAATTTCGCGTTCGACTTCGGCAGGCGCTGCACTGGGCCATAGGGTGGTGACGGTGATGACCGGCTTGTTGACGTCGGGAGCGAGTTGGATCGGGATGGTCTTGAGCGCCACGAGGCCAAACAGGACAACCATCAGAACCGCGGACACGACGGCAATCGGGCGTTGGATGGAAACCTTGATGAGATCCATCAAGAGCCTCCGTCGATGCGTACTGCGGCCCCCGGACGCAACCGCTCGTTGCCGCGCACGACAACACTTTCCCCGGCCTTCAGGCCATCCAGCACTTCAACCCGGGCGCCGGTCGCCTCGCCCAGGCGTATCGGCCGGATCTGCGCCTTGCCGTCGACCACGACAAAAACCACACTGCCCGTGACTTTCTTGATGATCGCATCCTTGTGGACGGTAACAGCATCACGCCTGGCCCCCACCGGCACTGCGACGGTCACCGATTGTCCGTCGGCCAACCCTTCAATGTCGTCAGCGAATTCTGGCACGAACCGGACCACGCGGGTACGCGTCAACGGGTTTTCCGATGGCAGAGCGGCCCGCACGGCCGCATCGAAACGGCGGCCATCGTCAAGCACGGTCTTCACCACAACACCGCTTTTCAACCCCGACAACCGGTTTGACGGCACGTCGGCCTCGACCTCGAGGGTGCGGTCACCCACCAGTTGCACCACCGAATCGCCGGCGCGCACATATGCGCCCATTTCGGTCAGGCGGCGGATGACGACACCATCGTAAGGCGCCAGTATGCGGCTGTAATACATATTGAGATCGGCCAGCCGCAGCGAGGCCTTGCGCGCAACAATGGCGACTTCAGCCTTGGCGACGCGGGCCTTTGCCACCACCAACTGCTGGCGGGCATCATCGAAGCGGCCTTGCGGAAAAGCCACGGTCTTGCGCAGGCCTTCAAGACGGTCAAGGGCCTGGCCGGCCAATGCGGCTTCCGCCCGGGCGGTCTCAAGATCGGCCTCGGCCTCGCGAACGCCGCCTTCGGCCAGGGTTTTCTGCACGGCCATGGTATCGGGCGTGAGAACAGCGATGACATCGCCCTTGGCGACGCGGTCGCCGACCTCAACCGAAAACGATTCCACGGGACCCGCGATCCGGGCTGCCACATTGCCCGTCTGGCGGGCGACAAGACGGCCGATGACGGGCACGGTCTGCACCAGCGGTTCAACGCGCACGGAATCGACCCGCACCAGAGAGGCCGGCGGCCCTGATTGCGCAAAAGCCGAGACCGGGCCCAGGGTTGCGCCAAGATTCATGCACAAAATCGCTGCTGTCAGCCAAACGGGCACGACCGCCCGGTTCAAGGCAGTGAACAGCGTGCGGGGGACGGCTACACGTGACAAACTTTTCACTCCCGTTTCAAGGAACCGGACTTATAGCGTACTGCGGCGGAGAGTGGGGACACAATTTTGGGATGGCGGGGATGGTCAAGGGAAATTGGTGTGATTTGATTGCATCGTGAGCTTGTTGGTTGGGCGGGGGGGAGAATCGCTTTTCTTGAAAACAACCCTAAGCACAGACTAAAAATTGTTGACGACGAGTAGACCAGTGACTAGACACAGCCTAGATAAAACACGAACAGATGAAATCGACCACCATGCGAGAAAACGTTCCCAAGTTAGATTTTTCCTT
>JAJFHC010000090.1 GCA_021775835.1 Hyphomicrobiales bacterium | reverse complement strand
TGAAAAGCGGATGGGGCACGCGGGTACGATGACCGCCTTCGGTCAGTCCACAGCAACCACGAAGATCGATGCCCTGAGAGACGCAGGAGTCCACATCGCCCCGTCCGCCGATCTGATCGGCAGAACGATTGCTGATGCCCTGAAGGCATAGTCGGAGAGTCCCAGTCATGCGACTATCTGCCTGAATTGTCTTCCGGTTCTCAATGGACTGGCAATGCAACCACATTCGTGCACAATTCACATCGATAGGGAGCCGTCAGCATCCCCTACGTTGGGCGTGGGACAAGATTCCCTCTTTTCACCCGGCGTAGGGAGTGCTAGCCGTCACGAAATGAACACACAAGGTGCCGGCATCTACCGCTGGTCAAAGGCCACCATCAAGGGGCCACCGTGGCGCAACCATTCGGGAGAACGAGATGATGCATCCAGGATCGTCGAACGAGAGAGTCGACGTGGCTGGCACAGGATTGACCAATCTTGCAAAAGTGCACTGGAACCTTTCCAACGAAGAACTGTATGACGAAGCCGTCAACCGCAAAGAAGGCACAATCGCGGAGCACGGGCCACTCGCTGTCACTACCGGCCAGCACACGGGTCGGTCTGCTCAGGACAAGTTCATCGTCCGGGACGCTTCAACCGAAGACACCATCTGGTGGGACAACAACAAGTCGATCACACCTGAACAATTCGAACGACTAAAGGCCGACTTCCTCGAACACGCCCAAGGCCGTGAGCTGTTTGTCAGCGATCTTTACGGCGGTGCGGATCCTGCTCACCGAATCAGCGTTCGAGTTTGCACCGAGTTTGCCTGGCATGGCCTGTTTATCCGCCACATGTTAAGGCGCCCCGAACTGGCTGAACTCGAAGGATTTTCTCCAGAACTCAAGATCATCAACCTTCCCAGTTTCAAGGCAGATCCGGAGCGCCATGGCGTGCGCACGGAAACCGTGATTGCTGCTGACCTGGCCCAGGGTCTCGTCCTGATCGGCAACACGGAATATGCCGGCGAAACCAAGAAATCGGTGTTCGGCGTCCTCAACTATCTACTGCCCGCCAAAGGCGTCATGCCGATGCACTGTTCCGCCAATGTCGGAGACAGTGGCGATGCCGCCTTGTTCTTCGGGCTTTCGGGAACCGGCAAGACCACGCTTTCTTCGGACTCCACCAGGACACTTGTGGGTGACGATGAACATGGCTGGTCGGAAAGCGGAATTTTCAATTTCGAGGGTGGCTGTTATGCCAAGACAATACGATTGTCCGCCGAAGCCGAACCGGAAATCTATGAAACGACACAACGCTGGGGGTCGGTGTTCGAAAACGTTGTCGTCGATCCGGAAACCGGTCGTCCGGATTTTGACGACGGCAGCCTGACCGAGAACGGCCGGGTGGCCTACCCGATGGATTATATCCCCAATGCGTCGGCCTCAGGGCTCGCCCCTCACCCGCGAAACATCATCATGTTGACCGCGGACGCTTTTGGCATCATGCCGCCGATTGCAAAACTGACGCCGAGCCAGGCGATGTATCATTTTCTGTCGGGCTACACCGCCAAGGTCGCCGGCACAGAGAAGGGCGTTGCCGGTACCCAGGCAACGTTTTCCACATGTTTCGGCGCTCCCTTCATGCCGCGTCACCCGAGCGTCTACGGCAATCTTCTCCGTGACCTGATCGCCAGGCACGGGGCAACCTGCTGGCTCGTCAACACGGGCTGGACCGGTGGTGCCTACGGTACCGGCAACCGCATGCCGATCAAGGCCACCCGCGCCTTGCTGACAGCCGCTCTCGACGGCAGTCTGGCGCATGCGGAAACCCGCACCGATCCGTTTTTCGGCTTCCAGGTTCCCGTCACAATGGATGGCGTCGACGACACGCTACTAAATCCGCGCGACACATGGGCGGACGGATCTGCCTATGACGAACAAGCCCGCAAGCTGGTGCAGATGTTCATCGACAACTTTGAAAAGTTCGAGGACCACGTTGGCCGGGACGTCATGGATGCAGCTCCTATCATTCGAACTGCGGCTGAATGACCCATCGGGCGAGGCTTGCGTAAGCACCGGCGTTTCCTGTCAACTATCGTTTCGGTTCGTCCTGTGAGAGGGGGGAAGACCGGCGGGATGATCAATCCCGATCCGTGATCCACAGGAGTCGAAAGGTCTCTTCACATGAAAATCTGTATTTACGGCGCCGGTGCCATCGGCGGCTACCTTGGTGGCTTGCTCAAACGCGCCGGTGCCGACGTTTCCCTGATCGCCAGGGGGCCTCACCTTGCAGCCATGCAAAGCAACGGCCTGAAGCTGCTGATCGACGGCGAAGAAATTGTCACCGACGTGACCGCAACGAACGATCCGACCGAACTTGGGCCCCAGGACTACGTGATCATTGCCCTGAAGGCGCATCAGGCGTGGGAATCCGCCGACCAGATGGTCCCGCTTCTGGGCCCGGACACGACTGTCGTGACCGCACAGAACGGCGTGCCGTGGTGGTATTTCTACGGCTTCGACGGCCAGTACGCCAATCTGCGGATCGAGAGCGTCGACCCGTCCGATCGGCAGTGGGATACCATCGGACCGGAGCGCGCGCTTGGCTGTGTTGTCTATCCGGCCACGGAAATCGTCGAACCGGGTGTCATCAAGCATGTCTACGGCAACAAGTTTTCCCTTGGGGAACCTGACCGCAGCGAATCCGAACGCGCGCTCAAGCTTTCCGCATTGTTTGAATCCGCTGGGCTGCGGGCACCGGTCATGCCCGAAATCCGCAACGAGATCTGGCTCAAGCTGTGGGGCAACCTCTGCTTCAATCCGATATCCGCTCTCACAGGCGCCACGCTGGATATTGTGGCAACGGACCCCGGCACCCGTACGTTGTCGCGCAACATGATGCTGGAGGCCCAGACCATCGGCCGCCGGATCGGTGTGCATTTCCGTGTCGACGTCGAACGGCGGATCAATGGCGCTGCAGGCGTCGGTGCCCACCGCACGTCCATGCTCCAGGATCTCGACAAGGGCCGGCCGCTGGAAATCGATGCGCTGCTGACGTCTGTTCAGGAAATGGGCAGGCTCGTGGATGTTGACACACCCTACATAGACAGTGTGCTGGCACTCGTGCAGCAGATGGGCCGGACGGCGGGTGTTTACCCGACATTCCCAGAGCCGGAGCTGACCGAGGATTCACCGGATGTCGCCATCGACTGATCGGGTGCTACTGACTGGCAGAACTTGAAAAAACAATCGTCCGCGGCACTGTGAATTTCAGTGTCTCGGGCAAAAGGCAGACCTCGTCCGAACACGCCTGGACATCCAGGGCGGCAACAACCGTCGGCGTGCTCGCACCGTCCAGACTGGCAGAAATCTCAAAACTGTTCTCCAGCAGGGCAACCGGCATGTCACTGAAGGAGAGCGTCTTGACCGTGGCGTCAGGGTAGCGGATGTCTGCGGCAACCGGCTTATCCCCCGACACGATATCCATGCGGGTGGCAATCAAGTTTTCGTCGAGCGGTTTGTCGGAATTGATGTGCCAACCCTCCGCCAGCGAGACCCGCACGGTCACGGTCCTGCCGTCCCGCGACGGCACAACCGCCGCGCGGACAACGCCCTGGCCGGCGTATTGAACGGCACCCCGCTCACCCCTGAGAAAACGGCCGGCTGCGGACAGGACCGACACGCCGCCGACCGGCGCCTTGAGAGCAATTCCGGAGAGTGCCGAAATGGCCTTTTCAGCATTGTTCCGGAAACTGGGCTCCGGTGACCGCCGCGACAGCCGGGCCAGGACATCGAGGGCCGTGGCGTTGCCGGAGGGCTGATCGACATCGCTGCGGGGTTTGATGCGGCCGAAACCCTGATTGGTTCTGGTGGCATAGAAATCCCCGGCATTTGAATCCGCAAAGTCCTCCACCATGGTCCGGCTGAGAGCGATTGCCCGGTCCAACCATTGCCGGTCCTGCGTCACGTCGAACAATGACAGGAAGCCGCGCGCCAGATGGGCATAGTCGTCGAGTTCTCCTTCCACCGATTCGGTGCCGGCAAACAAGCTGCGCTTCAGCCGACCGTCCGGTCCCCGCATCTTGTTCCATACAATGTTGGCCGCCTTCACCGCGGCGTCACGGTAGCGCGGTTCATCGAGGGTGGCAGCAGCAATCGCAAAACTGACGATCGTCATGCCGTTCCAGCTGGCGAGAATTTTCTCGTCGCGAACCGGCGGCGGACGTTTGGAGCGCACGCGCCCCAGCTTCGCGAAAATCGCGTCCAGGCGAGGCCCCGCCTTCCCGTCCACGCTGTCAAGATTGAGGATCACCTTGCCGGCGAACTCACCGTCAGGAACGATGCCAAAAGTCTCGACGGCATGTTTCGCGTCCTTCGCCCCCAGTACCTTTTCCAGCTGATCTGGTGTCCAGACGTAGTAGGTGCCTTCCTCGCCTTCCGAGTCTGCATCCCGGGCAGCGTAAAACCCGCCATTTGGATCCGTCATGTCGGCAAGTATGTAGTCCAGCGTCTTGCGTGCCGTGGCGGCATATTCCGGTTTGCCGGTGATGCGGAAGGCGGTCGTGAACACTTCCGCGACCTGTGCCTGGTCATACAACATCTTCTCGAAGTGCGGCACGCGCCAGCGCGGATCGACCGCGTAGCGGTGAAATCCTCCTTCGATGTGATCGTGAATACCGCCGGACAGTATCGCGCGCAGAGTCCGTTCGACAGCCTCCAGTGCAGGTTTGTCGCCAGTCCGCTCGGCCTGGCCCAACAGATACATCAGAACCGTTGCGCGAAAGAATTTCGGCCCTTCCCCGATCCCGCCGGAAAACGGGTCGAATTGCGCGGCCAGGCTCCTTGTGACGTCGGACAAAACTTCCGGAGTCAGGGCGCGGGCTTCTTCCTTGCGGGTCAGATAACCGGTCAGCATGACGGCCAGTCGGTCTCCCTCGGCGACCACCGCTTGCCGGTTGTTGGTCCACTCGGTGGTCACAGCCAGCATCAGCTGAACGAAATCTTCGGGCGGAATGTACCCGGTGCCATAGAACGGCCGGCGGGCCGGGGTCATGAACACGGTGTTGGGCCAACCGCCACGCTGTGTCAGGGCTTCTGTGACCAGCATGTAGGATTCGTCGAGGGTTGTCCGCCGCTCCCGGTCGACCAGAACCGGCACAAACTGCGCATTGATCGTTTTTGCGATTTCGGCGTTGTTGAAATGAGTTTCCTGCATGACGTGGCACCAGTGGCAGGCGGTGTATCCGAAGGAAACCATCACCGGTACGCCACGTTCGCGGGCAAGGGCGAAAGCCTCCTTACCCCAGGGATACCAGCGCACGAGGTCGCGACTGTGGGAGCGCAGATAAGGTGAGGATGACGTCTCCAGCCGCTGGTTTTTTGCACCACCGCCCTCTGCCGCCAAAGCCGCAGCCGACCCAATGAGGGACCCTGCCGCCAGCAGGGCAATGAACGTCAGTGCGAACCACTTTTTGGAAAATCCAGACCCCATCACGACCCTATCCTTTGCATCAAACGCAGACACCCCTGATCATTACGTTCGACAACGGAGTTTCGTTCCCGGACTTGGAAAATAAATCGTATCAGTCCTGACGAAGATTAACCGGTCTACTCAAATTCCATGAAGTTGCTGAGAGCGTCGAGATCATATCCCTGGCTTGCCACCCACAACTGACGGGTGTAGGCGTGCTGGACATCGCCGCTCCGCATCTGCTCATCGGTCATTTCCTCGATGATGGCACCACGGTTCATGACCGCGATTCGCTGGCACAGATGGCCGACAACCGCCAGATCATGACTGACCATGAGATAAGTCAGGCCGTGGGTGGCGCGCAGGCGCACCAGCAGATTGAGGATTTCCGCCTGTACCGACACATCAAGCGCGGATGTCGGTTCGTCCAGGAGCACTACACGCGGTTCCAGGATCAACGCCCGGGCAATGGCGATACGCTGACGCTGGCCGCCGGACAACTGATGGGGAAATCGAAAGCGAAACTGGGGGCCGAGGCCAACTTCTTCAAGAGCCTCAACGACGCGGTCTTCGGTCCTGTCGAAACGGTGAATGACCAACGGCTCCTTCAGCGTGTCATTTACCGTGCGCCGGGGATGGAGCGATCCATAGGGATCCTGGAACACCATCTGCAGGAGTTTCCGGCCGGCCTTGTCGCGACGCTGGGCCAGTTCCTGGCCATTGATGAGCATCTCCCCGGACCAGTCGTCCACAAGCCCTGCCAGGCCCCGCAGGATGGTCGACTTGCCGGAACCGGATTCGCCGACAATGCCGTAGCTGTCACCTTCCGCGACGGCGAACGTGGCGTCGCGAACCGCGTGGATCGCGGACTTGCCGTGACCGAACAGGATGTTGAGATCTTTCACTTCGATCACGGTCAGGGGTCCCGCATTTCGAGCCAGGCCGGATCACGCTTGAGGATCGGCAACTCGCCATGGTCGCCGCCGATCTTGGGCAGGCAATTGAGCAGGCCCCGCGTGTAGGGATGCTTGGCGTTGTTCAGGTCGTCGGCCGCCAGCCGTTCCATGATCTGGCCGCCATACATAACCAGCACCTGATCGCAAAAGGACGACACAAGGTTCAGGTCATGGGAGATCATGATCAGCCCCATGCCGCGCTGGCGCACCATGTCATCGAGCAGAGCCAGGACTTGCATCTGCACCGTGACGTCAAGGGCCGAGGTCGGTTCATCAGCAATCAGTACCTGTGGATTGGGTATCAGCATCATGGCAATCATGATGCGCTGGCCCATGCCGCCCGACACCTGATGAGGATAGAGCTTGTAGACCTTTTCAGGCTCGCGAATGTGCACAGCCCCCAGCATCTCCATCGCCTTTTCCCGCGCCTGGGAGGCGGACACTGTAGAATGAACCCGGTAGGCTTCGGCAATCTGCGACCCCACAGTCATCACCGGATTTAGCGAGTATTTCGGGTCCTGCATGATCATCGAAATGCGGTTGCCCCGAATGTCGTACAGGGTCTTGCGGTCGGCGTTGAGCAGGTCGATGCCGTCGAATTCCATCCGGTCGGCCGTGATCGTGCCGTTGCCCGACGTCAGACGCAGCAGGGCCCTGCCCGTCTGTGACTTTCCGGAACCGGACTCGCCGACAATACCCAGCCGTTCCTTGCCCAGTGTAAAATCGATCCCGCGCACGGCTTCGACAATGCCCTTGGGAGTGCGAAAACTGACCGAGAGGTTTTCGACCGTGATCAGGGGATCGGCCGGCGATGTCTCGCCCATCATTCGCCTCCCGACCTTGGATCGAGCACATCGCGAAGACCGTCGCCCAGCAGGTTGAAGCCCATGGAAACAATCAGGATGGCAAACCCCGGAATCGTCGAAATCCACCACTGGTCAAGCAGGAAGTCCCTGCCCGTTGCGATCATGGCGCCCCACTCAGGCAATGGCGGCTGCGC
Source organism: Hyphomicrobiales bacterium (assembly GCA_021775835.1). Next base: position 4,442 of record JAJFHC010000090.1, on the reverse strand, counting down.
CCCAAGCCCCAGAAATCCGAGCCCGGCGGCCGTCAGGATGATGCCGGCCATGTCGAGCGTCAGGCGGACTATGATCGACGACATGCACATGGGCACCACGTGGCTGACGACGATCCGCAAGCTCGAGGCACCCTGGATCTGGGCTGCAAGAATATATTCCGAATTGCGCACGGTCAGGGCTTCGGCCCTGGCCAGGCGTGCGTAAGGAGACCAGGTCGTTACAGCAATGGCGATGACGGCGTTTTCAAGACCCGGTCCGAGCGCCGACACGAAAGCGAGCGCCAGGATCAAGCGGGGAAACGCCAGGAAAATATCGGTAATGCGCATCAGTACCGCGTCGACCCAGCCGCCCATGTAGCCGGCTATGGTGCCGATCATGAGGCCGATCGGCATGACAATGACGGACACAAGAAACACGATGTAGAGCGTTACCCGGGCGCCCCAGATAATCCGGTCATAAATGTCGCGCCCTAGTTCGTCAGTGCCGAACCAATGTTCGGCACTGGGGGCCTTCAGGCGGTTCGCAAGGTTCTGTTCGATGCCTTCCCCGGATGTCAGGAACGGGGCAAGGGCTGCGATGACCAGCAGCAGACCAATGATGATCAGGCCCGCCATGGCGATGGGATTGGAACGAAACGTGAGCCAGCCCACATAGGCGCGCTGGGCACGAGCCTGATTTGCACTGGCCGGCGACTCGGCGAGCAGCCAGCCGCGCACGCCACTGTCCGGGATCTTTTTTGTATCCGGCATGGCCACCTATCGCGCTCTCGGATCGACCATGCGGTACAGGATGTCGGACAGCATGTTGATGCCGACGAAACAGACGCCGATGACGACGGTGCCGCCAATGACCGCATTCATGTCGGCGTTGAACAGGGAATTGGTTATGTAGAGGCCGAGGCCCGGCCAGGCAAAGACGGTTTCGGTCAGTACCGAACCCTCAAGGAGATTGGCATAAGACAGGCCAACCACCGTGATCAGCTGGACCATCACATTGCGGAAGGCATGGCCCCAGATCACCGTTCGTTCGGGCAGGCCCTTCACCCGCGCCGTCAGGATGTACTCCTGGTTGAGCTGGTCGAGCATGAAGCTTCGGGTCATGCGGGCAATGTAGGCCAGCGAGAAGAGGGCCAGCATGGAGGCCGGCAAAATGATGTGACCGAGGGCGTTGTTGAAAACGTCCCACTCCCCGACCATGGCCGAATCGATCAAAATAACGCCGGTAACCGGTTCGACCACACCTTCGAAATAGAAATCGTAGCGCCCGGGGCCGGGCAGCCAGTCAAGCTTGGCGTAAAAAACCAGCAAGGCGACCATGCCAAGCCAGAAAATGGGCACGGAGTAACCGATCAAACCGAACACACGGACCACATGGTCGATGAGCTTGCCCTGGCGCACGGCGGCGAGAACGCCCATGGGAATGCCGAGGATCACCCCTATCAAAGTGGCCACGGTGGCAAGTTCAAGAGTGGCTGGAAAAAATCGCTTGATGTCTTCGACCACCGGTCGCGTGGTCATGATCGACTGGCCGAAATCGCCCTGCATCGCACTCTTCAGGAACAGCCAGAACTGGACGATAAGAGGCTTGTCGAGTCCCAGTTGCAGGCGCATGGCCTCGTAGACCTCGTTGGAGGCGCGGTTGCCGACGATGGCCATGGCGGGATCGGTCGGCAGCACGCGGCCAATAACGAAGGTCACGGCCATCAGACCGATGAAGGTCAACAGAAGTGTCAGAAAGAACTGGATAAGCTTTTTGACAAAAGACGGAAGGGGCGGGAATGATCCCGCCCCATTACCTCGTGTGGTGTCTGACTTAGACAAGATGGGTGGCCCCTTCTCGTCGTCTACTTGGTCACCGTACGGAAGAAGACCTGATCGAAGGTTGCCCCGCGAATATAGTTCTTCACGTTATCGCGCCGGCCGATCTTGCCGACCAACTGGAACATGACGGCGTAAGGTGATGCGGACTGCATGCTTTTCTGCAGGTCCTTGTACATGGCTTCACGCTTGACGACATCGCCTTCCTTGGCGGCTGCTTCTGCACCTTTGGTGGCACTTTCATCAGCCCATGAATTACGCCACGCCAGTTTACCGGTCAGTTTGGCTTCGTCGCGGTTATCCGGATTGTGGGCAAACGAATCGGCATTGGAATGCGGATCGGCATAATCCGGGCCCCAACGCGCGATGATCAGCTCATGCTTCCGGGCGCGGTACTTGGGCCACAAAGTTGCACCGTCGGAGAGGATGATCTCACCTTCGATGCCAAGTTGCTTGAGCGATGACTGGATCGATTGAGCGACTTCCTTGAAAGGAGACTTGTTCAGCGTATCGATCGTCACCTTAAAACCACCACCCTCGTGACCGGCCTCGGCCAGCAGGGCCTTGGCTTTTGCCAGATCGAAAGAATAAGGCGTCTCGTCATAGGATGCCCACATACCTGATGGCCAGAACGACTGATGTACCTTGTAGGTGCCATCAAGCACGGAACCGGCCAGACCTTTGTAATCGACCGCGTAACGCAGCGCTTCCTGGACTTTCGGCTTCGATAGCTGGGGATGCTTCTGATTGGAGGCCAGATACATGACATTTGTCTGCGGGAAAGTATCGATTTCCACGCCGGGCTTGCCTTCAAGACCCTTGATCTGATCGGATGTCAGGTCTTCAGCCACATCCACATCGCCTTTTTCCAGCAACAGGCGCTGGGCGGAAGCTTCGGCCACATGACGCATGATCACCTTCTTCATGGCAGGCGCGCCGTGACGGTCCTTCTCATGAGCTTCCATGATGATCAGTTCATTGGCTTTCCAGGTCTTGATGCTGTAGGGGCCGGAACCGGCTGAATGGGTTTTCAGCCATTCGTAGCCCATGTCGCCATCTTTCTCGTGGCTCATCAGCAATTTCTTGTCGACGACGGAGCCGACGCCGGCTGAAAGGGCATTCAGAACCAGACCGGGTGACAAATTTTCAGTTATGGTCAGCTTGACGGTTTCTGCGTCGACGGCCTGGACCAGCTTGTCGACATTGTCTGCATTCCAGCCGAACTGGGTGAAGATGAAGGACGGTGTCTTTTTCAGCTTGATAACACGCTGCAGGGAATACGCCACGTCATCGGCCGTCATCGGGTTGCCGGAATGGAAGACAATGCCCGGACGCATTTTCAACATGATGGTCTTGCCGTCGTCGCTGAAGGTATAACTTTCCGTTGTACCGCCAACCAGCTTGGTCAGATCATCGGGCTCGAAGGTCATGACCCGGTCATAGATGTTGGTGATGATCTCGCCACCGGTGAATTCAAACACTTCAGCTGGATCGAGATTGATGATGTCGGCTGTGTTGCGAGCAATGACGAAAGTATCTTTGGGGGTTGCCGCCTGGAGCGCTTGGGTGGCGGTAAACGCCATAAACGCTGACAGCCCGAGGGCGACAGAGAATTTTCGTAAGGTCACGTGGAACTCCCTAGACTATAGCGCCGGCTATTACTTTTTGATATGGCGGGCGCTGGTTATCGATGGCATCTCCTTGCCATCCTGAACGGCAGTCTAGGTGCGAAACCAGTCATCGGCAACTTGTATCGACAAGTTGTGCCGGGGTCGCCTGGGCGTTGCACCGGTCAGACACCTGTGAAATCAAGGAGAGGCCATCATGCTGCCGACGTTCGAAACAGACCGTCTTTTAATCCGTCCACGGACCATGTCGGATATGGAGGCCTGTCTCGCCATGGACCGTGACCGCGCGGTCACGCGGTTCATCCCCGGCCCTTGGGCCGACCCGGTCAAGCATCGGGCGTTCGTTGTCTCCCGCATGGAGGAGATCTATCCCGATGGGCTTGGTTACTGGTCGGTTTTCAACCGCAGCAAGCCCGGACTGTTTCTCGGCTGGATCCTGCTCCTGCCCTACCTGGAGGTGGCGGACGAAGTGGAAATCGGCTGGCGGTTTACTCAGGCGAGTTGGGGGCATGGATTTGCCACCGAAGCCGCCTCCCCGGTGCTGAAGCACGCGCTGGAGACGGTGGGCCTGGAAACTGTTGTCGCCGATATCGATCCTGAGAATTTTGGGTCAATCAGGGTGGCGGAGAAGCTCGGCATGTCCTTTGTGGAGGACCGGGTTATCGATGGGACGGTGTCGAGATCATATCGGATTGCCATCCATGGCGCAGGATAGCCGACGACTCTACAAATCGGCCGAGGCCGATTGAACCTCGGGCAATCGCAACACCGGCACTGTTCCGACATTTCCCTGATTTTCTTGACGGCACACCCGTAAGATGACCGCCGTGCCTTCCCATTCCCGCTGCACGATTTTAGAAAATAAATCACGTCAGAATGTAGATATTACGTAAATATTTATGGCTCTGGAAAAAGTAAAACTGGACTTACCGTACGATAAGACGTAGGGTATGTTTGTTATAAATGCCGTACTGAGGCGGCAAAGACTCCGAACAA
>JAJFHC010000089.1 GCA_021775835.1 Hyphomicrobiales bacterium | reverse complement strand
GATTTCGCCAACATCGCCGATGGGAAACTCATCGAGGTATTCTTCCGCCGAATACCCGTGGTTTGTCGCCGAAACATGGACATTGTTGACATCGAGCAGCAGCCCGCATCCGGTCCGCGCCACGAGGCCGTTCAGGAATTCGATTTCAGACATGGTGCTGTCCTCGAACGTCACATAGGTGGACGGGTTCTCCAGCAGCATGCGGCGGCCGAGCGTCTCCTGCACCAGATCGATGTGATCGGCACAGCGGCTGAGTGTTTCTGAAGTGTAGGGCACCGGCAGCAAATCGTTCATGAACTGGCCGTCATGGGTCGACCATGCCAGGTGTTCGCTGAACAGTCCCGGTTCGTAACGGTCGTTGACGGTCTTCAACCGCGCCAGGTGTTCCCGGTCGAGGGAGCCTGCCGAGCCTATGGAAAGGCCGACGCCGTGCAGCGACACCGGGTAGTCGCGCCGCACCCGTTCCAGATAGTGGTGTGGCGGGCCGCCTTCGCCCATGTAGTTTTCGGCGTGGATCTCGAACCAGCCGACGTTCGGCTTGTGTTCAAGGATCGACGTGTAATGCTCGGCCTTGAGCCCGACACCGGCGCTCGGCGGAATCGACTGGGGCCGGCCCTGAGGGCCGGCCCGTTCGATATTTTCCGCTAAACCGGCCATGGGCCCTGCTCAGCCTTCCTGAGGAAGATCGCGCTTAAGGGCTTCAAGCGAACCCTTGCGGTCTTCAGGGAGCTTGAATTCCGCGGACTGCTGTCCATCGCCGTATTTTACGCAGTCGCCGGCAGGGACCAGCGTCCAGGCGTTGCCCTGGTAGTCGATTACGGATGTGCCTGCGCAAGTCGTGCCGGGGCCGGCCGCGCAATCGTTCTGTCCGGCCAGGGAAATGCCGAAACACTTTTCCTTGGCAGCGGCGTCGGCGGGTTCGATATTGGCGGCCGATACGGCGGTTGCAACGGCGCCGACGATCATGGCACTGGTGAAAGCAAGTTTTTTCATGACTGATACCTCTTCCTGATGTGAAGTCTGTAGATGATCGTGAGGGACGACCGTGGCCGAAGCCACGGTCTTTTTGCAATTATTCGCCTCAGTTGGCAACCGGTGCCTGGGTGGTGTAGGTGCCGTCATTGGCCTTGATCGCGGTCCATTTCTTGGAGGACGCGCCCTTGCCTTCGAGCGAGACCCATTTCTTGCCGGCCTTCTTGATGTTGCCGGGAACGTCTTTTTCCCAGAAGCCAACGACGTTGGGGGTGATGTTGACGAACAGCTTGCCGTCAAGGAGGCGCCAGAGGTTGGGGTTGGCCGGCACCTTGCCGCCCTGGGCGATACCGTAGGCGCAATGACCATCGAACTGGGGTGCGTATTTGGCCGGATCCGCCTTAAACTTGTCACGGTTCTCAGTCGAAGAGAAAGCCCATTTGGCCCCATTATATTCCGCTGTGATGGCGGCCTTGCCGGGTACAGCAGGGGTTTGGCGGGTGCCGTACGGATTCTGTTTCAGGCTGTGGTAGGCGACCACGTCGTAGCCGCTGACGGCGAAGCCGGTTTCATCGACATATTGCTCGCCGGCGATTGCCGATCCCATGGAGAAGGCGGCCAGTGCTGCAGTCAAGGTCAAAACGCGAAGCATGTATATCATCCTTTTTTTGAAGTCAGTTGAAAGGGCAATCTTGAATTTGTTCAGCACACGTAACGACGAGGCCTGCCATGTTCAACCAACGCCGTTTTCAAATCGCCGTGAGTTGACCGTTATTACGCCACGTCTTTGTGACGGTTTGAGGTCACCCCATGACGCCAGCGGAGACGAATACCATCAGAGAAAATACACGTTCATTTGCAGATTGGCGAGGACATGTTAAACATTTGTTAAGAGTTGTGGCACAAAGGTGAAATCGTTCTCATCTATGAGACACAGCAGCGGCAAACGGTACCAGACGCTTATATTGCCCCCGAGCCAAAGGCTATACGCGCCGCTGCTTCCTTCCCTTCCATGACCTACCTTTTCAGAGCGCCCGACGGTGTGAACCGCCGTTCTGATCGCCGTTTCCCGGGCGCGATGCGGCACGTCAGTGCTGCATCGCTGAACCGGGACCGTTCCAATCTCTGAAGTCTGCGTTTGGTAAGATCCCGGCTCGCCCTTGCGGGCGACCGGGAAACGGGTACGGGACTGATCAGGCGTTCGACCTTGACTGCCGTCAGGCCGCCGCCACCTCAACCAGAAACTTGTCTACTACGGAGCGAAGCTGGTTTGCCTGCGTTTCCACACCTTCAGCGGCGTGCTCAATCTGACTGATTGAATGGGCGGTTTCAGACGCTGCAGACGTGACACCACTCATGCTTTCCGAGACCGTGTTTGAGCTCATTGCGGCCCGATTGACATTTCGCGAGATCTCGGCGGTTGCCACGCCTTGCTGCTCGATTGCCGCTGCAATGGCACATGAGCTTCCCGTGACGTCCTTCATGATTTCGGAGATTTCCTGGATGGCGGCGACCGCAGTATCGGTCTCGCTTTGAATCTCCTTGATCTGTTCACCAATGCTTTCGGTTGCGCCGGCCGTCTGGGTCGCGAGGTTCTTGACCTCGGACGCGACAACAGCAAAGCCCTTGCCGGCCTCGCCGGCCCGGGCGGCCTCGATTGTCGCATTGAGTGCCAACAGGTTCGTCTGGGCCGCGATGTCTTCAATGAGCGACACGACCTCGCCGATTTTCTGCGCCGCACCGGAAAGCTGTCCAACTTTCGCATCGGTAACTTCAGCGGCTGTAGCCGCGCGGTCGACAATGTTGTTGGTTTCCGTGATCTGCATCGAAATTTCGCCGATCGACGCTGTCAGTTCCTCGGCCGCCGCAGCCACTGCCTGAACGTTCTGGGACGCATCATCCGATGCCGCATTGGCGTTGCCGGCTTCCGTCGACGTGGCCGTTGCTGCATCGGAAATTGCCGCCACAGTGTCTTTCATCTGAACCGAGTTGGATCCCAGTTCGCCGATGGATACCGCAATTGCGCTCTTGAATTGTGCAATGAGGGCATCGACCCGATGTTCCCGGTCCCGCCCGGCCTCGCTGTTGCGGTCGTTCTCGTACTGCAATTTTGCACGCTCGAGTGCGTTGTCACGGAAGATCGTGACGGTGCGACTCATGTCGCCGATTTCGTCCTGGCGGTCATCGACGGCAAGTTCCACGTCAGTGTCACCTTGCGCAAGCTTGGTCATGGTGCCCACCAGGGCGACAATCCGGCGGGTAATGGAACGCGACAGGAAAAGTCCGACCGCTCCGGAAATGGCTATCATGACCAATGTAATCAGCAGAATCTTCTGTCCCATTGATATGACTGGCGCGTTGATTTCGGCAGTATCCTGAGCTGCGACCAGTGCCCATTTCGTCCCTTGATAGACAAACGGCATCGCCACGAAGTCCAGTTCCAGGTTGCGATAACCGGTGGCAATCGTCTGACCGGATGAACCACCGATCGCCGATGAAACGGCGGAATTTTCAATGGATGTCTTCAGAATGTCGTTGTCCTTGGTGAACAACGAGTCATTGCGCATCAGATTGTCGGCGCCGACAATCATGACCTCTCCGGTCGTACCCAAACCTTTGGCGCTGGACATCAATTCATTCAGGACGTCGATCGGCATCTGGAACACCAGCACGCCCACCTTGCGGTCGCCATCGAAAATAGGGGTCGACATGAAACTTGCCGGCGCACCGTGGGATGGCGCATAAGGCTTGAAATCGAAAAAGGAGATCGATCCCTTTGCTGAGCTGTCGGCTGCGGCCCGGAAGGCGTTGCCGAGATCGGTATTCTTGTATTTTCCCCTGTTCAGATTGGTTGCGTAGTCGAGTTCCTTGAAGACCGTGTAGACCAGGTTGCCGTCCAGATCGAACAGGAAGATGTCGTAATACTGACGCTCTTTCAACAATTTACGCAACCAGGGATGATATTGACCATGAACCGCGTCGTAGCCACCCGCCGTCGTTGAGGTATCGAGCTTTTCCTTCTCGCCCAGAGGGTGAGGGTTGTCTTCAATGTAAGCCTTTTGCAGGAGCTCGCCTTGACCCGATCCCAGCGTATCCCAAGCTGTGTCGAATGCATGAATCGCTTCTATCACTGTCGGGTTTTCCGAAACCACACGCAGATCCTGTTCAATGCCCGTGAGGTACAATTCGAGCTCGTGGCTCTTCGCCTGCAACAGCGCGCCCATCCGAGCCTCGATCATGTCTTGCGAATTCTTTTGCGCAGTGACAAACGCCGCCATACCGACCGCACTGGCGACGAGCAGGGCCAGCCCGACCATAAAGAGTGGCAGCTTCGTTGAAAGCCGCGAAAACCTTGCAAATGTCCCTAGTATCATGATTGTGCCTCGCAGTTGGCGGAGCGTGGCCCAACGCCTGGCGACGCCGTCCTTCTCCGACACAATTTTTCCCCAGCAGCCGAAACCGGTCCGACCGTCCACTCAGTCCGATACTTTGAATAGTTGCATACCCTTAACATATACATAACGGTGTATATCTTAAACGTATACAAACATAGCCCACCGCATTCCGCTTTGATTTCGGGGTGCTGGTTGGTTTACCTTCAATGTTGGTTACTCAATACAGGCGGGGCGTGTTCACCTTTGGAGACGCCATCGTGGAACAATGATGGACATAATTTCAGACAGGTTTGAGTATGACCTGCGCGACGTCACCGGGCTAACCGGCTTGTCCAAACAGGTGTTGCATGCCTGGGAACGGCGCTACGACATCGTCCGCCCGAAGCGGGGTAACAACGCCACCCGGGTCTATTCGGACCAGGAGGTGCGATATCTGCAATTGCTGGGCAAATGCACAGGCGCCGGGCACCGCATCGGCAAGCTTGCGTCACTTGATCCGGAGACATTGAAGCAGATTTCGCTCGAGTGCTGTCCCGACGAGATATTCTCCCTCGACGACATCTTGAGCGCGGCCAGTTCGCTGGACACCAACGCAATCGAGAACCGTTTGTCGACCCACTTTGCCTCACTGGGACCGGTCAAATTTGCCCGCTGCATTGTCGTCCCCCTCATGGCCAGGGTCGGGGACTTGTGGGTACAGGGCCAGTTGTCCGTTGAAGCGGAGCATTACGTATCGTCCCTGATCCGCACGCTCCTGGGCCAGGGCTTACGCTTTACAGGAACGTCTGACACAAAAGGCGTCGCGATTTTCACGACTCCTGAAGGAGAATTGCACGAGTTGGGGGCGCTCACTGCTGCCATACTGGCCCAGTCATGCAACGTGCGGGCGCTTTATCTTGGCGCACAACTGCCGGCAAAATCCATTGCGACAGCGGCAAAGTCTCTGGGAGCCGATGTGGTGTGCCTGAGTTCGACACTTCTGCCCCGGACCGTGCTTGAAGAACGGATATCGGAGGTCACGTCAGAACTTGCCGCAGAAACGGAGTTGTGGCTCGGCGGCCAGGCGATGGCCGGATTGCGGGACGTCAAGCGCCGGCGAACGACAGTTTTTCATAACGTACCGGACTACCTGGACTTCATTCAACGTTTCCGTGTCCGTGCTGCGCGCCGGTAGAATTACCGTTCTGTTCGTTTCCCGGGCGCGATGCGGCACGTCAGTGCTGCATCGCTGAACCGGGACCGTTCCAATCTCTGAAGTCTGCGTTTGGTAAGATCCCGGCTCGCCCTTGCGGGCGCCCGGGAAACGGGAGGGGTGGTTCGGATTACGCTTTGTAGTGTCTGGGAAACCGTTGAGGTGCCGGCGGTGGTCAGATCACTCCGGCGGTGGCGCCACCAGTTTCTTGCCTCGTCTGCTTTCGCGGTAGGCGATGTAGCTGCTACTGGCCAGGACAATCAGGCCGCCAAGCCAGACGAAGGCATCGAGGCCCTCGCCGAACAGGAAGTAGCCGAACAGCGAGGCCCAGACCAGCTTGAGGAAATCGAGCGGCATGACGACGCCGGCGTCGGCCATCTTGAGCGACTGGGCGATGGCGATCTGGCCGATGTTGCCGCTGATGCCGATCACGGCGAGCCACCCGAACACTTCCAGTGACGGTGTCTTCCAGACAAACAGGGCGGGGATGAACGACAGCAAGGCCAGCAGAAGGCTCATGTAGAGCGTGATCGTGATGCTCGATTCGGTGCGCCCCAGATGCTTGATGACAATCAGAGTGGTGCCCCACAACAGGGCGGAGCCCAGCACCAGCAGGGCGCCGGGCTCAATCGCCTGGGCGCCCGGCCGCAGGATCACAAGGGTGCCGATGAAGCCCACGGCAATCGCTGCCCAGCGCCGGAACCGGATCTTTTCGCGCAACAGCAGAATGCTCAGGAGCGTGGCGAAGATCGGGGCGGTGAAGCCCAAGGCCGTGACCTCGGCGATCGGCGCGATGGAGAGCGCATAGAAGAAGGCGAACATGGCCAGGATGTTGAGCCCGGCGCGCAGAGCGTGCATGGGCAGGCGTTTGGTGCGCAGTGGTTCGATGCCGTATTTGAAGAACCAGGGGATGAAGACGAGCAGGCCGAACAGATTCCTGAAGAAGGCGATCTGGATCGGGTGCAGATCGCTTGAGACGTGGCGGATGATGGCGTGCATGCCGGCGATGAAGATGGTGGAGATCGCCATCAGCGCAACGGCGCGGGTCACGGGTGGCAAGGTGCGCCAAAGGGATGTCAGTGCTGTCACAGTACGGGATCGGCCTGAAGGAGGTGTGGCTGGGAGGCTAGTGGGTTCCGCGGTTCTTGGCCAACATAAACTGCCGCGCAGAGCCTGTCGGATGTCCTCGCGTCGAGCCCGCGGATGACATTTTTGTAGGCCGTTACCCGAGCGCCTTCCCGCCCCTAACTCTCGTCCTTTACGCGCGACAGGCTGCCGGTGGTGTCTGCGGTCAGCATCTCGATGGCGTCGGCCAGATGTTCGTCGGCGATGTTGTAGTCGCCGCGCTCCAGGCGCAGCTTGTGCGCGGTGTGGAGGACGTCGGCATGGGTCATGCCGCCCGGCGGCTCAAACTTGTAGCTGGCCAACTCGATCAACTGTCCGAGCGGTTCGCGAAAATAGATCGAGTCCATGAAGCCGCGGTCGATTTCACCCGAGTGGGTGAGGCCGCGCTCGTCAAGGCGGGCCACTGCCTGGGTGTAGGTTGCCCGTGACACCGAAAACGCCAGGTGGTGGAGGTTGCCGATGTCGTTGGGGTTCTTGGCGGCGTCCGGTGCGCGGGTCTCGTCGGTGAATATGGTGATCAGCCGGCCGTCGCCCGGATCGAAATACAAGTGGTTCTGATCGGGCCGGTCGAGATTGGGCTGTTCGAACACGAACGGCATGCCGAGCACGCCCTCCCAGAAATCGATCGATGTCTGGCGGTCCGCGCCGTTGAGGGTGATGTGATGAACGCCCTGGGACTGCAGTTTGCGCATGTGGCGGCCTTCCTTGCGATGCCTTTGGAGATCCGGATGCTGCGCCAGCCTGCCCAAAAGGCTGAACAGATGCAAACGAACTTCGACTTGCCGATCAGCCCAGAATCAGTCTGATGTAGGACGCAGGACGGTCATCTTGGTGCAAAGTTCATCCATGCTGCTTAAATCCGGGTTTCGTGACGTCGCCTGCAAAGGGCCCAATGGCGGTTTGAAAGTACTGCTGTGGCTGCTGTTTTGCCTGTTTCTTCTGGCCCAGCCCCACGCTGGCTACGCCCAGGAAACGGCGCCCACCAACGGCGAAACCAAGACCACGATCACGGTGGAAACCGATGTGGTCGCGGACCTGGCCATCGAGCGGCGGATTCTCAACATTTTCGAAGAGATCAACCATCTCCGGCGGGTTCAGGTATCAGTCGATGCCGGCGTCGTGCGCCTGCGGGGCACCGTGCTGACCGCCGAAGCCATTGAAGAAGCCGCGACCCTGGCCGCCCGGGTGGAGGGTGTGGTCACGGTCAAGAACCAGCTTGCCCAGGCAACCTCCCTGCGTGAACGCCTGACGCCCGCCTGGAACCGGTTCCTCGACCGCCTCGCCCAGATGATCGCGCTGGCGCCGCTGATCGCCGTGGCGGCGGTGGCCTTTCTGATCTTTGTCGGCGCCGGCTGGCTGCTCGCCCGGCTGAGCTGGCCGTGGGATGCGATGGCGCCCAACGGTTTTGTCGCCGATCTCTACCGCCAGATCGTGAAGATCAGTTTCGGCGCCGCCGGGCTTGTGGTGGCGCTCGACCTGCTCGGTGCCACCGCCCTGCTCGGCACCATGCTCGGGGCGGCCGGCATCGTCGGCCTGGCGGTAGGCTTTGCCGTGCGCGACACGGTAGAGAACTACATCGCCAGTATCATGCTCAGCGTGCGCCAGCCGTTCCGGCCCAACGATCATGTGGCGATCGATGCCTTCGAAGGGTATGTGATCCGCCTGACGGCGCGCGCGACCATCCTGCTGACATTCGACGGCAACCATGTGCGGATCCCCAATTCAAACGTGTTCAAGGGCGTGATCACCAACTACACGCTCAACCCGGAACGCCGGTTCAGCTTCAGTCTTGGTGTCAATGCGGACTGCAACCTGCGCGAGGCGCTTGATCTGGTTCTTGAAACCCTGAAAGGGTTCGACTTCACATTGGATGACCCCGAACCTTCGGGCTGGATCGCCGATATTGGCGACTCCAATGTGGCGCTGTCGTTCTCAGGCTGGGTCGACCAGCGGAAAACCAGCTTCACCAAGGCGCGCAGCGAGTCGATCCGCCTGACCAAGCGTGCGCTCGAGGCTGCGGGTTTTTCGCTGCCCGAACCAGCCTTTCGCCTGAATATTCATGGCGACGCAGCTCTACCCGCAGGCGTTCCTGCCCAAACCCGTCCCGATCACCCGGAACCGATCCAGCCGCCGCGCGAAGACGCTCATGTGGGCGACGCCTCGGCAGAGGTGGCCGTGGTGGAAAGGGTCGAGGAGGAGCGCGCCCGCTCCGGCCAGGAAGACGACCTGCTGAGCTCCGAAGCGCCGCAGGAGTAGGCGTCTACAATATCTGGCTCAGGAACTCCTTGGTCCGGGGATCGCTGGCGCTGTCAAAGAATGTGTCAGGAGCGCCGTGCTCGACAATGACGCCCCGGTCCGTGAAGTAGATATGGTCGGCAATCTCACGGGCAAAACCCATTTCGTGGGTCACCAGGATGCAGGTCATGCCGTCCTGGGCCAGGTCCTTGATGGTGACCAGGACCTCCTTGACGGTTTCCGGATCGAGGGCGGCCGTCACCTCGTCGAACAGCATGACATCCGGGCGCATGGCAAGCGACCGGGCAATCGCCACACGCTGTTGCTGCCCGCCTGACAATTCGCCTGGATAACTGCTCTCCTTGCCCTCAAGGCGGACTTTCCGGATCAGCTCGCGGGCACGTTTTTCAACTTCGTCCTTGGGCTCCTTCAGGACCAGGACCGGCGCCATCATGATGTTTTCCAGCGCCGTCTTGTGAGGGAAAAGATTATACTGCTGGAAAACCATGCCGACTTTCTGGCGCAGGTCGAGCTTGTTGAGATTGGGGTCGTGGACCTCCTGGCCTTCGACCGTGATCGAACCCGCCTGGATGTCGTTGAGGGCATTGATGCAGCGGATGAGCGTCGACTTGCCGGACCCTGACGGTCCGATGATGCAGATGACCTCACCTTTCATGACGTCGAGCGAAACGCCCTTCAGGACTTCAAGGTCGCCGAAGGACTTGTGCACGTCCTTGATCGATATGATTGGCTGATCGGGACTCCAAGCGGATTGCGACATCAAGAATTCCTCATAGTTTCACCGCAAAGCGCTTTTCAAGCGCAATCGTCATGCGGGCAATCGGGTAGCAATAGGCAAAGAAAATCAAAAGCGCGAAACTGTAGAACGGGACCAGCAGTTCGGGGTGGTTGTCCTCGGCCTCAATCGCCTGACGGCTGAGGGTGATCAGCTCCTCGACGCCGAGCAGCGAACACAGCGGCGTCGCCATGGTCAGGATCGCGTACCAGTTCATCCAGGGCGGGATCATGCGCTTGAAACATTGCGGCAGGATGATGCGCCACAGAGTCTGGTGGCGCGAATAGCCCAGCGATTCCGCGGCCTCCCACTGGCCGTCGTGAACCGACTGGATGGCGCCGCGCACGACTTCCGAAATGTTCGCCATGATCGGCAGGGACAGGCCGACAACCGCCTTCGCCCAATCAGGGATTGAGATGACAAGCGAACCGATCGTCACCTCGAACGGAAAGGCCAGCAGCACGATGAACAAGAGCACCAGCCAGGGGGAATTGCGGAAGGTCTGGGTAATGAACTTGGCCGGCAGGCGGATGGCCACGTTGGGCGATATCTGCGCCAGCCCCAGGACCACACCGGAGACGGTGCCGATCAGCATGGTGAACAGGGAGATGACGACGTTGAAGAAAAATCCGCTGGCGACCAGAAACGGCAGCCATTTGACCAGTGCCGTGGTCGCCAGGGCGTAGGTGTAGTTGGAGGCGGCAAGCGACACGGCCGGCCACAGGACAATGCCGGCGATGAGCACGCCCCAGGTCCACGCCGGCAGGCTGGCCAGCCAGCGGGAGAAACCGACAGGGTCGTTGACCCTCACCCGGGCCGGATCGACGGGCAGCAGGACCGGCAGGTCGGTGGTGGGTTTGGCATTGACGCCGGGAACAGATCGAAATGCCATCGGTTCAGCCCCCGTATCCTGGAATGCGCAAGTTCTTTTCCCAGCGGTTCATGCCGAAGACCAGAACGCCGACCAGGGCGATGAAGGAGACAAACAGCATCAGCATGGTGGGGTAGAGCGCACTCGGGTAGTCATTCCAGATGCCGACGCTTTCATAGAGCAACTCCGGCACGGCGATGCCGATGGCCTGGGTCGTGGTCTTTACGAGGTTGACGAGATTGTTGTTAAGCGACGGCAGCGACACGCGGAAGGCGAGCGGCAGGACGATTTCCTTGTAGATCTGCAGCCTTGTGAAGCCCAAGGCCTCGGCGGCCTCCACAGTCGACTCCGGCACCGCCTCGATGCCGGATCGGAAAATCTCGACGTTGAAGGCGCCGGCAAAAAACGACAGCGATATGATGGCCCAACCGACATTGGAGATCAGGGCGGTTTCGGTCCAGCCGTCGTCACCGGTGATGGACGGCGTGAACTGTCCCAGGGCGAAATAGAAAAACAACAACTGGACGAACGGGGGGGTGTTACGGAAGAACTGGATGTAGCCCTGCACGACGTTTCTGGTCAGCCTGCTCGACGAGCCCTGCAACCAGGCGCCGGCGACGCCGATGATGACCGAGAAAATGACACACGCGATCGACAACAGGACGGTGTACTGGAAGCCGCTGACGATCCGCGCCCACTGACGGGCGTCATGAAAGAAGATAAAGTTCCAGCGCGGATAGTCTTCCGCCACCTGACGGAAAAACTCCGTAAAGGCTTCAAGCATTCAAAAACATCCCCAAGACCTGCCCTGTCGCCGCGTAACATCGGGGCATCCTGATCATGAGAATGCCCCGACTTTCAGTACAAACGTGAGATGGCGGTTACTTGCCCGCGAGCCAGTCCTTGAACGAGGCGTTCTGGTCGACCAGGTATTTGGTGGCCTTGATGCCCCATTTCTTTTCAAGTTCGATCATCTTGCCCGACTGGTGCATGTTGAAGGTAAGACCCGACATGAAGTTTCCGAACACGCAGTTCTTTTCCGCCAACGGCACGGCCAGACCCCAGGGGTTGTCGTCTTCGGAATTGAGCGGCATTTCGAAATCGTCGAAATTACCGGAAGAAAGATCCGAACCGATCGAGGAGTCGTCATAGACCCAGGCAACGCATTTCTTGTCGCGCAGGGCCTGCTTGGCTTCGGCGTTGCCCGTGAAGGCGACGACTTTGACACCGTAACGCTCGGTTACGACCTTGTTGTAGAAAGCGCCCTGCTTACCGCACACCGGCTTGCCCTTGAGGTCGTCCCACTTCTTGAAGCCCAGAGCCTTGGGCGCCATGATGTTGGTGCCTGAGGTGTAGTAGTTCGGCTGGGTGATGCCGACGATCTTGCGACGGTCGGGGCGGTCGGACATGGTGGCGATCATCATGTTGATCTTGCCCTGTTCCAGGAACTGCATGCGGTTGGACGACTGGACAGCCACGACTTC
The DNA here is from genome assembly GCA_021775835.1 of Hyphomicrobiales bacterium. Next base: position 8,384 of record JAJFHC010000089.1, on the reverse strand, counting down.
GAGCTCGACACCCATGGCGTCGGCTGCGGCCTGGGCGATATCGATTTCCATGCCGACGATCTTGCCGCTGGAGTCCCTGAAGCCCCAGGGCTTGTAGTCGGCCTTGACGCCGACGACGACCTTGCCGGCCGCCATGACTTTTTTCCACACGTCATTGGTGCACTGCTTTGAGTGACCATCGGCAATCGCCGTGGCGGCACTGGCCAGCACCACAAGACTGGCCGCGCCGGCCATGAGAACAGATTTCAGCATCAGTAATTTCTCCCTGTCTGATTTTGTTATGAGAATTTGCGGGCGTCTCCCCGAGGCGTGGAGCATAAAGCAGGACGGGCGGCGTTGGAAGACGGGGGGACACAGAAATGTGATGGGGGGACTTCGGTTGAGGAACGTGCAGTTGTAAATCGTTCGCAACATGACTCTATTCGTACTCGCATAGGTTCTGTCGCTTTTATTGACGAGACATCTTCATCATGACAGTCTATTGAAAAGAATGGGGTTGGGGATATGAGATTAATAATACTTTTTGCTCTGGTTTTTTTTGTAACTACTCAATCTTCGTTCGCTGATGGTTGTGACGGTGAGATTGTGTCAAATGGATATGCTGGCATCTACAAAGTCATGAACGAGGACACTGGGCTCACATCAGCACATCAAGGAGACGAGCCGTGCCTAATGCTCGAGCCAGATGCCTCCTATAGATTCATAATTGCACCCGGCGCTGACATCAATTTCAAAACCGTCGGGGGCGAAGTCGAGTGCACGGCTGGAAGTGGGTTGAAGTGCCGGCAGAATGTTGTCTCGCTCGAAACCACAACCATTGCAGTCGACCGTGGCGCGTATCGCGGACATTGGTGGGTACAAAATGCAGAGAATGCTTCCAACGCCTGGTCAAGAACCTCAAACAATGTCACGCTGATCAAAGGAGTTACCTCAGCCAGTCGGGACGGGGGATACGAACTTACGATCTCGCACGGCACATCGTTCCGATTCAATGTCGAATACGACGAATCTGTTACACTCAACGGCCATCACGCAGATTCAGCAACCGGCGGTGTTCGGCGGCTCACTTTCCGCAACACGACGATCACTATAGACCCCAGAACCTATCCGGGAATGTGGACCGTGGCCGGTGTGACCGTATCTGGTGAAAATCCGGAATACAGCCGCGGCCGAAAATCCGTCGTCGTCATTCCCGGTATTGACCGTGTCGGTGCAGCCGGAGGTTACGCGCTCGCAATCGGACATAGCGTTGGTCTCCGTTTCAACGTGAGCAGTAACGGTGATATCTGGCTGAATCAGTATCATTCATCCGCTGCAAAAACAGATGGAAGCAACCTCCGCCTCAATTCAACATCTGTCAGGATAGGCCCTAACAATCACAACAAATCGTGGTGCGTTATAGGAGCGGAGCAGTCTTCAGGTGGCAATGATCCGAATTGTGCTCCAAAATTGGGTGCTCGGGCCGTGACGGTCATTCCTGGTGTCCGTGATTGGATTCTGACCTTGGGAGCAGGTAGTCAAAAGACATCCAGGTTCGATGTTGGCGCGACCGGAATACCCGGTCCATTAAAGCGGAAACCGATAGACTCAAACGGTGTGCCCAGGTCATTCAAAACTGCACCTTAGCGGCATCGCAATGACGATGCGTGTTGCTATCGAAAATGTATCTGGGACCGCAATCTTTCTAATTTGCGGTTCCGAATGCTGCCACTCGCCGAAACTGGATTTCCCGCATAGTCAATCCTGACCGGTAACGCTAATCTACGGGACCCACAGTCCTTACAAGTACATTCACCCAAAACCCCATGACCGACCCCTTCGACTACATCATCATCGGCGCCGGATCAGCGGGATGCGTTCTCGCCAACCGGCTGACGGCGGATCCGGGTATCCGGGTCTGTGTCCTCGAGGCCGGGCCGCCGGACTGGAATCCGCTGATCCACATGCCGGTCGGCTGGATGAAGCTGATGAAGGACCCGACCTATAACTGGCTCTATGAGACCGAGCCGTCGGAATGGACCGGCGGCCGGAGTGTGCCTATCCCCCGGGGCAAGACGCTGGGCGGGTCGTCGTCGATCAATGGCTGCATCTTCAATCGCGGCACGCCGGGCGATTTCGATCACTGGGCGCAACGGGGCAATGCGGGCTGGGGCTATGCGGATGTGCTGCCCTATTTCAAGAGCCTCGAAACCTACTCGGGCGAAGACCCCGACGACCGGCGGGGCCGCGACGGGCCGCTACGGGTGACCCCCACCGACTGGCGCCACCCCCTGGTCGACGCGTTTCTGGACGGGGCGGAGACTATGGGCATTCCCCGCAACCCGGATTACAACGGCCGGATCCAGGAAGGCACGTCGTACACCCAGCGCACCATCGTCGATGGCCGGCGGCAGAGTTCGGCAAAGGCGTTTCTGACCCCGATCCGCAACCGCGGAAACCTCGACGTGCGCACCAGCGCCCACGTGACGGATCTCGTGTTCGACGGCCGGCGCTGCACCGGCGTCAGGTATTCTTATGGCGGGCGTGGCGGCGAGATCATGGAGGTCTGCGCACATGCCGAAGTTCTGCTGTGCGGCGGTGTCATCAACTCGCCACAACTTCTGCAACTGGCCGGCGTCGGCTGCCCGGAGCACCTGTCGGGACTGGGCATCGACACCCGTCACGCTTTGCCGGGTGTCGGCGAGAACCTGCGCGATCATTTCACGCCGCGCTTCACTGCCCGGGTAAAAAACTCCGACACACTGAACGAGCGCGTGCACGGCTGGCGCATGGCGGCGGAAGCGGTCAAATGGGCGTTGAAACGGCCGTCCGTCCTGGGGATCGCCTCGACCGTCTGTTATGCATTCGCCCGGTCGGACCCGGCCCTCGACATCAACGACCTGCAAATCACGTTCATGCCGGCGAGTTACAAGGAAGGTCACCAGAGCACGCTCGACGACCGGCCGGGAATGACGATCGCCGCCTGGCAGCAGCGGCCGGACAGCCTAGGCTCCGTGCGCGTCAGGTCGATCGACCCGTTCGACAAGCCGGTGATCGATGCCAACTACCTGGGCGAGGAAAGCGACCGGCGTGTCCTGCTCGCGGGCCTCAAGATGGCACGCCAGCTTTTGCGCACCAAGCCGATGGAACCGTATTTCGACGGTGAGATCTATCCCGGCGACAGCGTGGTTACCGACGACGAACTGCTCGACACGGCACGCCAGCGCGGCACAACCGTGTTTCACATGATGGGCACCTGCCGGATGGGGCCGGAAGGCGATCCGACCGCTGTTGTCGACCACGAACTGCGTGTGCGCGGCCTTGAGAATTTACGCGTGATCGACGCCTCGATCATGCCGACCATGCCGTCGGCCAACACCAATGCGGCAAGCTTGATGATTGCGGAAAAAGCCGCGGCGATGATCCGGACGGGATGAGGCTGCGAACATCGTCAAGACGAGTTGGCGGAATTGTCTCCCACCTCAATCGTCGCAAACGGGCCTTGGGCGGCCGATTGTGAAGAGCGTATAGCCGATCACCGGATGAACATCGATGGCTCGAACCTCCATGGGGCGGCCCAGGAGGACCTTCCGGTCCCGCATGAGGGGATCGGAGATACCGCCGGTCAGCGTCGCGGCCTCGCCATCGCCTCCTGAAATCCTGACATAATAAACGTCATTGCCGGCCAAGGGTACTGTGACGCAGTCCGTTGTCACCGGCGCCCTCAGGCGAACGACGACAGGACCGGCGATCTTCAAACCGTCACGCGCAGAACTGCCGTCCGGGGTTTCCGGTACGGAGGCGTCGGTCAATTGTCCGGCAACCGATCGCGCCGGAAACGTGCTTTTCGCGAACAGGTCCACGGCATTGGGCCGGGACAACAATTGTTGACTGGTGGTCAGCGTTTCGCGTGCAATCGTTCCATAGGCCCCGGTGTTCAGCCGCCAGATCGCTGCAAACCGTTCGCGGCTCCAGACAGGACCGGCGATTACCCGGCGCACATCCACAAACAGCGCACTCGTCGCGGGATCGTCGACCAGCGTCGTGCGGCCGATATTCTTCAGGGACCGTCCAATGCCGTCGGCAGGTGGGACACCGGCATTGCCCGAAAACTCCTGCCGGTAGGCCTGCATGAAAGCCAGATACGCGGCCGGAAATCCGCGCGTCAGATGGCCGATGCGCCAGCCCCTTGTGGAAAAGTGATCCGCGACACCACCGGGAGAATACTCCGGGGCCGGATAAAGCGCCGGCAACCGGCTGACGAAGGCGTCGTTCAGGGCGCACTGATCGATGAAGGACACTTGAGGTCCGAACTGCAGCCCGTAAGCGCCGAGCCCGCCGCACGTGACGTATACCGGTGCCGGTTGGCCAGGCCTGGTCGTCCAGTCGGTATGCATTTTGGGTGTGCGGCCTCTCAGGAGCATCAGGAGGAAGCCCTGTTCCTGGCGCCTGTAATACCGACGCTCATCGACAATGCCACTGGCCGCATTGGTGATGCTGTGCTCCCGGTCAAAGACAAGTACGCGAAGGCCGGCGACAGGGGACGCGCCGAGCGTTGCCGTGACGACAACGGCCAGCATCACGCCGCGGGCCATACGCGATGACAACGGCGTGGTGGCAATGACCATTGCTGCTGCATAGACCGGCACGGCAAAGTAACGTCCCTGCATGAAATCGCCACCGATCCAGACGATGTAGAGCAGGTAGAGAATTACACCGACGATCATTGCCCGGACAGGGGGATGTGGGGTCAGCCGGTAGCACACCACCATCATGGCCAGGACAATCACCGACGGCAGGTCGTCGCGGATCTGGAGGTAAAAATAGTGACCGGCTACTGCCAGCAATTCGGTGCGCGGGATGCCCGCACCGATCTTTGCATAGAAGGTATTGGGAAAAGGCGCGCCGAAATAAACCAGCGAGAAAACCAGCCAGGCCACCACGGGCAGGAAAGCGGCACACCCGATCAGGAAACGGCGCAGCCGGCTCCCGGACTCACGCAATGAGAGCAACAGCAATGGCAGGACCAGCAGCCCCAGGTCCATCCGGTTCAAGACCATCAGGCCGGACAGCACGCACAGCCAGAAGAACCGCGCGTCGGCCCACCTGTCTTCGGACAGGGCGACCAGGAAGACACCGCCATACAAGGCATAGCTCAGGGGCGTCTCGAGCCCGGAGGCTGCATGATCGAGAAAAGCCTTCGAAAGGATCAGGCAGCTCAACGCCAAAACCGCTGGCATCGGCGATGGCGTGCCGTAGGAACGCCAGGCGACCAACAGGCCAACGATGGCCGCCGCGGCAAAAAGGACAGACAGGGCAAACAGCGTGGCAAACAACGCGCCTGTGACCTGGAACCCCAGATAGACCGAGAGCGCCCACAGCGGGTGCGTGAACGCGAGCACGCGCTCGCCTGTGTTCCAGGTCAGGCCATAACCGGCATCGGCATTGAGAAGCATGCGCAGGGTGATGAGCGCGTCGTCGGAAAGCCAGGCGAACCCGACGACAAGACAGATGAGGACGCCGGCCATAATGGCGGGCAGGCGCGCGCGATGGTGGAACAGGATGGGGGTCTGGTGGGTAATGGTCAATTTGTGGGTGCCCTGCTGCCGTCGCCAACGTCAATTGGAATTCTGGAGAGTACCTGATTGGATGGAGGCGTGAAAACTGCCTCTATCGACAGAGACAAAGTCCTTCACCCTGTCGATGACACCGACGGCCTGCCAAGTGACCTTTCCGATATCTTCGGCAGGATTGCACGTTTCGAACACAAAGCGTTGACGCAAAATGTTGAGGCGGGGCATCACGACGCCACCACCATACCGTTTAGGCGTCATAAACCACAACTTAACGGTGTTCTGTTTAATTTCGCGGAAATGCCCTGCCGAAGAGGCATTTGGTTGAATGCAGCTTTTTGGAATGACACTTCTATGACGGGCCTTGCGGAGAAAGAAATTTCAGCGCGCCAACACCTCTCCAATTGGTGGCATGGCAAAACTGAACCCATTTCAGGTGTGACTGAACAACCGCAGGACACCGATGTTGAAACACAAGATCTGTCATCGCCGGAACAATTCACTGCCGTGCGCAACGAATTATGGGGCGGTGGCTTTCTTGAACCCGGAGGTCCAGAGGCTACCCGCAAACTGTTTAAGGAGTTCAATATCAACTCACGCCAGCCTGTGCTGGACCTGACGGCAGGGCTGGGCGGAACCGCGCTGCTTCTGGTGCAGGACCATAACCTCTGGATGAACGCGCTGGAACCGAATGCGGCGTTGGCCGATCAAGCACGCCGGATGGTTCAACAGTGCAACCTGAGTGACCGGCTTCCCATCGAAGACGTGGACCTAGAGAAAGTTTCCCACATAACGGACAACAAGTTTCACTTGATCTATACGCGTGAGCGGCTTTTTGCCGTTTCCGAAAAAATCAAACTGTTGACGGCCGCAGCCAAAGGTCTTCGCGATGACGGACGACTTGTCATCACCGATTACCTCCTTTCACAGCCCGACGGCCTGGACTCGGAGGCGCTGAAATCATGGACCGGTTCTGAAGTGACGACACCACATCCCTGGACATTGGAGCGCTACACCTCAACGCTGGAACAATGCGGTCTCAAGGTGATTTCGTGTAAGGACCAGACAAAATCTTATTGTGAAAATGTACTCCATGCCTGGCGACGCCTGTTGCGGTCTTTCGAGACCGATGGTGCCATTGGGGAATGGGGTGACGCTTTGCTTGCAGAAGGCGAGCTCTGGATGAAACGGCTTCAGGCCCTGGACACCGGTGATCTGACTTTTTGCCGTATCGTGGCGCGTAGCTCCGATTGACACGTGTTGGCAACAACACAGGTTCGCCAAGCCCCCCGCCGATAACGATAATTCCAATGATACTCGTGGCTGCAGGGGCGCACAGGCTGGATACTGTTCCCCTCAGTCCGGTGTGCTGCATTGTTGGGGTATCACCTGCATCATGCTTTGCCCGGAAACTGACATCAATGTGCCCGATTCTGAATTCCGTTAGTTTCCCTTTTTTGAAACTGGCGACTCAAATTTGACCTTCTCGCGGATATTTTCACGATGGATTGAGTGAATGCTGAAGATGTTATTTGGCAGAAACATTGCTCCTGTACAGAAGTTGCTGAATTCTATCCCGTTTTTCCGCCTATCCACATATTCGACATTTATCTTCCGGGATACGTAACAGTTGTCTATATTTGCAGAAGGTGAATTTGTTCAAAAGGAGGCGGCAATATGAATTACAGGAAATTATGTTTGAGCCTTGCCTTTACATTTCTCGCGTTTACGGGCGGACACAAGGCCACTGCTGCCGACATTTTTGATGGAAGTTATACCCATAACTGGGCTGGAGTTTATGCAGGGTTACACGGTGGAGGGGCGTGGTCGGACGCCGACGTAAGCCGTGGCAGTGCATCGCCTGCGACGACACCTGGATCGAGCATCAACGGCAGCGGGTCAATGTTCGGTTTGCTGGCAGGTATCAATTTCCAAAGCGACCATTTTGTCTACGGTCTTGAGGGCGATATCTCTTTTGGCGATGTCGACGACTCCAACACAGTCTTGACGAATTTTGACGTAGACACGATTGGCACAATTCGGGTTCGTGCAGGTTACGCTATTGACCGTATCTTGATCTTCGGCACTGCTGGTATCGGTTTTGCTGGAAGTGACGGAAATGAAACTTCTGGCCAGGACTCAAACACGCACACCGGATTCGTTTACGGTGCAGGGGTGGAGGTAGCCTTAACCCAGCAGCTTAGCGTTCGAGGCGAATATCTGCGCGGAAACTACAACGATAAGAAATACGGTTTTCCACTTGCCGTACCTCATACTCACACGATTGACTATGATGCGGATGTATTGCGAGCCGCCGTCGTTTGGAAATTTGGCGGAATTCCCGGACTCACAAATTAGCGTTCCAAGGGCAGACTCTTCTTGCGTACAATGCCTGGAGCTTACTTCTTACGATCCAACTGTGACGAGTTTGGGGAGATAACGGTCTCCCCTAATTTTTCTGACCGATGTTCTAAGTCTATCCGACGTGCCCAACTAATACCGGATAATCGGACAAGTAATAACTATTGTCCGAAAAAACCTCCAAAAGGGTCGAGTGCATTGCCCTCCCCTTCCAGTTACCTGTCAGATCCCACTCAGTCCCGGATAATCCCACGTTAATCGAATGCAAACGTGACCTATTCGGAGCATGAGCAAACGCCCAAAAATATCAAATTCCAAGTCGTTGATTTTGTTGGCGCGCCGGGGAGGATTCGAACCCCCGACCCCTAGATTCGTAGTCTAGTGCTCTATCCAGCTGAGCTACCGGCGCTTTATGCCTTAAAAGGCAAAAGGAAAGGGGCCTTGGGCCCCATGGGCCAACTACTAATGCTT